>NZ_CP142675.1:0-331666 GCF_036365825.1 Qipengyuania sp. HL-TH1
CCAGCAGGGTGAACTTGTGAATCTGCGGCGGTTCGGAAAACAGTTCGTCTGCCTTTTCCATCAGTGCGGCGGCAACCTTGCCGTCGAGATGGGCCTGGCGATCCTCCTCTGTCTCGAACGTATCGAAGATCGCGTACGCACCGGGACCTTCCTCGATCGCGTACCAAGTCTGAGTGCCCGGCTCAGCTTGAACGAGCGGCAATGCCGAGGTTAGGAAATCGGCGACATCGCGCTCTTTTCCGGGCTTGGCCTTCAGCGGTACATACAGGGCAAGTTTGGGCATAAGTGACTCCTCAAGTGAAACGGACAGATATTGTTCGGCAAACTAACGGACGAGCGGGCCGGCACGTTCCCTAAGAGGCGGAGCACACCCGGCCCCGCCTCCTCGTCGAAATCAGAACTCCTGTGCGGTCGGCCGGATGACGATCGCGTTGATGTCGACGTCATCCGGTTGTTCGACAGCGAACGCGATAGCACGCGCCACCGATGCCGTCGGGATGGCCTGCTTGTAGAAGTCGAGCACCGTTTCGGCAGCCGTGCCTGATGTCGTGAACTTCAAATCGCTTTCGACAGCGCCAGGCTCGATTGACGTGACCCGGACCTTTTCCCCCACCTCGTGGCGCAAGCCCTCGCTGATTGCGCTGACGGCGAACTTGGTGCCGGAGTAGACCGTGCCGCCCGGTGCGAAGACCTTGATGCCCGCAACCGAGCTCAGGTTGATGATGTGACCGCTGCCCTGCTCGAGAAAACCGGGAAGGGCCGCCGCGATGCCGTAGAGCGTACCCTTCAGATTGACGTCGATCATCTGGTCCCACTCGTCGGTGTTGACCTCGGCCATCGGACGGATCGGCATCAGCCCGGCGTTGTTGATCAGCACGTCGAGGCAGCCGAAGTCGGCAATGATTGCGGCGACGACGGACTGGACCGCCGATTTGTCGGTCACGTCCAGCGCGTAGCTACGTGCCGTGCCACCGTTTGCGGCGATGTCCGCGACGACCTCGTCGAGCCTGTCCTTGCGCCGCGCGGCGATGGCCACCTTCGCGCCGCGTTCCGCGAGAAGACGCGCTGTTTCCGCGCCGATGCCGCTGCTGCCGCCGGTAATGAGAACGACCTTGCCTTCGATACCCTTTGTCATGATTGTATTCCTTCAAGTCAGTTGTTGATTTTTTGCCGGATCGCGGCCCCGCGCGGGCCTGCCCGGCCTGACGGGGTCACCGCGAGCGCAACAGGACAGGAGCGCTGCCCACCTTGATGCGGAGCAGCTCGTAGGGCTTGCGGCGCAAGTCCCGCCCGCCGTGGAAGCCGGGTTGGCGGTGGAGCTGGTTGGCAGTGAAGTAGAGATAGCCGTCGGTGCCGATCGACAGTGTGTCGGGCCAGCTGATGCGGGGGTCGCTGACTACCGTCGTCCAGCGGCCCTGGTCGAGCACGCGGATAGCGTTGTTCTCGTAATCGCCGGCGAACACGCGGCCCCGGTCGTCTTCGGCAATCCCGTCCGAGGCGCCTTTGCGCCCCAGGCTGCGTACCGCGCGGGCCAGTTCCTCCTCGGACACCGCGGGGTCACGCAGCATGGCCGTGGGGACCGCGTGCAGCGTGCGACCCGATAGTGGCCCGTAGTAGAGCAGGCTGCCGTCGGCGCTAAGCCCGATTGCGTCGCTCGCGATTGCTAGCGGCGTCGCGGGTCCACCAGCGGGACGGTTCATCAGCACCGCACCGTCGACAACCGGGGTGAAGCCGGGCTCCGGGTTGGTCGTCACATGGTTCGACAGGCGCCGGATCGCACGCCCACTGGCGATATCGACGACGATGATGCCGCCGATCCCCGCGTTGCTGCTGTCGGTGATGTAGGCGACGCCCTCGGCGCCCTGACGCAGATCGAAGCGCACGTCGTTGAGGTAGGTCGTGGGCAGCACCACGCTGGGCGGCAGGACGATCGTCTTCACCACCCGGTCGGTCGCGAGGTCGATTGCCACCAGCTTTGCACCGCCGGCCTGCGGCTGGGAGAAATTGGGCGCAGCCGTGTCGAGCACCCAGAGGCGATTGGTGCCGTCGGCCACCACGCTCTGCACCGAGATGAAATGCCCAGCCGGGTCGGCCGGATCGGGCTGGTTGGTCGCGGCGTCGGGATAAGGCACCGCCTTGCCGTCGACCAGCTCGGCAACCGTGAACGGCGCGTTGTCGCCCCATTGCGGGAAGTTGACGAAGATGCGCCCGTTGGGGGCGACGGTCACGCCAGTCGGCATCGCGCCATCGAAGGTCGCGACCTGTTCGATCTGGGGCGCGGATGCACCCTCGCGGGTCGTCGAGCAGGCGGCAAGCGAAAGGGCAGCGCCAGCGGCAAGAAGCAGTTTGACGGAGATTTTCATGGGATCATTTCCTTGAGAATGCGACCCGCTTCGTGGGGCTCGGACCGGAGATATTGCGGGGGCGCCTTTACCGATGCGCCAAGCGCGGCGGCGGCGTGCCAGGGCCAGCGCGGATCCCACAGCGCAGCGCGGGCTATCGCTATCGCGTCGGCATGCCCGTCTTCCAGGATGCGCTCCGCCTGCTGCGGATCGGTGATCAGGCCGACAGCGATTACAGGCATAGCGACCGCGTCCTTGACCGTCCGGGCCAGCGGCACCTGATAGCCGGGGCCGACAGGGATCTGCTGCCGCGGGTCGAGGCCGCCGCCGGAAACGTGGATTGCCGAACAACCGCGCCGCTCGAGTTCCTGCGCGAACCTTGCGGTTTCTTCCGCTGTCCAACCGCCTTCAACCCAGTCGGTTCCCGAAACACGAACGGTCACCGGGCGGTCGGCGGGAAACGCTTCGCGTACGGCATCGAACACTTCGAGCGGGAACCGCATCCGGTTGTCGAGGCTGCCGCCGTATTCGTCGCCGCGCCGGTTGGAGATCGGTGAAAGAAACTCGTGGAGCAAATAGCCATGCGCGACGTGGATCTGGACGGCTTCGATGCCGAGCCTGCCGGCACGCCGGGCGGCATCCGCGAACGCCTGCCGGATGCGGGCAAGCCCTGACTCGTCCAGTTCGACAGGGGGATGGTCGTCCGGAGCGAAGGGAATGGCACTGGGTGCCACGGTCTGCCAGCCATTCTCCGCGTCGGGGGAAAGCTGCGCGCCGCCGTGCCACGGCTTGGCGCAGCTCGCCTTGCGGCCGGCATGGGCCAGCTGGATGATCAGCGGCATGTCCGACCAACGGCGCACACTTTCGAGCACGCTTCGCATCGCCGCTTCGGTACGGTCATCGTACAAGCCGACGTCACCGTAGGTGATGCGGAATTCGGGGCTGACCGCGGTCGCCTCTATCGTCAGCGCGCCTGCGCCCGAGAGCGCCAACTGGCCGAGATGCATCTGGTGCCAGTCGGTCATCGCGCCGTCGACTGCCGAATACTGGCACATCGGCGCGATGACGATGCGATTGGCGAGCCGCAGCCCGCCAACCTCAATCGGTTCGAACAATTTCTCCATCACCATTCGCCCGTGTTGGGCATGGAGGCCCAGGGTTCGGCCGGAGCCTTGTGTTCGCCCTTCTGCAGCAGTTCGATCGAGATCCCGTCCGGCGAGCGGACGAACGCCATGTATCCGTCACGCGGGGGGCGATTGATCGTCACGCCGCCCGCCTGCAGCCGCGCGCAAGTTTCGTAGATGTCGTCGACACTGTAGGCGAGATGGCCGAAGTTTCGGCCCCCCGTGTATGTCTCGGCAGGGCTGCCGTCCTCGGGCGGCCAGTTGTACGTCAGCTCGACCTCGGCATCGCCCTGCTCGCCGTCGCCGCGGAAATCCTCGTCGGCGGCAAGGTAGATCAAAGTGTAACGTCCGGCCTGGTTATCCATGCGCCGGGTCTCCTTGATACCCAGCAGCGTGAAGAACCGGATCGCCGCCTCGGGATCGGCGACGCGCAGCATGGTGTGGAGATAGCGCATGATCAGGCGACCTTATCCTTGAGGACTTCCATCACGAGCTCCGCGGTGCGGGTAGCGCTGGCGGGGTTCTGACCGGTCACCAGATTCCCATCGCGCAGGGCGAAGGGGGAAAAATCGGGGCCGCCCTCGTGCTTGCCCCCAAGTTCCTTGAGGCGCGTTTCGAGCAGGAACGGCACCGCCTGATCGAGGCCGACCGCGCGTTCCTCGCTGTCGGTGAAGCCCGCGACACGGCGGCCTGCGACGAAGGGCGTGCCATCGGCCTTCTTCGCCGAGACCAGCCCCGCCGGTCCATGGCAGACGGCGGCGACGATCTTGCCTTCGCGATCGAAGCGTTCGACCAGGCGGGCCAGTTCGTCGCTGCCGGGGTAATCGAACATGGTGCCGTGGCCGCCGGGCAGGAACAGCGCGTCGTAGCCGGCAGGATCGATAGTGGTGAATACCGGGGTGCCGGCAACCTCGGCCTTCAGGGCGTCGTCCTTCAGATAGCGCTCGACCGAAGCGTCGTTCTCGCCGTCGGCGTTGACGCTGCGCTGGTCGACGGGGATGGCGCCGCCCTTGATCGAGGCCAGCGTCACCTCGGCGCCCGCATCACGGAAGGCATAATACGGGGTGGTGAGTTCCTCGAGCCAGACACCCGTCGGTTCGGTGCCGGGAGTCATGCGGTCGGCGGAGGTGGCTACCATGAGAATGCGGGTCATCGTCAACTGTCCTTTTCCATTGATGTCGGGGACACGAGCAAACGCAACCGGCGCAGCCGCACCCGCCACAAAGACCGCGGTGAGAGCTTTCAGCAGTTGGCGGCGATTATGCATTCGATCGTTCCTTTCGGCGGATTAGATACGCAGGGAACGTCATCATGAAATCCAGCGGGAATGGCGGACGGCCATAAATCTGGTTATGGAACCGGAATGTCCCTTCTGCAGTTGCGCACCTTCGTCGAAGTCTACCGCCGTCGTTCACTGAGCGAGGCGGCCCGGGCAATCGGCATCACCCAACCGGCGGCGTCGCAGCACATCGCCTCACTCGAAGCGCAATTGGGCCGTCCCTTATTTGATCGCCATTCACGGGGTGTTCGACCAACAGTAATTGCCGACGATCTCGCGGCTTCGATCGGAAGCAGCCTCGACACGGCGGAATCGGCACTGGCCAGCGCGCGGGCCCGATCGTCGCGCATCTCGGGCACGGTTCATATCGCCGCCCCGTCGGACCTGCTGGGCGAAATGATCACGCCTCGACTTGCTCCGCTGCTGGAAGCAGGGCTGGACCTGCGCCTGCATATCGGCGGGCGCGAGGCGCTTTATGCCATGCTCCTCGAAGACAGAGTGCATCTAGCTGTCACCGCCTCGCAACCCGAAGATCCGCGGTTGGCCTTCCATGCGCTGGGAGAGGAACACCTGCGCGCCATAGCTTCTCCCGCTGTGGCGAGCCGAATTGCCGAATTGCCGCTGGCCGACGGGCTCGACCGGACGGCCCACCTCGCCTACGATCTCGACCGGCCGCTGCTGCGAACCTGGCTCCATGCAAACCAGATCGAGCTGACCAGCCAGCCCGCCTTGACCGCGCCGGATTTGAGAGTGCTACGGTCAGGATTGTGCGCGGGCCTCGGCTGGACGGTACTGCCCGGTTATCTCACCCGCAGCGAACGCGCTGCCCGCACGCTGGTCGAGATACCCGCCCCGGTCACGGTGCCGCGCAACGCTTACTACCTCGTCTGGGCACGCTCATCGCTGCGACACCCGCGCGTGGCCATGGCTCGGGACGCCCTGATTGCTGCACTCCGAATATAATTGTGGCCACGCCTGCTGGGCCGTCAGCGCAATTTCGGGTCTGAACCACTTGAGCGCTGGCGGAACGAATGGCGGCTTTAGGGATCGTCGGCGACAATGCCGAACGGCCGGATGGAGGGCGCGAAGCGGACATTGCTCCTGTGCACTAGAAGCGCCGCGAAAGTTCCACGACCACGCTGGCTGCCAATGCATCTTCGGCTTTCTCGCGTCGCTCCCGAACCGTCGATACCAGCTGACGCTTCGAGTGGCTTGGCATCTTGACGATTGCAGCGAGCACGATGGCTTTCATGAGATCGGGATGCATGGTCATTGCACAGCTTCTGCAGTCGGCTCATCTGAATTCTTCCGCCGTCTCTCAACCAGCGATCGGAGACTGGCAGTCAGCACCAGCGTCGAACTGCCCAGCTTGATGATCTCGATCTCACGTTTACCGATGAGCACATAGAGCGTGCTGCGCCCGATCCCGAGATAGCGGCAGGCCTCGGGGACACGCATCACGATCGGTTCTATTGTCTGGCGCTGTCGTTGCTCGCGAAGATGCTCTGTCGTGCCTGCGGATGGCATGCCGGTCGGTCCTTTCATTCATTTGGGTGATGACGGACCGACCTGGGGGATCATGGAGGGGAGCAGACCGGCCCGCCATCGACACCGAGTATCGCTCGATCATGGGTTGCCACGCCACATGACGTTTCTACGCTGGGGCCGCCTTTGATGCGCTGCCGTCCAAGGACATGATCAATGAAAATCCTATCGCATGCGCCGATATCTGTTTGGACGGACATGGGTACGCATGCTGACGCATATCAGGCTCGAAAGACATCTGAGTACGCAATGCGCCGTCGCTGACTGAGTTGAAAACACACGTCTTTGTTAGGAGAGCGCCGGTCGGCTTACTTAAGTGCCGTCGCATATTGCTCAGCAAAACCAACCACCTGCACCCCGACCGACGGCGGTGCTTTTATCTCGCCCTAGATTCTTCCTTTCAAATCAGACGCTTGCGGAAAAATACCCCGAGCTTCTCACGCCTGCAAGCGGATTGCATCGCGACTGCATCCGGCGCGGCCAGCGACCTGCAGTGATAGCGGTGCGAGTGTGCCTCTGATCTGCAACCAAACCGCAAATTTTCTGCAGCGGCAGTACCTAAGAGCGTCGCCAAATGATCCCACGCCATGGCAGCAAAACAACGCGATCATCGCACACCAACGGCCAGATATTCGGATTGCGAGCGCACACGGGATGCTCGACGATTGGTTGCAGCCACGATCGTGGGCGGCTTTAGGGGCAATAGTCTTGACGCTTTAATGTCGTGGATGGGGCGGTCAGCGGACTATGCTAATCGGGCGTTGCTTGCACCCATATGCGGGGAACCTGATACTTTGCGGCCCACTGTTTTGCAGCGTCGAGCGCCGACTCTAAGCTCAGATCGCTCTTCGGCAGCGAGGCGTAAAACACACCCTCACCTGACGCTTTGAAGCCGTAGCCGCTGCCGAAAAATCGATCATCATCGCTAGCTTCGACGACAAGCCACGCATCCTCGTCAGCCATTTCCGGCATTTGCTCGCCGGGCTTCAGGTAGATGTATTCGACCATCGAAAAGCTATCCTCACGTTTACATAGATAACCGTGATGTCGTCGCTAGAGCAAAGGCTGCTCTTGGCAATGTCCCCGCTCGGCCATGCCGGCAAGAATGGGGTGGATAGCCGTCCATCAGGCCAGACTGGTTTGGAGTTCTTTTCGTAGTATCTGAACCAGTTGTGCGGCCGGCATTTCGCGGATTAGCGGTGCGCCCTGGCCGGCCCATTGTGCACCAAAGCCGTCGTCGCCCTTCGCCCTAGCTCTTGTGTGAAGGATTTTCCCGGCATCATAGGCAATCGGATAATCAGGCGGCAGCCGTCCACCAAGCTGATCTGACAGCGCCGTGAAGCGGTTCGCAAGCGCACGCGCTGGGCGGCCGGAGATGAGTGACGTCAGCGTCGTGTGATACGCGCCCGGACCTCTCAGGGCCGTGCGGTAACCTTCGTCTGCTGCGGACTCCGGGCACGCTATGAATGCCGTGCCGAGTTGCGCCGCGACTGCACCGAGATTGAGCGCAGCAGCGATGCCGGCGCCATCCATTATCCCTCCGGCAGCGATGATTGGAAGTCCTGTTTCCCGGACTAGTAACCGGGTGAGCACAAAGGTTCCAAGTGCATCGTCGGGCGAGGTCGGATCGAATATTCCGCGATGGCCGCCAGCTTCGATGCCTTGCGCGACGATCGCGTCGATGCCTGCCGCTTTTATCGCCCGTGCCTCCTCAAGGCTGGTGGCGGTTGCCATCAAAAAGACACCACGTGCGTGCAGTGCCGAAATGGCATCAGCCGAGGGCAAGCCGAAGTGGAAGCTGACGACGGGCGGCGCCACTTCCAACAGCATCGCCAGCATGTCAGGATCGTCGGCGAAGCTCTTGTAGATCGTGCGCAGCGTCGTCGGTGGTTTGGCGTCGAACTCGGCAAACACCGGCGCAAGCGATGCGAGCCACGCCGCCTCGCGACCGGGATCCGCCTTGGCCCTGCAGTGGACAAACAGGTTTACATTGAAGGCCCGGGCCGTGTGGCTGCGTAGCTCCTGAATCATCGCCCGTGCACCGGCCGCATCAGTCGCGCCCACTCCAATTGATCCAAGTCCTCCTGCTTCGGAAACTGAAGCTGCTAACAAGGGCGTCGAGATGCCTGCCATCGGTGCCTGGATCAAAGGCACCGTGAGTTGAAACTGATCGATAAAGGACATAGGCGCTCAGCATCCAAAGTTAAACCATCACCCGGTTATGCACCCATCAGGACCTCATGTGAACGGCGGTAAATGGGTCGCAAACCGACAGGCTGCTTTCGGCTTAGAAAAGGCGAAAGCGGAGACAACAAGTCCTCGCTCGATCACCGAATCTGGTCAGGCTTGGCCTTCGCTTCGGCCTTTAGCTTCGAGATGCGTTCCGAGCACATTTCGTGCACGACGCGGCCAAGCTCTTCAACCTGCGCGCCGAGCCATTCAAGCTCTTCCTTGGTGACGCGATAGTGCTTCGAATAGCGCGCTTTGACATAGGCGTCCTTGAGCTTTTCGAACCGGGTGCGATCGCGCTTGGTTTCGCGGGGCCAGACATAGGTGAGACGCGGGTCGATCCGCTCGGCCTGCGTGCGCAAAAAGGCCAAGTTGTGATTATGCGGCGTATAAAAAGTGCAGACCAGAAGCACGCAGTGGTAAAGTCGCTCTGCTGTCTGGTGCATCAAGAATGCCGCGAGTTTGAGGTCTCCGTCTCGTACTGCGTAACCAGCATTGCGCTTAAATCCCATCGCTGTCGGCAGCCACTCGTCAAAATACTCCTGCGCCATGGCGAGCGCCTGCACCGGTGTCTTGGGCTTAGGCGTATGAAGCTCAGTCTCATCGAACTGGTAAAGCGCAACACCGTCCTCCTTCACGTCCATGAAGAAATACCGCCCGTGGGCGAGCCCGTCGTTCACCTCCTGCAGGGTATGGACGATGAAGTTGACTGGAGTCTTGAGCGTACCGGTAACGCCATATTCGCGCATCAACCGGTCATCTAGCTTCGCCCAGTATTTGACTCTGTCGGTGAGCCGCTTGTCGTTGACGATGATCAGCAGATCGAAGTCGGAGCGGTAGCCCTTCGCGGTGTGGGGCTCATCGACCCACGTGCCGCGCGCATAGCTACCGTAAAGGATCACCTTGAGGATGCGCCCCGCCTTCTTCCACTCATGCTTGGCGAGGGCAAAGGCGTCATCAAACTCCTCGAAGATAAGCTGCACCACGCGCTCAAGTTCGCGCTGCTTTTGCGGGGGCAAATGATCAAGGTCGGTCTTCATCGTCTAATCTCTAGCAAGCAGCCGCGAAGCTTGCACCTGCCGAGTGCACAGGCGCGCGGCGACGGCGCACCCCAAAGCGCTAAGGAGCCGCGCGCTGATATGCTGCGCGTTAGCAACAATCCGACAAGGATTGTCGTTAGCATAGTTAAGAGGCGCTGGAGCCCAGCATTTCTGCGGGTTTGAGGCCTGTTTTGGTTCCTAATAGTCCGAGCTGTGAGTTCCTGATAGTCCGTGTCCCCCGGTTCCTGATAGTCCGAACAGACCACAGGCTTATCCACAAGGCCCATCCCCATTTCTGGAGACAGGCCTTGATTTGGAGCGGCGACAAGCACGAGCTACCGCAGTCTCTCAATCTGGCTTCAGGGCAGACCTAGACAAGTAGGCATCATGCCACAGCACGCAACGCTGCCAGTGTGCGCGCTTGCTTGATCTCCCGCACGCTCCGCAACTCGCCACCGTCCAATAGTCGAGCAATCTCTCCCGCCACTTGATCCGCCGCGATGACGAGCGCGGTATCCAGGTGCACATAGCGCTGGGTTACGCCGCGCGGGGCATGACCGAGCAGGCCCGAGATGGTCAGTTCACTGAATCCTTGTGCCGCTGCCATGCTTGCAAAGCTGTGGCGCAGGGTGTGCGGTGTCACGCTGTCCAGACCCGCGCGCGCGCAGACCCGGCCCAGCACCCGAACGACGCCTATGAAATGCCCATCGCCCCAATCCGCCGGGAAGATGAAGGGCGAATGGCTGGACAATGCCTGAGCCTCCAGCACATGCATTGCTGAGTCTCCCGCCACGCGGATTTGCGGACCGGACTTTGTATCCGGAAAACGGACGAGATTGTCGTCGAGCTGTACCCATTCCTTGCGCATTGCCAGCACTTCCATGCGGCGAAAACCGGTGAGAAGCATGACGCGGATTGCAGCAAGGCCGGTCGGGTGCTCGCCCTCGCTTTCCATCTGCGTCATCACCTTGCCAAGGTGACGGATTTCGCCAGCGCTCAGATATCGCTTCGCCTTCTGCGAGGCCATGATGCGCACGCCTTTTGCCGGACTAGCCTCAATAATGCCGAGGCGGCGGGCGTGATTGAGTAAAGCGCGAAGCGTGCTGATGGCGCGGGCAGCAACGCCTGCGCCGCCAGCCGTTTGCCCACCTCGGGATCTGCGCCTCGCTTGGGCAGTCCGACCAGCCGCAATATCACCTTGCAAGCGTTCAATATCTGCCAATTTCAATTGGCTGACCACGCGATTGCCTATCAGCGGCTTAATGTGGAGTTCAATGCGGCTTCGATCACCTGCGATTGATGACGCTTTAATAGGGCGGCGGTTGCGTCCGATCAGCCGACCGGCTTCGGCCTCGGCAAGATACCAATCGCAAACTGCTGCGATTGTCAGCCCCGTGCGGACCGAGTGTCGTTCGGCAGACGGGTCGGCCCCGTCGATCACGGCGGCGAGTTTCTTTTGGGCGAGGTTGCGGGCTTGCTCGACAGTCAGGACTCCATATTGGCCTATGACGCAGCGACGGGTCCTCGCCTCTTGGTTCCGATACTGGATGATAAAGGTTTTGGTGCCGCTTGGTTTTGCGCGAACGCCAAAACCGCGCAGTTCGTTGTCCCAAAGGAAGGCGTCACGCTCTGGGTTGGATTTAAGCGCCTCGACGGTGCGTTTAGTTAATCTGGTCATGCGATTTGTCCGTGATTTGAGTTGTCATTCCTTTCGAAGTTGCTCCTGCGCTCCGGTGGCCCACGCGCTTGATATTTGCTTCCCCACGCAGGTGCAGCATGACCGGGGAAGCAGGGGGGAAGCAGTAGGAGGGAAACCGCCGGAAATCGCAGCGTACCAATGGCGACTCGGTGTGATAAACAAGCAATTGATGTTGCGTGGAATATAGTAGATTTTACTGAAAACGGAGACGATAGCGAAAATACCAATTGGCAGTTGCCAAGGTTGGGGTCGGGCGTTCGAATCGCCTCGCCCGCTCCATTTTCTTCCAGCGATGTCAGCATCCGGCCGGGCTTGTTCCGGGCGCGGGGAAGGCTGTGTCGTCGCTCCCCTCCCACGCCGTTTCGCCCGCCTGATAGCGGCTGAGATAGACACCGATGCGCGGCACGCCGGATATTGGCGCAGCCGATTGCCGCCCCCTGCCGTTCTCTCGTTCTGCTTGGAAAAAGGCCCGGGCGTTCTCACGCCCGGGCCCGGATACGGTCGGCCCCGGAATCCAGGGGTGGAGGATCTGGCCGACCGGATCCTATCGGAAATTCCTGCGTCAGAGCTCGAAATTGATCGAGGCGCGCAGGCCGTATCCGATCTTGTCGTTGCGCTCCTCGACCGAAAACTCGCCGCTTACTGTGTAGAACTCGTCCCCAGCCTGGCCGCGCAGCCGCGCGAACCAGCCGCTCGAACTCTGGTCCGGGAGCAAGGTAAAGCTTTCTCCATCGCCGAACCGCGCGGTGGTACCGCCGAGCTCGCCCGCGAGGATCTCGCGCCAGCCCCCTTCTGCTTCGAGGCGCATCCACAGGTCGTCGCCGCGCCGCATCCCCAAGAGGTCGAAGCCGAGCGCTGTCGCGAGGTTGAGCCCCAGCTCGTCACTCGTCCGGTCCTCGACCGAAAGATCGAGCGCCGCGCCCCCGCCGGTCTCGTCGTAGCCGTTCTCGTCAAGGCGAATGTAATCGACGAAAACGGACGGCCGGAAGAAGAAGAATTGCGAGCCGCCCTCGACCGAAGCACCGGCCATCAGCGAAACGACATTGCCCGACCAGTCGCGTTCGATCGTGCGGGCCAGCGTTTCCTCGCCGTTCATGCCGATGAACTGGCGCGAGCCGTCGAAATCGGTGAAGCCATACGAGCCGCGCGCGAAGGAGGAAAAGGCACCCCAGTCGCCGCGCCAGTAGAGCGCCGCCTCATAGGTGTTCGACAGCACGGTGTTCTCCGGGCCGTTGTCATAGCGGTTCCACAGCCAGCTTGCGCTCGCGCCCACCCGTCCGATGCCGGTGAGGAGTTCGGCGCCGCCCGAAAACCCGAGACCATCGAGATCGTAGCCGGCGCTTTCCTGCTCGTCCTTGCTCGAACCCCAGCCGGCGCCCTCGAATGTCAGGCGCAGCTTGCCGGTCGCTTCGATCGGTCCGTCGCCGTCGGCCAGGCGCCGGGCGAAGGTGCGCAAGCCGAGGCTCAGCCCCTCGAAAGCGCCGCCCGCATGATCGGGCAGGGCCTGCGCCACCGTGGCGCGGAACAGATCCTTATCGGTGATGCCGAGGAACACGCCGGCGACGTCGTCATCTTCGGCCAGCGCCGCGTAGAGCGCGTCATAGGCAGCGCCCTGCGCACGGTTCAGGCCGAGGTCCTCATTGGCCTTCCGTTCGATGTCGACCATCACCAGACCCGCAGCCTCTTCGATTGCCAGCGCGGCATCGTACATGAAGGGGACCAGCGTATTGTCGGACACCAGATCGTCGGCGCCGGTGAGGCTGCCCGCCGTGATCACGGTATAGGTGCCTTCGGCAGCGGCGATATCGGTCAGGCGCAGCTTGAGCTTGGCGCCGTCGGCGAAGCTGGCATTGCCGCCAACGGTGATCGCGCTTCCTTCGCCCGTTTCCTTGCTCAAGGTGGCAACGATGATGCCTTTTGCCCCGACCTCGAGCGAAGCGATCGTCGTCGGCGACGCCAGATCGAGGGTCCCGCCTTCGAGCGCGACCGCAACATTCTGGCTGTCGACGAAGCGGCCCGAGAACGCGCTCTTGTCCGACAACGTGACCGCAGCCGCGCCGCCAGCGAAATCAGCCGTGCCGGAGAAGGAGGAGGTGCCGGAGAGTGCCAGTTCGTCCGCCTGCCCGCCGAAATCCACCCGTCCGGAGAACTTTGCGTCTCCCGCCATCAGCAGCCGGTCCTGACCCGAACCGAAGGCAACATTGCCGGCGACCACGCCGTCGGCGATCTGGAGCAGGTCGCTACCGGTCCCGAACCGGATATCGCCTTCGATCACGGGTGCTGCCACACCCGAGCCCACCGCGGTCTGCCGGACCGTGGCTCCCGAGGACACGTTCGACAGGTCGATGGCGATATTGCGCCCCGAACCCGCCTTTGCACCGCTCGCCACGATCTTGCCGCTGTTCTCGACGAGCTCAAGCGTGCCGCTGTTGTCGACGATGGCGATGGCGGTGCCGTCCTCGCCGCCCGAAGTGGCCCGGATCGTGTCGCTGTTGCGCAGGTGCGGAAGCGTGGCGCCCTGATCCACGGATATGGCGGTGGCGCGGCTATCCGCGTCCTTGCCGGTCGTCGCCGCGATGGTCCCCGAAACGCGCAGTTCGCCGGTGGACGCTCCACCGCCAAACCGCAGCGCGGTCGCGTTGGCATCCTTCGACGTCGCTTCGACCGCGCCTGCGACCGCGATGCCCTTCTCGATCGTCACAGCGCCGCCGCGTCCGCCGATCACCAGTCCGTTGCCATCGACACCGGCGTAGACGCCGTTCCCGGCAACACTGCCATCGACAATCAGGCCGAAGCCCGACCCGGTTGCCGGAACCGCGCCAATTGTGATGTCGCGATCGGTGGCGCCGATCACCACTGCCGGCGCAGCGCCATAAGACACGACTTTCGCGCTGCCTTCCTTGGCGTCCTCGATCCCGTCCTTATCCTCGTCCGGATCGTCCTTGTCGGCATCCTTGGGCGGGACCGCGAAGTAAATGCCCTTGGCGACATCGCCCTCGATCACCAGCGCGCTCCCGCCCTGGAGCAGGTCGTCGTCGTCGAGCTTGGACGGGTCGGTAGGTGCAGTGGTATAGCGGTAGCCGGTCGCCGCGATGGAGCCCTGGACCACCAGCGCGCCATCGATATCGCCGCCCAGATGCGCGGCGGAAGACCCTTCCCCGGCTGCTGATATGGTCCCCGCCAGCCGGACATTGCCGGTCACGTCGCCGACCTCGACGCCAACGCTATCGTCGCCAAGGACGCTGGTCTTGCCATCGTGAACGAAGTCGCCATCGAGCAGGCCCGCCACGGAAATCCCGGCGGACTCGTTGCCTTCGACAGTGATCGTGCCGGTATGGCGGATATCGCCGACAAGATTTCCGCGAACGCGGATGGCTACGCGGTCACGCCCGACGGCGAAGGGGCCGTCCAGGTCCTTGTCGTTGTCGATGTCCTCTGCCGTATAGGTTTCGTCGATCGTTATCGTACCCGAATTGACGATATCGGCCTGGCGGTCACCAACCACCTCGATGCCGCTTGCGCCATCGGCATTGGTGACCACGATCTTGCCAGCATTTGTCGTATCGTGATCGCCATCGACGGTAATCGCCGAACCGGCGGTCAGCTCGATCGAACCCTTGTCGGTCACCTTTACGGCATCGCCTGCCCCGCCCTTCAACTGCGATGTGCGGATCGGCTGCGTGCGCTTGTCTTCAATGAGGGTCTGCGCGGCGAGCGGAACGGCCAGGGTCGCCAGAGCGGTCCCGGTCAGCAGGTATCGATACATATGAAATCCTCCGTCTGGTTGCAGACGAGACGGAGACAGCGGCGCGATGCCTTGGAAAAAAGTAGCGTGCCCGTGCGGCTAATTCCGCCAGCGCGGCGTTCAGAAGGAGAAATCGACTCCCAGCCGGATGGTGCGCGGCCGCAGCGGCGTCACCTGTTCGCGCATGACCGCAAACGGCGTGCCGAGGGCGAAGCGATTGCCTTCGCTATCGGCCAGGTTGGTGATCGAAAGGGTCCCGCCGACCCGTTCGTTGCCGACGCGGACGAGCAGCCCGCTGTCGAGATAGTCGCCCTGCAAATCGCCCAGTTCGGGGCCGATGCCGAGACGGGACTTGCCGATGTAGCTTGCCCATAAGCGGCCATCGAGATCGAGACCGCTGCCGAGGTAGCGCGCATATTCCAGCCCCAGACGGCCTGAGAATTCCGCAATATTGGGGACGTGGGTAATCCGGCTGAAGGCGAGCAGGACGGGTTCGTCGATCTCGCTCCGGTTGAGCGTCGCGCCGCCGGTCAGGCGCAAATCGTCGGTCAGGAACGCGCCACCCGACGCGCTGATGGTCCAGACACGGCCGTCACCGATATTGGCGGTGCTCGGAAGCCCGAGGTCGTCGATGAAATCGGCCTGGATGTCGCTCCATCGGGTGTAGGACAGGTTCAGCGCCAGATCGACGGAATCGATTCCGGCGCGCCCGTGACGCGCCCCCATTTCCAGCGTCCGGGCGTGGTCGTCGCGGAAGCGGCGGACGAATTCGCCCTCGATCGCCAGCCCCCCCGGACGGAAGCCTTCCTGATAGCGGGCATAGAGGCTGGTCTTCGGACCCAGCGAGGCGAGCAGCGAGGCCGAGGGCAGGATGGCCGACTGGTCGCGGCTTGCCGTGGTCGCTGCGCGCTCCACCAGCAAGGCAAGCGGCACGTCTTCGGCGCTTCCGCCGAGGCGGGCATGGGTGAAGCGGGCACCCAGTGTCGCGATGAGGCCAGCGCGCAAGCGGTAGGACCCTTCGCCGTAGAGCGTGGCTTCGGTAATCGTATTGAGCACGCCCGTCGTAGCGGACCGCTGGTTTTCCCGTTCGAGCGAACGGTTCAACTGCGTGCGATTGTCGATCAGGCTTATCCCGGCGAGCCAGCCGAACCGGCGCTCATCGAGTGGCAGCCAGATCCGCGTCTCATGTGCGAACATGCGCGTTTCATTGCGCTGGATGAAAACACGGTCTTCGGCATCGGGCATCGTGGCATCGTAGCGCTCCTCGAGCTCCTGCCGGGCAAGTCCGGTCGTGGAGCGCAATCCCAGCGCGCCGATCTGTCCGGACAGAACCAATTGCCCGTGAAGATAGTCGGCATCCGAACCTTCACGGACGCGCGCCGTGCTCTCGTAGCGATCCCCCTCGCGCGCGGCATACTGGCTGTCGGAAGCATGGGTGGATTGCGCGAGGCCGACTACGTCCACAGTCCATTGCGGGGCCAGTTCGAGCCGGGCGATCGCACGGCCCGCCACGATACTTGTGCGGTTCACGTCGCTGCTGCCGAGCAGCGGCTTGTCGATATACCCGCCCTCGCTGGCAGCATCGAGCGTGATGCGAAGCGCGGCCTTTTCCGCGGCCAGCGGGACGTTGGCGGTTGCGCTCGCATCGAGGCTTCCGGCCCCGTGCTGGGTCAGCGCCCCGCCCACAGTGGCGCGGAAATCCCGCCGGTCGAGTTCGGGCATGTTCGGCACCAGCCGAATGATACCGCCGAGAGAACCCGCCCCGTAAAGCGTGCCCTGCGGCCCTTCGAGAACTTCGACGCGTTCGAGATCCGACAGCCTGAGGTCGGGATCGGGCGCATTGTAGCTGAGCCGCATATCGCCGAGGTACTGGCCGACCGTTGCCTGCGTCGGCCCGGTGAAGCTGGAATCGGCAATTCCACGAATGAACAGCTTGTTGCGCCCGCTTCCAAGATAGGTCGAAGAAACGGTGGCGATCCGCTGGGTGATCTTTTCGGTCCCGCCGATACCACCGAGAGCAAGTTCCTCGCCATCGACGATCGACACCTGCGCGGGGAGATCTTCGAGCCGTGTATCGCGCTTGCTGGCGACGACGACGATCTCTTCCATGGGTGCCGGTGGGGGAGGGGGCGATTTGGCAGCTGGCCGGGGCAGGGGCTCGGGCCGCCGCGCCGTGCGAGCGAACCGCACAGCCCTGCGCGGTTGCTGCTCAAGCCGCCACGAGGAATTACCGATGGCAACGGCCTTCGCGTCGACGCTTTCGGCCAGTCGCCGGACGGCCTGACGGGCGCTCATACGGCCGCGGATGCGCGGCGCGGGTCGCTGGGCAAGCACCGGGTCGCTAACCACGATGCTCGTGCCGGTTTGCCGCGCGATGGCGATGGCCGATTCTGCGACAGTGCCCGGAGCTATGTCGATCGATGCGTCGCGTGCAGCGGCTTGCGCGGGAAGACAGGCCGCCAGGGCAATAAGGGCATAGGGAGCGTGCCGCATGGTCAACGAGACGCAAGGATCCAGGTCTCGCCGCGCCGCTCGACCGAGACCCCGAGCAGGGGACCCAGCGAAGCCGGGTCCGCGCGCAGGGGGCGAGGGCGATGCTGCCTGAAATGGGCCGCTCGCCGCTGGTCTCGGAAGCACGGTAGTCGATCCCGCTTGCCCGCGCGATGTCGGCGGCGACATCGGCCAGGGGCGCCCGGAGGAAAGTCAGTCGTCCCTCGCGCCACTCGCCGACCTGATCCAGCGGAATGCTTGCAAGCTCGTAGGTTGCACTGGCCCTGTCGAAGGTAAGGATGCGGCCCGGTTCGATCCGGGCATTCTGTCTTGCCGGATTATAGATGACCGCGCCTTCGGACACGCCGACACCGACCTCGGAGCGCCGGATGCTGACATCGAAAACCGTCCCGGCATCGACCAGCGTGGCGCTGCCGACATCGACCCGGAACGGGTTGTTCTCGTCATGGCGGATTTCGAACAGGGCACGTCCGCGCTCGAGGCGGGCGTAACGATCACGGTCCGGATCGACGATCAACTCGGTGTCGCCGGCCATGACGATCACGCTCCCGTCATCCAGCGCGATCTGGCGCGTTTCGCCGGGCACGGTGCGATAGACCGAGGCCGGATCGTTCACCTGCCAGACCCACAGCGCCGCCACCAGCGCGAGACATGCGGCAAGCGCGGGAGCGAACCAGTGGCGCCGGGGGGCGGGGCGCTCGTCGTCGATGTCATTGGCAGGTTGGGCTTCGAGCATGGCGGCGCCCTCTTCCGCTGCCAGCATGACATTGTCGTAGGCCGCCGCATGCTCGGGCGATTGTTCGAGCCAGTCGGTAAAGCGCGACCAGTCCTCGAATCCGGGTTCGGACGTCCTTACCGCCCAAGCTGCGGCCTCATCGAGAATGTTGCGATCAAGCGCCATAGATTGTTGCTCCTGCCCTATAGACGGAGTCCCTGCGTTCATTCCTCATCGAACCGCTCCCTGAGTGCAGCGAGAACCCGGTAAATGGCGCGCAAATCACCTTCGACGGTACTGATGCTGACGCCGAATTCCTCGGCAATGGCGCGCTGGGCGATACCGTCGATGCGGCGGCGCCTAAAGATTTTCACCGCCCGGTCGGGAAATTCCGCCAGCGCCTCTTCCACCTTGCGGGCGAATTGCCGGCCGGCGATCACGCGCTCGACCGAAGGGCTGTCGGATATGCCAGGCACCGGTCCGGAACTGGCTTCGGTCCATTCCTTCTCCCGCACGGCGGATTGCCTTGCGGAACGATACCGATCGATCATCGCCATATTGGCCGCGCGGTAGAGATAGGCCATCGGCGCACCGACGGGACCGGCCGGGCGGCGGGCAATCTTCAGCCAGACCTCCTGCAATATGTCCTCGGCATCGTCACCGGCACCGCGCGCCACGAGGAAACGCAGAAGCGGTTGCCGGTTCGCAAGGAAGACGGCCTGTAGTCCATCGTCCGGATCCTCGGTCACGGCAAGCTTCACCCTTCCCACTTCTCGATTCGCGCACAGCCGCTCGCGTGCAGGTGAACCGCAATCGCTGAACCGGAGACAACGAGCCGCCCCGCGCGGCGCTGCCGACAGGTACGAACGGTTCCATCGCCCCGCAAGCGGCTGCGATCAAGGCAATTGAACGACGACTCCGTCTCTTGGGCGAGGCGGCAGTCGAAGGCTGTCTCGCAAGTGATCCCGGCAAGCCGGGCAACTCGCGAGCGCATTCCCTCGCACCTCCGAGTTTATGAAAGGAAAGACTATGAAAGCTATTTTCTTGATCGGCGCTGCGGCCATGGCTCTGGCGGGCACCTCCGCACAGGCGCAGGACGTTTCCGGCTTCCGCATCGAAGGCCGCCTCGGGTGGGAAAAGGCCGGCGCCGAAGCCGTGCTCCCCAACCCGGAAGACGACGAAGACGAAACCGGCGACGAATTCCTCGTCGGCAAGGACAAGGATGACGGCCCTGCCTACGGGGTCGAGATCGGCTACGACTTTCAGATCGGCGACAGCTTCGTCGTTGGCGCCTATGGCGGTGTCGACCTGTCGGACAGCAATATCTGCGTCGAATTGGTCGAAGACGATCTCTCCTGCGCCGAGCTCGGCAGGGCTTTCACGGCGGGTCTGCGCGCAGGCGTGCCGTTCGGCAGGAATTCGCTCATTTATGCAAAGGGCGGCTATTCCAACGGCAAACTGGACCTGAGCTACGATCCCGATGTCACCGACAATGACGACGAGGAACCCGGCGAAATCGCTGCCTTCTCGGAAAAGCGCGACGGCTATCACCTCGGTGCCGGCGCCGAAATCGGGATCACCTCGAGCATCTATGCCAAGCTCGAATATGTCTACACCGACTTCGGCAGCGATTCCTATCTCCTCGACGAGGACGAAGAGACGTCGATCGATGTCCAGAGCGATCGCCACCAGGTCCTCATCGGCCTGGGCCTGCGGTTCTGACCGGTGCGGCGGGGAGGGGGAATCCTCCTCCCCGCCCAATGCCCGTCGGTTGGATAGCCCTTCAGATACGCGCCCAATGACCGGTCGCTTCCCGGCGCAATTCATCGCCTTTGCGAATGCATTCGTCGATTAGGCCGCAAGGCGCAGAGAAAATCCTTGCGCGCCCGGCCAACGCCGCTAACACGCAGGAGATGTTGTATCGTTCAAAGCACTCGCTTCGCCTTGTCGTCTCTACCCTCTCGCTCGCGGCCATGCTGGTCGCGGGTCCGGCGCTGGCCCAACAGGTCGATGCCGAACCGGAGGCGGAGCCGGACGCGCCGCCAGCCGAAGACCTGCACGACCGCCGGATCAACTATCAGGGCCAGATCATCGTTAGCGCGCAGGGCCTGCGCGAATTCGACCTCCTGGCAGGTACCAGCGTCGTCGAGGCAGACGAATTGCAGCGCAATATGGATGGCCAGCTCGGCGAAGTGCTCGCCAGCCTGCCCGGCGTTTCGGCATCGGGCTTCGCGCCGGGCGCCTCGCGCCCGATCCTGCGCGGATTCTCGGGCGAACGCGTCAAGGTGCTGGTCGATGGCATCGGCGCAATCGACGCCTCCAACACATCCGACGATCACGCCGTCTCGATCGACCCGCTGACCGCCGAGAGCATCGAGGTATTGCGCGGACCTGCCGTGCTGCTGTTCGGCAGCCAGGCGATCGGCGGCGCGGTGAACGTGATCGACAAGCGGATCCCGCGCCGGGTTCCGGACGAGCCGGTGCATGTCGATTTTGTCGCCCGCACCGACACCGCCAGCGATCTGCGCGAATTCGGCGGCTCGGTCGATGTGCCCTTCGGCACCAGCGGCTTCGTGGCGCATGTCGACGGGTCATGGCGCGATAGCGACGATCTCGAGATTGCCGGGTTCTCGGTGGCGCCTGCGCTGCGTGCCGAAATCCTTGCAGACGCTGCCGAGGAAGAGGACGAGGGCGAGTTCGAAGAGGCCGAGGAACTGCGCGAGGCCGCCGACCAGCGCGGCGTGCTGCCCAATAGCGCGACCGAAACCTGGACTGCCAATGCGGGCCTCGCCTTCTTCAAGGGCGATAGCAATCTGGGTGTCTCCTTCGGCGTCTACGACACCGCCTATGGCGTTCCCGGCCGGCCGGGTGCGGGGCATCATCATGGCGAGGAAGAAGACCATGAGGACGAGGATCACGACGAAGACGAGCAGGGCGAGGAAGAGCATGGCGAAGAGCAGGTCAGCATCGGCCTGCGCCAGTACCGCGCCGATCTGCGCGGCGATATCTTCCTCGGCGAAGGCTTCTTCGAGCGGCTGAAAATCCGCGCGGGTTATTCGGACTATACCCATACCGAATTCGAAGGCGACGAGATTGGCACGGTGTTCGAGGTCGAAGGTCTCGAAGCGCGGGCAGAGCTGGTCCAGAACACCTCGGGCGCATGGCGCGGTTCGCTGGGCACGCAATATTACTTCCGCGACTTCGAAGCGGTCGGCGCGGAAGCCTTCGTGGCGCCCAACCGCACCGAACAGATCGCCTTTTTCGCGCTGCAGGAATATGGCGACGGCCCGTTCGAAGTCGAAGGCTCGCTACGCTACGAAAACACCAGGGTCGATGCGACCACGCTGGGTATCGAACGCAGTTTCGACACCTTCTCGGGCGCGGTCGGTCTTGCCTACGAGGTTTCGCCGACCGTCCGGACGGGGATCAACCTGTCCCGCGTGGCGCGTGCGCCTGCGGGCGAGGAACTGTTCTCCAACGGCCCGCATATTGCCACCCAGGCGTTCGAGATCGGCAATCCCGATCTCGATATCGAACGCGCCTGGGGTGCGGAAATCTTCGCCCGCGGCAGCGTGGGCGGGGCGCGCTTCAGCATCGCCGCCTATCGCAGCTGGTTCGACGATTTCATCTACCTCGCGCAGAATGGCGAGGAAGAAGACGATCTACCGGTGTTTCTCTTCCTCCAGCAGGATGCGACCTACACCGGGATCGAGGGCGAAGTGGCTTTCGACCTGGTCGATACCGGCGATTTCACGATCGGGACCGAGCTGCAGGGCGACTATGTCCATGCCAGGCTCGCCGACGACAGCTTCGTGCCGCGGATTCCGCCGCTTCACCTCGCTGCCGCGTTGACCGCTTCGACCGATGCCTTCGACCTGCGCGGCGAAGTGGAATGGTATGACGACCAGAACGACATCGCGGCGTACGAGACGGCGACCGAGGGCTACACCTTCGTCAATGCCGCGCTCGCCTGGCGCCCGCTGCACGGGAACGAGTCGATCACGCTGATGCTCAAGGCCGACAACATCTTCGATGTGACCGCGCGCCGCCACACCAGCGTCACCAAGGATTTCGTGCCGCTGGCGGGGCGCAATTTCAGCGCGAGCATCCGCGCCAGCTTCTAGGCCGGGTCAGACACTGTCGGCGGGGCGATCGCTGCGGACAGCCGCGGCGGTCGCCCCTTCGGCTTTCCCTTCGGCATGCGCGGCCTTGACCTCGGCGTCATGCGCGCGGTCACGTTCGCGCCACAGGCCGACCTGGCCGCGGACCTGGCCATAGGCGAACACCATCAGCAGACCGCCGATGATGGCGACGTTCTTGAGCGCCATCGCCGCCTGCGTCTGGTCGGTCACCTGTTCGTGGAAGAACAGCGTCGCCAGCGCGGTGAAGACGAGCAGTGCGAGGCTGGCCAGCCGTGTCATGAAGCCGCTTGCCAGGATCAGTCCCGCCACGACCTCGAACACGCCCACGGCAAGCGCAAGGCTACCGGGAAAGGGCGATTCGGCTTCCATGTAGGCAGCGGTCGCCGCCGGATCCATGACCTTGCCGAGCCCGGCCATGACGAACAATGCGCCGAGTAGGATACGCCCAATCAGTGCTGCGATGGTAGCCATTGTCTCTCTCCCCTGTGGTGTTGTTCGGCGCCGCCGGTGCGACCCCGCCTCCTACTCCTCGACGGCGAACCGCAATTCGGCGTGGTCGCGCAGACGTTCGACCAGCGCTTCGCCGAGGAACGAACCGGGCGTGCCGACGCCGCCTTCGGCATCGCTGTCGAGCAGGGCCATGCCGGTTTCGGCCAGCATCCGGCTGGTCGAGCCATAGCCGGGATCATACTTGCCCTTGACCCCGTAGTGGAGCCGTTTGCCATCGGGCCATTCGCCCACGAACAGCACGTCGTAATACCCGTTCTCGCGCTCGTCCTTGCTCGGCCCTTCGCCGGGCTTGGGCGGCTTGGCGCCAAACGGGTTCTTGAGCATGTCGACCACCGCATTGGCCGCCGCCTTGCCCGCTTCGCCGGGGCTGGTGAGCATCATCTCGTCATAGCGGAAGTCCTCGCCATAAGGATGCCCGCGCAGGAAATTGGTGCGGTGGACGTTCTTGGTGTTGATCGTCGCCATGATGAACGGCGCGGCCCATTTGCCCAGCTCGTCCTCATAATGCGGGATCATGCCCGAAGGCTGGTCGGGGCCGTCGAAACCGGGGGCGAGGCCGAAGGGATCGTTGAGCACCTTGATGATCCCGGGGTTCTTCGCCGCCGCCTTCATCGTCGCGGTCAGGCTGGCCGCGGTGCCGCCCGAGAAGGTGCCTTGCATCGCGCGAACGCGGCCCTTGACCCGCGGCGCGGGCGAACCGTGGCGGGCGACCGCTTCGTGCTGGAGCATCAGCACGCCGAGATCGAAGGGGATCGAATCGAACCCGCTCGAAAAGGTGATCCGCGCGCCGCTGGCCTTGGCGGCTTCGTGGTGGAGGTCGATCTGCTCGCGCATCCATGCCGGTTCGCCGCACAGATCGGCATAGTCGGTGCCCGTTTTGACGCAGGCGGCAACCAGCTTGTCGCCGTAGAGCTGGTAGGGGCCGACGGTGCTGAGGACGACCTTGGTCCGGCGGCACATCGCTTCGAGGCTGGCGGGATCGTCGGCATCGGCGACCACCAGCGGGGTCGTGGCCGGTGCGCCGATTTCGTCACGGACCGCTTCGAGCTTGTCCATGCTCCGCCCGGCCATGGCCCATTTCGGCCTATCCGCCGCTGCGCCATATTCACGCACGAAATGCTCCGCGACGAGGCGCCCGGTATATCCGGTGGCGCCATAGACGATGATGTCGAATTCGGTGTCGGCCATGTGTCTCTCCTTTGCCGCCTGAATGCGCGTGGCGGGCGGGAGAGTCAAAGACGTTACGGCGTGCGCGCAATGCGCGGGAGGACCCCCGACTGGCTCGAAATTGCCAGCAAGCGTCCGTCTTCGGCGAAGTGCCGGGCGCTGCCGTGGACCACGCCGCGATCAAAGGCGGCAAGCTCGGTCACCGAAAGTACCCAGCCATCCTCCGCCGACTGGATATGGCGATAGGTATCGTCGAGGCTCGACCCGCCGCGCGAAGCGGGATGCGCGCCGAGGAAGAAGTCCGAGACGATTGCCAGCCAACCCGAATCCGCTTGAAAACCCGCCTGCGAACGCGACCATAGCGCCTGGATGCCGCGCGCGTCGTCCTGCAGCGCCACGCGGATCTCGAGCTGGTCGCCCAGCGTACCGGGCACGCCCCAGCCGCGATCGCCCGGTTCGCATTCGGCTGCGGGCGGGACATCAGGCATTGCGGCGAAGATGCGCTGCTCGCTCGGCTCGCGCGCACCCAGCGCCGCGCTGGCGCGGTGGGTCAGCCGGCCGTTGCTGCGAATTTCCGCCTGCCATTGGCCCACCGACTGGCCGCCCCCGCACTGTTCGCAGGAAACGACCAGTTCCTCCGCATGTGTGGTGGGGGCGAGGAACTGGATGTTCGACCACAGCAGCGTCTGCCCGCTCGCGAGTTCGAGCGCGTCGACCGCTGCCGCCAGTGCGACCCCGCCCATCACATGCGGTGCGCCTTCGGGCCCCACCGTGGCAGGCGGCATGACCGGCAGGACGTATTCGCCCTCGCGCTGACCCGGCGCGACGCGCCAGAAGGGAAAGCGTGAAACGTTCATCCGATCGCGGTCACAGCCGCGGCAGGGTCACGCCGCGCTGACCCATATATTTGCCCGCGCGGTCCCGGTAGGTGGTCTCGCAGCGCTCGTTGCCCTGCAGGAACAGGAACTGGCACGCGCCTTCATTGGCGTAGATTTTCGCGGGCAGCGGGGTGGTGTTGGAAAACTCCAGCGTCACATGGCCTTCCCAGCCGGGTTCGAGCGGGGTGACGTTCACGATGATCCCGCAGCGCGCATAAGTGCTCTTGCCGAGACAGATCACCAGCACGTCTTCGGGCACACGGAAATATTCGACCGTACGCGCCAGCGCGAAGCTGTTGGGCGGGATGACGCAGATGTCGGTTTCGCGGTCGACCAGGCTGTCACCGTCGAAATTCTTCGGATCGACCACCGCGCTGTTCACATTGGTGAAGATCTTGAACTCGGGTGCCACGCGCGCGTCGTAGCCATAGCTCGACAGCCCGTAGCTGATCACCCCCTCGCGTCGCTGCGCCTCGACGAAGGGCTCGATCATGCCCTCGTTTTGCGCCTTGTCGCGGATCCACTTGTCGGAAAGAATCGCCATGGGAGAGGAATTCCCGAAGTGAGGGGCGGGGGCAAGCGGGAGGCGGGATTTATCCCGTATCGCGGCGATTGCTGGGTCTCCAACCCATCCGCACCGCACCCGCTCGGCCTGAGCGGAGGTGGGTGGCCCTAGTGCCTCATCTAGCTCGCCAGTAGCGTTGCGTTCCCTCCGGCCGCGGTCGTGTCGATGCACACCACGCGTTCGGTGGCGAAGCGCGCGACATAGTGCGGGCCGCCCGCCTTGGGGCCGGTTCCCGACAGGCCCTCGCCACCGAAGGGCTGGCTTTCGACCACGGCGCCGATCTGGTTGCGGTTGACGTAGAAATTGCCGACCTTGGCGCGCGCTTCCACGAAGGCGCGCGTGTCGTCATTGCGGCTGTGGAGCCCCAGCGTCAGGCCGAAACCGGTGGCGTTGATATCCTCTACCACGCGCTCGAGGTCGGACGCCTTCCAGCGGACCACATGCAGGATCGGGCCGAAGTTCTCGCGCTTCAGGTCGAGGATCGAATCCATTTCGATGATCGTCGGTGCGACGTAGCAACCGGCATTCGCCCCGCGGTGCAGGCGGCGGCGCCAGACCGGTCGCCCGCCCTTCTTGCGGCGCGCGACATGGCGTTCGAGCGAGGATTTGGCATCCATGTCGATTACCGGGCCGACATCGGTTGCAAGGTGTTCGGGATTGCCGATCGTCAGCGCTTCGAACCCGCCGCGGATCATCTTCAGCATGTCGTCATAGACATCGTCCTGGATGTAGAGGACGCGCAAGGCGGAGCAGCGTTGGCCGGCGCTCTGGAACGCGCTGGCGACGACATCGCGTGTGACCTGTTCGGGCAGCGCGGTGGAATCGACGATCATCGCGTTCTGGCCGCCGGTCTCGGCGATCAGCGTGGCGATGGGGCCTTCGCGCGCTGCCAGTCCGCGATTGATCGCCTGCGCGGTCTGGCTCGAGCCGGTAAACGCCACGCCTGCAATGCGCGGATCCGACGTGATCATCTCGCCCACATCGCCCGCGCCGGGCAGGAGCTGGAACGCCGCTTCGGGAATGCCCGCTTCATGGCACAGGCGCACTGCGAGCGCGGCGATCAGCGGGGTCTGCTCGGCAGGCTTGGCGATGACGGTGTTGCCCGCGGCCAGCGCGGCGGCGGGGGTGCCGATGAAGATCGCCAGCGGGAAGTTCCACGGGCTGATGCAGGCAAACACGCCGCGGCCGTGCAGGCTCAGGCGGTTTTCTTCGCCGGTCGGGCCTGGCAGCGGGATGGGGCCAGTGAACTGGCGCCGCGCCTCATTGGCGTAGAAGCGCAGGAAATCGACTGCTTCGCGCAGTTCGAGCACTGCATCCATCAGCGTCTTGCCGGCTTCGCGCTGGCACAGGCTGAGGAATTCGTCAGTATGGTCCTCGAACAGATCGGCGGCGGCATCGAGCAGCAGCGCGCGCTTCTCGCCGCCCAGCCGGTCCCAGCCGGGCTGGATCGCTTCGGCGCGCGTGATCGCTTCCTCGACTTCGAAATCGAGCGCGTCGCGCCGCGTGCCGACTTCGGCGGACAGATCGTGCGGCTTGTTGATCGGCGCCACTTCGCCCTCGGCCCCCGATACGAAGGTCGGCTCGGCTACCCAATGGCGGCTTTCGAGCGCGGCGAGGCGATCCTGCAGCGGTTCGAGCACCAGCGGGTCGGACAGGTCGATCCCCGCCGAATTGGGGCGGCCGGGGAAGATGTCGGTCGGCAGCGGAATGGTCGGGTTGCGATAGGGCGCGAGCGCTGCGAGGTCGGCCACCGGGTCGGTCGCCAGTTCGGCGGCCGGCACTTCGGCATCGGCCATGCGATTGACGAACGAGCTGTTGGCGCCGTTTTCGAGGAGGCGCCGTACCAGATAGGCGAGCAGGTCCTTATGCGTGCCGGTGGGGGCGTAGATGCGCACATTGGTGCGATCACTGCCTTCCATCTGCGCGAGCGCGCCGTAGATGTCCTCGCCCATGCCGTGCAGCCGCTGGAATTCGAGCGGCTTGTTCCCCGCCAGCGCCTTGATCGCGCCGATGGTGTAGGCGTTATGCGTGGCGAATGCCGGATAGATCGCATCGTCTGAGGCGAGCATCTTTTCCGCGCAGGCAAGGTAGCTCACATCGGTCGCCAGTTTGCGCGTGAAAACGGGGAAATCCTTGAAGCCGCCGACCTGGCTGAGCTTGATTTCGGTATCCCAATAGGCACCCTTGACCAGCCGGACGAAGAACTTGCGGTCGTATTTGCGCGCCAGCCGGGCGGTCCAGTCGACCATCGGCGCGCCGCGCTTCTGATAGGCCTGGATGGCCAGGCCGAACCCTTCCCAGCGGCTCCCGTCGGGACGCGTGAACAGGCTGTCGTCGCGCGCCAGCGCCTCGATCAAATCCATCGACAGCTCGAGCCGGTCGGCTTCCTCGGCATCGATGGTGAAGTGGATATTGGCATCGCGCGCCGCAGTGGCGAGATCGCGCACGATCGGCAGCAGGTCGGCCACCGCAAGGTCGGCGTGAAGGAAGGTATATTTCGGATGCAGCGCCGACAGCTTGACCGAAATGCCCGGCGCGGTGCGGACATCGCCGGTGGCCTCCTTGACCAGCCGGTCGATCGCCTTGTGATAATTCACCCGGTAGCGCTCGGCATCGTCATAGGTCATCGCGGCTTCACCCAGCATGTCGAAGCTGTGCGTCAGTCCGCGCGCGCGTTCGGGCGCGGCGCGCTTGAGCGATTCCTGGATCGTGCGGCCATAGACGAACTGGCCGCCGAGGATGCGCATGGCCTGCAGCGTCGCGGTGCGGATCACGGGTTCGCCAAGGCGGTTGACCGCGCGCTTCAGCGTCTTGCCCATCCCCTTCTGTGCATCCTCGGGGCGGTCGAGCACCTCGCCGGTCAGCATCAGCGAGAAGGTCGCGGCATTGACGAAGGTCGACGAGCTTTCGCCCATGTGTTCGGCCCAGTCGATATCGCCGATCTTGTCGCGGATCAGCGCATCGGCGGTGGCGGCATCGGGCACGCGCAGCAATGCTTCGGCAAGGCACATCAGCGCCACGCCTTCCTCGGTCGCAAGGCCGTATTGATGCAGGAAGGCGTCGATCCCGCTCGCCTTGCGCTGACGCGCGTCCTCGATCAGGCGGATCGCGATCCGCGCTGCTTCCTCGTGTTTCGCGCTGGCGGCGCCGGCCTGTGCCATGCGTTCGGCGACGCAGGCATTTTCTTCCGCGCGATAGGCTTCGCGGAGAGCTTGGCGGGAAATGGGGGACAGGCGGGCAGGATCGTGCAGGGCCATACGACTCCGGGAGAACGAGGGATCAAGCAGGCCCCTTGGACCTGCGGTGGTTCCCTTTCAAGCATTGTGGAACGCGGTGGTTCCGTAGCGTCGTTCAGTCGCGCGCGGCGAACCAGTCGGTCACGGCCTGCTGTGCATCCTCGGCCAGGTGTAGGCCCAGCTTGCTACGCCGCCACAACACATCTTCGGCGGTGCGGGCGTATTCATGCGCGACGAGGTAGCGCAGTTCGGCCACATAAAGCGTGCCGCCGAAGTGCCGCCCGAGATCGGCGAGCGAGGTCGCCTCGCCCAGCACGAGGTCGAGCCGGGTGCCATAGGCGCGCGCGAGCCGCTGGAGCATTTCGGGCGGCACCCAGCCATAGCGTTCGTTCGCGCGCCACAGGAAAGCGGCAAAATCGCCATCGGGCATGTCGCCCCCGGGTAGCGGCGCCTGCGCGGTCCACGCCGCGCCGGGCAGATCGAGCACTTGGCCAAGCTTTTCCAGAGCGTGTTCGGCAAGCTTGCGATAGGTGGTGATCTTGCCGCCATAGACCGACAGGATCGGCGCGCCGCCCTCGGCTTCCAGCTCGAACACATAGTCGCGCGTGACGGTCGAATTGCTCGCCGCATTGTCTTCGTACAGCGGGCGCACCCCGGCATAGGTGGAGACGATCTCCTCCTCGCTCACCGCGCTGGTGAAATAGCGCGAGGCGGCTTCGCACAGATACGTGACTTCCTCGGGCGCGATGCGCACGTCGTCGAGATCCCCCCTGTACAGCTGGTCGGTGGTGCCGATCAGCGTGAAATCGCGCTCGTAGGGAATGGCGAAGACGATCCGCCCGTCGGGCTGCTGGAAGATATAGGCATGCTCGCCCGGGAAGCGGCGCGAGACGATGATGTGGCTGCCCTTGACCAGTCGCAGATGCGCCGGCGTGCTACGGCCGAGCGCGGTTTTCGCCACGCGATCGACAAACGGGCCGGCGGCGTTGATCACCGCGCGCGCGGTCACCTCGCTCTCGCCAGAACCATCGCGGAGTGTTGCCCGCCACCCGTCGGCGGCGCGCGCCAGCGCCGTGCATTCGGTCCCGACCCGCACCACGGCGCCGCGTTCCTCGGCATCCTTGACCGTCAGCACCACCAGCCGTGCATCCTCGACCCAGCAGTCGGAATATTCGAACCCGGTCCTCAGCCGCTCCTGCAGCACTCCGCGATGCGGGGCGACGCGCAGGTCGACACGCTTGCTGCGCGGCAGGCTCATCTTCCCGCCGATGCGATCGTATAGCAACAGGCCGAGGCGCAGCATCCATTTGGGCCGCATGCTCGGTTCATGCGGCATCACGAAACGCAGCGGCCAGATGATATGCGGTGCATTGCGCAGCAGCACTTCGCGTTCGCGCAGGCTCTCCGAGACGAGCCGGAACTCGTAATGCTCGAGATAGCGCAGCCCGCCATGGACCAGCTTGGTGCTGGCCGATGAGGTATGCGAGGCAAGGTCGTCTTTCTCGACCAGCAGCACGCGCAGCCCGCGCCCGGCGGCATCGCGCGCTATCCCGGCACCATTGATTCCGCCACCGATGACTAGGAGGTCGTAAGCCTGGCTCATCCCTGCTGGAGCAACCGCCCGGCAATGGCGTCGAGCTTGGCCAGCGTGGCACGATCATGCTGTTCGGTGGCGGTGATCACCGCGTCGTCCAGCGCGTGGTCGATCGGCGAAGGGCTACGCTTGCGCGGCAGGCCCTTGCAGAACGCCTCGACCGCCTTGCGCGCCAGTTTGGAGTTCTGCTCCATCTGCTCGACGACCTGCGCCAGATCGACTGCCTCGCCCTCTTCGCGCCAGCAATCGTAATCGGTGACCATGGCCAGCAGCGCGTAGGGCAGTTCGGCCTCGCGCGCGAGCCGGGCTTCTGGCATGCCGGTCATCCCGATCACTTCGGCGCCCCAATGGCGGTAAAGCCGGCTTTCCGCCCTGGTTGAAAACTGCGGACCTTCCATCGCCAGATAGGTCGCCCCCTCGGTGCATTCGCCGCCCGCGCCGGTGACTGCCTTGGCCGCGTGTTTGGCGAGCCGGGGGCAGACCGGGTCGGCCATGCTGACATGCGTGACGAAGCCGTCGCCGAAGAAGGTCGACGGGCGGCCCTTGGTGTTGTCGATGAACTGGTCGACCGTGACGAAGCGGCCCGGCGCCAGCTCCTCCGACAACGAGCCGACCGCGCTGATCGCGAGGATGTCGGTACAGCCCGCGCGTTTGAGCGCATCGATATTGGCGCGCGCATTGATCGTCGAAGGGGCGATGCGGTGTCCCCGCCCATGACGCGGCAGGAAGCGCACGCGGACATGGCCGATGGTTCCGCACAGGACTTCGTCCGACGGCTGGCCCCAGGGCGACTGGATCGGGATCCATTGCGCATCCTCGAGCGCATCGATGGCATAAAGCCCCGATCCTCCGATGATGCCGATGGTCCAGTCGCTCATATATTCCCTTTCGCGTCGCAAGCCGATCCGTGTCCGGCAGCGCGGGTCAAGATCGCGTTAACATGACGGCGAGGCGTGGCGGGTGGCAGCGGCTAAGTCCACCCCTCAAATCGGCCAATGGTTCGCATGCGGGGTCGCGTGCAAGGCCCGCCCAGGCCATACGCATTGGTATTCACGCGCTACCGATGGGCGCCCCGCTTGACACTGCGCCCGGTTTCGCGCGGAACCCTCCGCAATGCGGGACATAGGGAATGATGATGGCCGAAACGAAGATCGAACCGACCCTGGCAAGCCTGAGCGACAGGCTGCGCGTGCTCCACAGCCAGACGCGCGAGACGCCGCTGTTCAACCCCGTGTTCCAGCTCTCGCTCGACATTTCGCGCAAGCTCGAAAGCGGCGAGCTGGGGATCGACGCGCTGGCCGGGCTGGTCGACGAACTCGAAGCGCAATCGCTCGATGCGCGGGCTGTGCGGCTCGGCAATCTGCTCGAACCGCAGGAGGCCGACCACCGGCTCGCCACGCTGGCGGCGGCAGGCGATAATTTCGAGCGCTTCCGCGCCTCGTGGGAACGCCCGCACATGCATGCGGTGTTTACCGCCCACCCCACCTTCCTGCTGACCCCGCGGCAGAGCGAGGCGGTGGCCACCGCGGTCGCCTCGGGACGCGAAGCCGATCCGCAGGGCCCTTCCGAGACGCCCGAAATCACGCTGCGCTACGAGCATGAATGCGCCATGGCCGCGCTGGCCAATGCGCAGGATGCGCGCGACCGCATCGTAGCCGCGGTGCTGCGCGAAGCGCGCGGGGCCTATCCCGACCGCTGGACCGAATTGCAGCCCATGCCGTTCCGCTTCGCCAGCTGGGTCGGTTACGACATGGACGGGCGCACCGATATCACCTGGTACAATTCGATCGCCTTCCGCCTGTCCGAAAAGGCGCAGCGGCTGGGGCGCTATGCGGATACGCTCGAGGCGATCGACGTGGCGCACGGGGCCATCGCCGCGCTGCGCGCCGCCCGCGATCATGCGGCCGCGAGCGCGGCGGACTTCGCCGGGGACCTGTCCGACCCGGCGGCAATGTCGGCCGCCGCCAATCGCCTGACGGCGGACCATCCGGCCAAGCTGCTCACGCTTGCCCCGCTGATTGACCAGCTCGAGAGCGAGGCGGGCGACAGCAATGCGGAGGATGCAATCGGCCGGCGCACGCTGGCGGCCGCCATGCGCGCCGACGGGCTCGGCATGAGCTGGATCCATTTTCGCGTGAATGCCAAACAGCTCCACAATGCGATCCGCACGCGGCTGGGTGATGCAGCGGATATCGACTTGTCCAGCCGCGGCGCAATTGCGGCATTGCGCGAACTGCTCGCCAGCGTTGAACCGCAAAGCGCCAATTTCGCCAGCCTCGCGGTCGAAAGCTCGACCGCGGTGCGGCAGTTCCTCGCGATGGCGCAGATCCTCAAGCATGTGGATGCCGATGCACCGATCCGCATGCTGGTGGCCGAATGCGAGCAGCCCTCCACCGTGCTCGCCGCGCTCTATTTCGCCAAGCTGTTCGGAATTGCCGACAAGGTCGATGTCTCGCCGCTGTTCGAGACCGAGACCGCGCTCGAACATGGCGGACGGTTTCTGGACCTGCTGCTCGCCGAGCCCGACTACAAGGCCTATGCCAAGGTGCGCGGGCGCGTGGCGATCCAGACGGGTTTTTCCGATGCGGGGCGCTTCGTCGGCCAGATTCCCGCCAGCCTCGCGATCGAGCGGCTGCAGGGGCGGCTGGCCGAGGCGATGGCCGCCAACGGGCTGACCGATGTCGCCGCGCTGATCTTCAATACGCATGGCGAAGGCATGGGCCGCGGCGCGCATCCTTCCAGTTTCGAAGACCGCATCGAATGGGCGCTCAGTGCCTGGGCGCAGCGGCGCTTCGCCCGTGCGGGGGTCGCGCTCGAGCCAGAAGCAAGCTTCCAGGGCGGTGATGGGTATCTGCCCTTCGCCACGCCCGATCTCGCACTCGCCACGCTGACCCAGGTCATCGCGCACAGCCCCGCGCATACCGATGCCGACGTTCCCACCGATCCCTTCTACCGGCGGACCGATCTCAGCCTCGATTTCTACCGCGCGATCAAGGAGCACCAGCGCGACCATCTCGAAAGTCGGACCTACAGCCGTGCGATCACCGCTTTCGGCCTCGGGCTGCTCAACGAAACCGGTAGCCGCAAGTCGCGCCGGCAGAGCGACCTGTCCGCCGATCGCGAGATGAGCCTGCGCCAGATCCGCGCGATCCCGCACAACGCCATCCTGCAGCAACTGGGCTATCCGGTGAACATCATTGCCGGGGTCGGCAGCGCGGCCGAAGGCAATATCGAGGAGCTTGGCGCGCTGCTCACCGAGAGCGCGCGCGGCCGCCAGATCATGCGGCTGGTCCGCGCCTCGAATGCGCTCGCCAGCATCAAGACCGTCGCCGCCTTCGGCGAATTGTTCAATTCGGCCTATTGGGCGAGCCGCCCCTATCGCGGCACCGAACAGCATCTTGCGCAGGCCTGTGAAGCGCTCGCCGAATATCTGATCAAGGACGATCGCAACGGCGTGTTCCGGCGGCTGGCCTCTAGGCTGCGCGTCGATGCGCTCAAGCTCCACCGCCTGTTCGACCTCGTGCCCGATGACGATCCGCATCCCGAACGCGAAAGCGTGCGCCGCGCGATCGGCGTGCTGCAGGCGGTGCGCCTCGCGCTGCTCCAGCACATGTTCCTCAAGGTGGTTTCGGTGCCAGCCTTCAGCCGCGCCAACGACATCAGCCGCACCGATGTGCTCGAAATGGTCTTCACCCTGCGAATCGACGAAGCGCTGGCGCAATTGCGCCGCGCTTTCCCCATCAGCTTCCCGCGCAAGGGCGATTTCGCGCTCGACGAAGCGGGCGAGTATCCGCTGGGCGAGGGCGAAGGCTATGCCGCGATCCGCGCCAATTCGATCGAGCCGATCGAGCAGGCCTATGCGCTGTGCCTGCGGATCTCGACCGCCATCGCCAACGAGTTCGGCGCACACGGCTGATTGAAATCGCCGCGATACGGGCGCATTGTCCCTCCCGATCAACTTGGGGGATGCGGTCATGGGGAATTTCCTGCTCGGAGTCGGCGCGACGATCGTGGCGCTTGGCGTGCTCGGCTATCTCGGCTTCCGGCTGTTTCGCCGCGGGCCGCTGACGTTCGAGATCGACGGCTTCTACAGCCATGTGGTCGATGGCGATGTCGGCCCCTTCATCCGCGATGTGCAGGCGGATGTCCCCGATGCGAAGATCTGCACGCTGGACGATCGCATGTCCTGTTCGATCCGCGATGCGGTGCAATGCCACAACCAGGCCGAACGGCCCGATTGCAACGTGCTGCTGCTGTCGGGGGGCGGCCAATGGGGGGCCTATGGGGCGGGCCTGTTCGACACGCTGAGCAGACATAGCCCCGACGAGCTCGCTCTGCCGGGAATCGGCGTGATCACCGGCATCTCAACCGGTTCGCTGCAGGCGCTGATGCTGATGGTCGGGCTCGACCCCGCGCAGACCCCGGACATGCGGCGTTTCGCGCTCGACCGGCTGGTGTGGGGTTATTCGCCCGAACGCGAAAGCGATGTGGTGAACAATACCAAGCTGATTTCCGTGCCGCTCTACGGCTCGGCCGCGGGGACTGCGCCGCTGCGCAAGCGGATCATCGAAGCGCTGATGCCCGGCGGCGATCCGCGGTTGGTCGAGGCGATCGGCAATTCGAGCATCGAAGGGTTCGTCGGCTTCGTCGAGGCCGAACGCGGCGTGTTCCGCTATGCCGAGGTCAAGCAGCTGGTGAACGCTGCGCCCGATGCGGCGGCAGCGGCCCAGGCGCTGGCGGCGGCGTCGATGGCGTCTTCCGCCATGCCGGTGTTCCACCAGCAATTGCGGGTCGCGGGCAGCGATGGGAAGCCGATGACGCAATATGACGGCGGGGTGCGCCGCTCGGTGTTCTTCGACCGGGCGATGGCCGCGGTCGACCAGGAAGTGCGCAAGCAGATGGCCGCGCAAACCGGCCCGGAGGCGCTGGCGACCATGAAGCAGGCGAGCTTCGGCGACGATTACGAACGCAAGGCGCCGACCGTCTATGTCGTGCGTAACGGCCCCACCGCGCGCAAGCCCGACGCAGCGCTCAACACCACTTCGGGTCCGCTCAAGAACGGCCAGCGCGGCTACGACTTGCTGGTCAATGAAAGCGAGATCGGCGCGATTGCGGGGCTGCGGCTCAACAATCCCTATGGCAAGATCATGCTGACCAGCGCCGACCGCTACGATACATTCCCGAGCGATGTGGGCGAGAACTTCAAGGATGACGAGATGTTCAAGCCCGCGTTCATGGCGCGGCTGCGCGACCTGGGTCGGCACAAGGCCGAACGCCCCACTGGGCCGTGGTGGCCGCTGAGCAAGATCGCCTAGCCTTTACGCTCCGGTCGCCCGGCGGAGGGGCGTCAATCCGCGGGGACGATCCGCAAACGCAAGCCGTCACATGCGTCGGTGAGCGGAATCTGGCAGGACAATCGCGACCCCGCCTGGCGGTGGTCGGACCCGTCAAGCAAATCGTCCTCCTCGCTCGACATCGGTTCCGGCGCGACGAAGTCGGACTCCACGACAATGTGGCAGGTCGCGCACGAACAGCATCCGCCGCACAGAGCCAGCAAGTCCTGGAAACCACTGTCGCGGATTGCTTCCATCAGCGAACCATCCGGTGCGACCTCGACGGTTTGCTCGGTGCCCGAGAGATTCTTGATGTGCAGCTTGATCATGAATGGCGCTCCTTCCGGCGCGATGGCGGCTGGGGGTGTTGCGGGAGTGATTGACGGATGGGTCGCCGCTGGCGAGCTCGTCCGGGCCGTCAGACCTCGGCGGGGCGACCCGGTTCGGGCTCGGATGATTCGGTCTGGGTGTTCAGCACTTGGCGAAAGGTCCGCCTGACCAGCCAGGGCTCGAGCACGCGGCCCACGAGAAACAGCGCGAAGAACAGCCCGGCAAAGACGAAAGCAGGCGTTGGCGAGTGTGTGCCCTCCTGCTCCTCTTCCTCCTCTTCCATCCGCTGCTTCTTTTGCTCGAGCGATTCAGGCGGCGGGGCACCGAGCATCTGGTCGACGATATTGTGCGGCCTGGGCTCTTCCTCGTCTTCCTCATCCTCCGCGTCGCTCGCCTCGGTTTCCGCGGCGCTTTCGAGCTCGGAGATGACGATGGTGGCCTGTGCAATCGCGAGGAACAGCAGCGGGGCCAGCGCGCACAGCAGCAGTGCGGGGCTGAACAGGTCGTAGCGCAGCTTGGCGGTCCCGCCTTCCTCCACGACTTGGAGCGTGCCGCGGCTGAAGGTGGCCAGCTTGTCCTGCGCGGCGGGGTTGTCCTTCACATAGGTCAGCGTGTCGCCGTCGATCTCTTGGCTGGCGGCGTCCAGCAATGGATCGAGCCGGGCGAACGCGCTTTGCGGCGTGCGCGGCGGGTCCAGCTCCACGACACCGCGCGCGCGCCATATCCAGTCGATGAAAGACAGTTTGGGCATGGCGCTGGTCTCCGGCAATCTCGGGCGGGCACAAGCCTTCCACGTCCTGAAGCGGATCGCAGGCAGGCACGTCGGAAGGATGGGTCGGGTTGCGACCGGATGAGGCCGCAATGTGGGGCTATTCCGCTGGCACGCTTGAGCGGCGGAAGCGTGCGGGGATCCGCTCCTTCACCGCCCTGACCCCTTCGGTGAAGGGAAAGACCATCGTCTCGTTGATCTGCATCCTGCGGCCGCCCTCCATCCCGAGCTTTTCGGCTTCGCCATCGACGCAGGTTCCGAATATCCGGTCGAAGATGATCCAGGTGGCGCCGTAATTGCTACGGCTGCCTTGGAAATCCTGCGAATGATGGACGCTGTGATGCTCGGTCGTGTTGAACAGGAAGCGCCACCAACGAGGCGTGTTGAAGCGCACGTTGATGTGCTGATAGGTGCCGATGGCGAGGCCGAAGGTCGCGGCAAGCAGCGCGGCCCGCGGCAGGAAATCGAAGAACCCGCCGATCCCGAGGCCAATCAGGAACAATTCGATCGGGTTGCCAACCGCGCCTTTGTTGATGTTCAGCTGCGTGATGTAGTGATGCGGTGCATGCGTCAGCCACAGCGGATACCAATTGTGCATTCCGCGATGCATCCAGTACTGGCCGAAATCGAAGATCAGCGAGATCAGGAGCGCCTGCACCAGCAAGGGCATGCCGGTAAACCAATCAAGCTTGCCCCAGTCATAGGCGCCCTGGATGGCTTCGATGACCACGCCGGCGCCGATATAGACATCGACCATCCGCAGCAGCGTGTATCCCAGGCCGACATAGAACAGGTCGGTGCACAATTCCTTCCACGTGAGCTGCCAGCTCTTGTGACGCGGGTTCACCAGCTCGATCCCGATCAGCAGGACCTTGAAAGATATGGCAATGGTGATCGCCGTCGTTGCCGTGGCCAGCGAATTGGGCGCGTAATACCAGAAGGCGATCAGCGAAAAGAGGAAGAAGGGCTGGAAATAGGTGAAGATGAACCGCTTCAGCGGGCCGCCTTCCACCTTGGGAATGTTGTCCCATCCGACCGTAACCGGCGAGTCCGCCCCGATGATCCTGTTTCCTACGCGTACACCGGCCATATCCGCTACCTCCCGTGCGAGACTGTGGGGATACGCCGGACAATGCGCAGGACTCTGGGCAGACTGCTGTCCGGCCTCCTGAGGTTCTGTGGGATGCGCACCGACGGACTCCCCCTTGCTCGGATCGTATGACCGATCCGGCTGGTTTCTGTGTCTCTCCCGGCGAACGTTTTTTTGGCTATTGCGGCGAGGCTATCGATATTATGAAAACCGTCAAGGGTAATAACGGTCCTTTTTTGACATTTATGCGAAGCTGAAGGTCAGGTGCGAGCAATATAGGCGCGCCATCCGCCCAGCTCGGTGATATCTTCGGCTCCGCTGGTTGCACGGGGTTCGGCTACGAAGCCTTTGACATTGCTGCCATCTTCCAGCGTCACCGTGCCGATGGCGAGCGGAGCGGGCACTTCGGCGACGAAGCTGCCGAAGGCGGCCACGTCGAGTTCGTAGACCTCGACCGCGATCGCCGCACCATCCTCGCTATGGACCAGCGCGGGCTTTGGCGGTGTGCTGTCGGCCATCGCATAGAGCCGGTAGGCGGGGGCGGTGTCGAACGCACCGACGAATCGCGCATCGCGCGACGTCAGTTGCCAATGCAGCGGCATGTCCTTCAGATGTGCGCCGACGACGGCAAGCTTAACGGTTTCCATTCTTCCCTCCAGATCGAGCGCGGGTCTCGCGGGCAAGTCCGCCTTGGCGAGATAGCTTTCGGCAGCGTCCATAAGGCCGCTGTCGCTGCCTGCCGGACCTATCAGTGTGATCCCGAAGCCGGTGCCATTGGCGCGCGCACCGGCCGGCACGGCGATCGCGGCCATGTCGAGCAGGTTCACGAAATTGGTATAAAGGCCCAGATTGCTGTTCAGCGCGACCGGCGCGGCTTCCAGTTCGGCCACGCGGTAGGTCGTGCCGGTGGTCGGGAAGGCGAGCATGTCGACGCTGGCCCACATCTCCTCGGCACCCCGTTGCAATTCCGCGAGGCGATAGATCCCGTTGAACAGTTCGACCGCCGAAATGTCGAGGCCCGGCGCCACCACTGCGCGGACGGTGGCGTCGATCGCCTCGGGGTTGGCGGCCAGCACCGGGGCCAGCGCCGCCGCGCGCTCGGCTACCCATGGGCCGCTGTAGAGCAGGCTCGCGGCTTCGTTGAGGAAGGCGATATCGAGCTCGCAGATCTCGGCATCGCGCCCCAGAGTTTGGAGCGCGCGGGAATAGAGCGCTTCCGACTGGCTGTCGCCGAACCAGCCTCGCTGGTCGGGACGGGGGACGCCGATGCGTTTGGGGGTCAATTCCCGAGTGGGCAAGGCGCGAGAATAGGCATCCTGCGGATCGAATCCCGCCATGATCTGGTCGACCAGCCGCGCTTCGGAGATGTCGTCGGTGAAGACGCTGATGCAGTCGAGCGTACGGCACGCAGGTACCAGCCCCGTGGTGCTCCAGCGTCCCTTGCTCGGCTTGTATCCCACCAAATGGTTGAAGGCTGCGGGCACCCGCCCCGATCCGGCAGTATCGGTACCCAGCGCAAAGGCCACGAGACCGGCCGCCACCGCGACTGCCGAACCCGAACTCGATCCCCCGCTCACATAGGCGAGATTGTAGGCGTTGCGCAGAATGCCATAGGGACTGCGTGTGCCAACCAGCCCGGTCGCGAACTGGTCGAGATTGGTCTTGCCGACGCAGATCGCGCCAGCGTCGAGCAACCGCGCGACCGCCGGTGCGGTGGTGTCGGGGGTGTAGGAGAACGCCGGGCATCCCGCGGTTGTGTCGAAACCGGCGACATCGATATTGTCTTTCACGGCAAAGGGGACGCCCGCAAGCGGGAGCGTTTCTCCCTCGGCGATCCGCGCATCCACTGCGCGCGCGGCCTCTGCCACCCGTTCGGGCGAAGCGTGGCTGATCCAGACCTGCGGCTGGATTTCGTCATAGGCGTCGATCCGCGCCAGGGTCGCTTCGGCAATGTCGAGCGCGCTTGCCGTGCCGGTGTTGACCGCCGCGGCGATCGTTTGGACGCTCTGGCGTGCAAGGTCCATCAACACCGCCTCGTCAGCGCCATGAGCGGCGCGCCCGGTTCGATCGGCTGGCGTTCCTCGATATACAGCGAGGAAATCGTCCCGGCCGCCGGGCTTTCCAGCGGACACTCCATCTTCATTGCTTCGATGACGGCCACGGTGTCCCCCTTTTCGACCTCGTCGCCCTCGGCGACGAGCAATTTCCAGATGTATCCGCCAAAGGGAGATTCGACGACTTCGGCGCCCTCCGGCACGTCGACTGCCGGCGCATCCAGCGCGGCGCCGCCGATGTCGTCGGCCAGTTCGGAAAGGCGGTCGAATTCGCCGTTACGCTCCCATTCGCCCCGTTCGGCATCGAATGCCGCCTGCCGGGTCTCCTCGAACGCGGCGATCGATTGCGCGTTTTCGTTCAGGAAAGCGCGGTAATCGGCCAGCCGGAATTCCGAATGCTCGACCTCGATCGACCGCCGCCCGGCAGGGAAGTCCCGCCGCCATTCCTCGAGCTCTTCGGCCGAGACTTCGAAAAAGCGGATCTGGTCGAAGAAGCGCAGCAGCCACGGCTTGCCGTCCTTGAAGACGTCGGTCTGGCGATAGGTGTTCCACACCTGGATGGTGCGCCCGAACAGCTGGTAACCGCCCGGGCCTTCCATCCCGTAGATGCACATATAGGCGCCGCCGATCCCGACGACATTGGGCGGGGTCCAGGTGCGCGCGGGGTTGTATTTGGTCGTGACGAGCCGATGCCGCGGATCGACGGGTGTTGCGACGGGCGCGCCCAGATAGACATCCCCCAGTCCCATCACCAGGTAGCTGGCATCGAACACGATATCCTGCACCGCATCGGCATCGGGTAAGCCGTTGATCCGGCGAATGAATTCGATGTTGTCGGGACACCAGGGCGCATCGTCGCGCACCGCCGCCATATATTTCTCGACGGTCGCAATGGTCGCGGGGTCGCGCCAGCTGAGCGGCAGGTGGACGATCCGCGAGGGAATGGCGAAATCCTCGAGATCGCCGAGTTCGTCCTCGCATTCCATCAGCGCTGCGAGGGCGGAGCGCTGGTCGAGCTGCTTGCCGTCGAAATGGAGCTGGAGCGAGCGGATGCCCGGGGTGATGTCGACCACCCCGCGGAGCCCTTTCGCCTCGAGCACGGTCATCAGCGCATGGACGCGGATACGCAATTCGAGGTCGAGCACGATCGCCCCGTATTCGACCAGGATATTGCGATCGCCCTGCTGCCGGTAGACGGTTCGCGGACGATGCCCCTCGGCGGGGATTTCGGCGAGGATCGGGCTGAGATCGGCCGGGGCGCGCGGCTCGCTGTCAGCCGGCACCCCGGTCGTTGCCCCGGCAAGGGGCGCGGACTGGTCGGCGGCTTGCGCTTCGGCGATATCCACGGGCTGGAAGCGCAGGCGGTTCCCCGGAGCCAGTTGGCCGATCTTCCAGCGATCTGCGGCGATCACCACGAAGGGGCAGACGAAACCGCCCAGCGAGGGGCCATCGGGGCCGAGGATGATCGGCATGTCGCCGGTGAAATCGACCGCACCGATGGCATAGGGATTGTCATGGATGTTGGACGGATGAAGCCCCGCCTCGCCGCCATCCTTGCGGGCCCATTCGGGCTTGGGCCCGACCAGCCGGACGCCGGTGCGATTGCTGTTGTAGTGCACCTGCCATTCGGCAGTGGTGATCGCTTGCACGTCGTCCGGGGTGAAGAAGTCGGGCGCGCCGTGCGGGCCGTATAGGACGCGCAAAGTCCAGCAATTGCCCAGCTCGGGTTCGGGACCCGCGGGCATGTCCGTGGTGGTGGCGTTACCGGCCAGATGCAGCGTGTCGCCAGCGAGCAGCCGCCGCGCCGCATGTCCGCCGAACTGCCCCAGTTCGAAGGTACTACGGCTGTCGAGATAGGGCGGGATATCCAGCCCGCCTGCAAACAGGATATAGCCGCGCATACCCCCGCCCGAAACGCGGCCCAGTGCGAGCGTCTGTCCGGCCACGACATCGAGCGGCGTGTCGCGCGCCACCGGATTGCCATCGAGCCTGGCCCCGAAATCCGCCCCGGCAAGGCACAGGCGCGCGGGCGCATTGAAGCGCAGCGTCGGCCCGGTGAAGGTCACCTCGAGCCCCGCCGTGCCCTCAGGATTGCCCAGCCGCAGATTGCCCAGCCGGAACGAGCGGTCATCCATCGGCCCGGACGGCGGGACCCCGACCGACCATAGTCCTTCGCGCCCCGGCCAGTCCTGTACGGTAGTGGCAGTGCCGCCGGAGACGATCTGGAAGCTGCTGGGCGCATAGGGAATCGTATCGAGCAGGCGGGTCGTGACCGTGCCCGCGATGAAGGATTCGTCCTGCACGACATCGCGCAGCCAGCGCAGGTTCGTCTCGATCCCGTCGATCCGGCTTTCGGCGAGCGCCGCCTGCATCGCGCCAATGGCGCCTTCGCGCGTGTCAGCATGCGTGATCAGCTTGGCGATCATCGGATCGTACCATGCGCTGATCGTGGTGCCGGCTTCGCACCAGGTTTCCGCCCGAATGCTATCGGGGAACGACAGCGCCGACAGCGTGCCGGTGGTCGGGCGATAGTCGAGCGCCGGGTCCTCGGCATACAGTCGCACCTGGACCGCATGCCCACGGGCGGTCGGCGCAGCGCGATCCATGAAGGCGTAATCGCCCATGCCCCCACGCACCATCCATTCGACCAGATCGACGCCCATTACCTCTTCGGTCACCCCGTGTTCGACCTGCAGGCGGGTGTTCATTTCGAGGAAGAAGAACTCCTGCCGTTCGGCGTCGAAGAGGAATTCCACCGTCCCCGCCGAGCGATATTGTGCCGCCTGAGCGAGGTTGACCGCGGCCAGGATGAGGTCGCGGCGCAGCGCATCCGACAGGCAGGGGGCAGGGGCTTCCTCGACGACCTTCTGGTTGCGGCGCTGGAGCGAACAGTCGCGTTCGCCCAGCGGCATGACGTGGCCTGCGCCATCACCGAAAATCTGGACCTCGATATGCCGGGCCCGCGCGATGTAGCGTTCGAGGAACACGCCCGCATCGCCAAAACTGCTCTCGCCCTGGCGTACCACGCCGGCAAAGCCGTCACGCAGTTCGGCCTCATCCGCGCAGATGCGCATCCCGATGCCGCCGCCCCCGGCGGTCGCCTTGAGAATGACCGGATAGCCGATGTCGGCAGCCGCGCGGGCGGCCTCGTCTTCCCCGGTCAGCAGGCCGGTACCGGGCGCCAGCGGCACGCCCTGTTCCTCGGCCAGAGCGCGGGCGCTGTGCTTGAGGCCGAAGGTGCGGATATGCTCGGGTCGCGGGCCGATGAAGACGATCCCCGCAGCCTCGCAGGCTTCGGCAAATTCGGCATTCTCGGCGAGAAACCCGTAACCGGGGTGAATATAGCCTGCGCCCGCCTCCTTCGCCGCGGCGATGATCGCGGCGCTATCGAGGTAGCTTTCGGTTGCGGGGGGCGGCCCGATGCACACCGCACTGTCCGCCAGCGACACATGCAGCGAATCGGCATCGGCGTCGGAATAGACCGCGACCGAACGCAGACCCATGGTCCGCAAGGTCCGGATAATCCTGGTGGCAATCGCTCCGCGGTTGGCGATCAATACCGTCGGCGTGCTCATGCAGCGACGATCATCCGCACGGGGGTCGGGTTGAAGGCATTGCACGGGTTGTTGATCTGCGGGCAGTTCGACACCACCACGACCACATCCATATCCGCGCGCAGGTCGACCGTAAGGCCGGGCGCGGAAATGCCGTCGACAATGCCGAGCGACCCGTCTTCCTCTACGGGCACGTTCATGAAGAAGTTGATGTTGGGCACCATGTCGCGCTTGCCGCGCCCCTCGGACAGATTGGCCTCGAGGAAGTTCTCGACGCAGGCGTGCTGCGCCTTGGTGTGGTGGCCATAACGCAGGGTATTGGATTCGCAGGAACACGCGCCGCCGATCGTGTCATGATAGGCGACCGAAGTGCCGGTGATGGTCATCATCGCGCGGCCTTCGTTCGAACGCAGGACGCTGCCCTGGCGCAGGAACAGGTTCCCCTGCGCGGCCACGGTGTCCTGCGAGCTATACCGTTCGGCATCGTCAGCATCCGCGTAGAGCAGGAAATCGACCGCCTGATTGCCTTCCACATCGATAATGCGGAGCGTCTGCCCTGCCGCGATGTGATGCAGCCACGGCGCCCGGGCAGGCACGATTTCGTCATGGACGACGGCACCGGGCAGGCCCCCTGTTGCGGGATCAGCGGTCATGCAGTCTGCGCCCTTCCTTGCTAGCGGCGGTAGTAGTCTTCGATATTTTCGAAGGCGCGCAGGCCCTCGGGCGTGGCACAGCGGATCGGGTCGTCCTGATCGGTCACGGGCCCGCGCCACGCGCTTATGCGCAGCGGCGAAACCTGCCAGTCGTCCCGCGGGTCGAGGACATGCGGGCAATTGGCCAGGACCACGATCACATCCATTTCCGCGCGCAGCACGATTTCGCGCCCCGCCTCGAAGGGGCCTACCAGCGGCGTGATGGCCCCATCGGCCTCGATCCGCGTGCCCTTAAACAGATTGACGCAAGGGTGGACATCACGGCGCTGCAGCCCGTGCTTGGCCGAGCCCAGCAGCAGCCGGTCGCGGCCATTGGGAAAGGCGCCGCTATTGCGGCCCTCGCCATATTTGGCTTCGTTGGTGGCGGCATTCGATGTGCCGCAGAAAACGTCATGCGTGGCGGCGCCATCTTCGAGGATGCTCATCATCACGCGGCCCATGTCGGACAGCAGCAGCTTGCCCGCGCCGAGATAGCCGTTCCACTGCACCTTGACCGTGTCGGCCACGTTCAGCCGTTCGGTCGGCATTTCGGCATTGTAGATGAGCATCGAGGCACAGGCGTCGCCGGCAAGATCGATCAGCCGGACCCGCGATCCGCGCGCCAGCCTGCGGGTAGCATACCCGCCCGGGGCGACGGTTTCCTCCCACAGGAGGTCGTCCGGCTCCACGCCTGCGGGAAGGTCTGGCGCAACCGGCGGCAGGACGGGCATCGCGTCGACCACCGTGCCGGCCATCGCGCGGGCGTGGTCGCGCGCTGCCAGCGGGTTTGCCAGCCCCTCCGTCATGCGGCCGCGGACTTTGGCGGCTTGGGCTTCTTGCCTGCACTGTTGTCGTTGGCGTCGGCTTCGCCCTGCTCATGCAGCGGCGGCAGCAGCGCGGTGGTGGTGACCAGTTGGAGCTGGTGAACCCCGCGAATCGAGCGCAGCGAATCGCACAGCGCCTCGAGCCGTACGGCGGGGCCTTGCACAAGCAGCACTTCGAGCGACTGGTCGTCCTCGAGGAAGACATGCTGCGAGGAGATGACTTCCTTCAGATATTGCAATTGCGTCGTTGCGAGTTGCTGGCGGATGCTGCCGCGATCGCCGACATAGACAAGCGTGATCGTGCCCGCGAGCATCTCTTCGGGCCGGGTCTGCGCTTCGTGCTCGGCGAGGGCGTGCCGGATCAATTCGGCGATCAGCTGCGAGCGCGACGGCAGACCCCGTTCTTCCACCATCATGTCGAGCTGGCGGAACAGGTCCGCGGGCAGGCTCATGCTGAGGCGGGCAAGATTGGTGGGTTCGGATGCCATGGGACGGTCCTCTCAAGTATTATCTATATTGTCAATCGTAATACTACGATTTTTGTCTCATGCGGATTGGGTCAGGACTGCGCGGGTCTCCGCCCGCTGCGGTGCCTTCCGCGTGAGAGGAAGATCGTAGACGATGGAGGCACCATACCGATTTGGGGCGTGCGGGTCATGCCGCAGCTTATCGAGCGTTAGCACGCGGTTGCCGAGCGCGAAGGCCTCGCCGATATCGTGCGTTACCATCATCACGGTGAGCGCATATTCGCTCCACAGGCTGGTGATCAGTGCGTGCATATCGGACCGGATCCCGGGATCGAGCGCGCCAAAGGGTTCGTCGAGCAGCAATATCCGCGGGCGTTTGATCAGCGCCTGAGCGATCGCCAAGCGTTGCTGCATGCCACCCGACATCTGCGCCGGATACAAATGAAGGCTGTCTTCCAGCCCGACCGCTGCCAGCATTTCTTCCGCTTCGGCCAGCGCAGCGCGCCGCGCCGCGCCGAACAGCCGCCCGGCCAGCGGGGCGCGCCCGCATTCGATCCCGAACAGCGTGTTCCCCAGGACCGTCAGATGCGGAAACACCGAATAGCGCTGGAACACCACGCCGCGATCGCTGTCGCATTGGGGCTTGAGCGGGACGCCGTCGAGCGTGATGGTCCCGCGCGTCGGCGCATCCTGCCCCAGTACCACGCGCAGCAGGCTGCTCTTGCCTGCACCCGATGGCCCGATGACCGAAACGAATGCGCCTTCCTCGATTTCGAGGTTGACGCGCTCGAGCACGATCTTGTCGCCATATTCGACCCAGACGTCGCGCAGGCTGAGGAAGCTGCTCATCTCTCGGTCCTGTGTGCCCAGCCGAACAGGCGGCGGCTGGACCATGACAGCAGCAGGTCGGTGATCGCCGCGAGGATGGCGATCCACGCTACATAGGGCAGGATGACGTCCATCGCGAGATAGCGGCGAACGAGGAAGATGCGGTAGCCCAGCCCGATATCGGCGGCGATCGCTTCGGCCGAAATCAGGAATACCCATGCCGGACCCAGCGACAGGCGCACTGCCTGGATCAGCCTTGGCATGGCCTGCGGGAGGACGACGCGCAGCGCCAATTGCCATGTGCTTGCGCCCAGCGTCTGCGCCTTGATGATCTGCTCGCGCGGGAGCGCTGCCGTATGCGCGGCGATATCGCGGATCATGAAAGGCGCAATGCCGATCACGATAAGCGCCACCTTGGCGGTCTCACCCAGCCCGAAGGCGATGAACAAGATCGGCAGCAGCGCGATCGGCGGGATCACCGCAATCCCGGTGACCAGCATGCCGAAGGTGGCGCGAACGGGTGGCAGAAGCCCCAGAACGAGGCCCACCAGCAGCGCGCTGGCGGTGGAAATGGCCAGTCCGAGACCGAGCCGCTGCAGGCTCGCCAGCGTATCGGCCCAGAAGAGATAGCGGCCCGACAGCGGATCCCGCTCGAACACCAGCGCGCGCATGGCGTCCACCATCGCCCCGGGGAGCGGGAGGATCTTGTCGGCCGGGTTGATCTCGTTCCGCGCGACCGCGAGGAACAGATATACCAGGATCAGGAGCAGGATCGGGATCGCCCCTAGAAGCAGGGAATTGGTCCGCCCGATCCGGCGATCGACCCAGCGCACTACGCGCCGATCCCCGGTCCGCTGCCCGTCCGCTTCACCGGCCTATAGCTCGCCATCGGCAGCCATCTGCATGAAGCTGTCGTCGAAGCGCAATGTGATGCTGTTGCCATCGCCCAAGGTCTTGCCGCCCGGGAAGGCCATTCCCACCGCTTCGGCCGAACTGGCACCCTGGCCGAACAGGCCCTGTGAGAAACTGAAGTCGCGGACCCGGGTCATGGTTTCGATCAGCGCCGGATCGGTCGCCGCCGCAACCGCTTGCGCGGGCTCGACATAAAGATGGGTCGTCGCCACCTGCGCTTCGAACATCTCCGGCGTCGTACCCGCAAGCTGCGCCATCGCTGCACGCGCCGCTTCGCCCGCTTCGTCGTCCTGCTGCATCAGCGCGATGGTCTCGTACCAGATGCCCACCAGTGCCTTGCCCAGATTCGGGTTGGCTTCGAGCGTGGCGGTATCGACCACCAGCAGGTCGAGGATTTCACCCGGAATGTCGGCCGAGCTGAAGACCTCATGCGCGCCCGCTTCCTGTTTCATCGTCAGGAGCTGCGGGTTCCACGCCACCGCGGCGGTGACATCGGGCGAGGTGAACGCACCGGCAATATCCGCATCTGCGGTATTGATCGTCCGCACATCGGTCATCGCGAGGTCTGCCGATTCAAGCGCCCGGGCGAGCAGATAATGCGACACCGACAGCTCGACCAGATTGACCTGCTGTCCGGCGATACCGGCGAGATTGTCGGTGCCTTTCAGCAAGACCCCGTCATTGCCATTCGAATAGTCGCCGATGATGAGGGCGGTGGTATCCTTCCCGCCGGCGGCGGGGATGGTCAGCGCATCCATGTTCGCGACCGTCACCCCGTCAAGCTGCCCGGCGGTGTATTGATTGACCGATTCGACGTAATCGTTGACCTGCACGATATCGATTTCGATCCCGTATTTGTCCCCCCACTTCTTCACGATCCCGGCCTGTTCGGCATAGGGCCACGGCATCCACCCGGCATAGATCGACCAGCCGATCGTGAACTGGGTCTTGGGCGCGGTGGCGTCTTCGCTTGCGGGCGCGCACGAGGCGACGAATAAGGCACAGGCCAGCGCTGCGGCTGCCCCCACTTTGCGGATCCCGTTCAACATAGAGGTAACTCCTTTCGCATGTGCAGCATTGCGCCAAAAGAGCCCCCTGTCCATCACTTATTTATTACCATTGCCATTGTTGGTAATAATCATATGGTGTCGCTCCAGAGCGCGGGGGCGTAAGGCGACCGACGCGCGGAGGACCGCCTGGGAGGGCATGCATCGAAGGCAGCCAATTGCCGCTGTACCGGCGGCTTTGCCCGGAGCGCCCGATGTCGCAGACCACGCCTGCCCCCGCACCGACCCCGACCCCCGCCCCATCGGTCCAGCCGACCTTCGCGGGGAATGGCGATATCGCGGCGGCGTATAATCCGCCGGGAGTGCGCAACACCGATTCCGCGCTGCCGCTGCATCCCCGCGAACCGGTCGAGCATGACTATTCGAGCAGCGGGCCGGCCCCCGGGCGGCTCGGCTTCCGCTGGATCTACGGATCGAATGTCGCGGCGAAGAACACCGATCCACGCATCCAGGTGGTGCAGTATAACGAAGACACTTTCGTCCTGCGGCAGAACGTCTGCGTCCATTGGGAAGCGCCGTTCGTCTACCTGCTGTTCGGCAATGCCGGAGCCTTGCTGATCGACAGCGGGGCCACTGCGAAAGCGGCCTTTTTCCCGCTGCGCGAGACCGTCGATGCGATCATCACTCGCTGGGAGCAGATGCGCGGCCGCAAGCGCATGCCGCTGACCATCGCGCTGACATCGGGCGAAGACGTCGCGCAGAACCAGGGGCTGCGGCAATTCGCGGATCGCCCGCGAACCACCATCGTCCCCAGACCGATCGGGGCGATGCAGGCGCATTACGGGCTTGCGGGCAACTGGCCGGGCGGAACCGGGGCAGTCGATCTCGGCGACAGGCGGATCGAGGTCATCCCCACCCCCGGGAGCCACCGTGACGGGGTGACCTTCTACGATCCCTATTGCGACTTGCTGTTCACGGGCGACCTGTTGTTCCCCGGACGGATCAACATCGGCAACGACCGGGATTACATTGCGGCGCTGGCGCGGTTGCAGGAGTTCGCCGGACGCAATCCGGTCGAGGCGGTGCTCGGCGGGCACATCGACATGATGTTCGCGCCGGGCTGCTATTATCCCCGTTTCGCGACCTACAAACCCTATGAGCGCATCCTGCAGCTTTCGCCCGCCACGATCGACGAGGCCTCGCACTATGCGCGCGAGGTGCAGGGCCGCGACATGATGCTGATCCGCCCCGACTTCGTCCTTTTCAACGGAGTCAGTCCCGACCAGCGGACCCGGGTCTGGCCCGAAGGCGTCGCCCGCATCACTCCGCCGCACCCCTTTTGACGACCGGGAGAACCGCTTTGGACCGTCGTACTTTCCTGTCGTACAATGCCGCAGCGCTGGCGGTTCCGGCTGCGCTGACAACCTATAGCCAGGCCGCGCAGGCCGCCGGGCTGCGGCCCGATCCGGTCGATTTCAAAAGCGACCTGCCTGCCCCGGGCAGTTTCCCCGACCGCTGGATCTGCGGTTCGGAATCGCTCAAGGACAACACCGATCCGCCGGTGCATGTGCACTGGTACAATGCACACACGGCCATCCTTCGGCAGAACAAGGCCTACAGCTTCGAGGCGCCTTTTGCCCCGCTGTATTTCGGCAATGATCGCGTGCTGTTGCTCGACGAGGGCTTTACCCAGTTGCGCACCGACTGGGACCTGCGCGGCGTGGTCGACGAGTGCATCGCGGATTGGTGCAGGCGCAAGGGACGCGATCCTGCCGACCTCGAATTGCTCGTCGCCTTCAGCCACCTTCACGCCGATCACTATGCCGCGGTCAACCAGTTCGCCGACCGGCCCAATACGCGCTACATGGGACTGACGCATGAGGAGATGCTCGGCTTCTGGGGGATGACCAACTTCCCCGAGGAACGCGTCACGCTCGATCTCGGCGGGCGCGATATCCTTATCTGGGGCTCGCCCGGCCATGTGGCGTCCGAATTCGCCTATTACGACAGCTACACGCAGATCCTCTACACCGGCGACATGTTCTATCGCGGGCGCTGCTACATCACCTTTTGGCAGCCCTGGTTCGACAGCATGACGCGGCTGATCGAATTCTGCGACAACCATCCCGTGTCGCATGTCATGGGGTGTCACGTCGAAATCAGCAGGACGGGGGAGGATTACCCCTACGGTCTGACCTGGCAACCCGACGAGGCACCCGTGCAGATGACGGTGGATCAGCTTCGCGAAGCCTATGCCTATGCCCAGACAATCACTGAACCGGGCATCTATTTCACCGGCACGGTGTTTCTCTGCAACCAGACCCGCAGCCTCACCACCATCGACACCAATCCGTATCGCTACAGTTGACGCCGCTGCCGGGACGGCCCGGCACGCCCCACCTGCCATGCAAGGACCAACGCCCATGACCCGATCGATCTGCCTCCTGCCCCTCATTGCCGCGGCTTGCGCGCCTGCGGCCGAAATGAGCCCCGAGCCCGCATTCGCCGAGAATGTGATCGACGTCCCCGGCTTCGCCGATTTCCTCCAGGTTGATGGCGATACCGTATGGACCACCAATGACGGCCGGGTGGAACAGTGGTCGAAAACCGAGAAGCTGGCCTCGGTCGCGATCCCGCGCCCGTGCGGCACGATGGCGATGGAATCCGGATCGCTCTGGGTGGGCAATTGCGATGGGGGCGAGCTGTATCGCATCGGTCCCGAAACCGCGCAGGTGCTGGCTACCATACCGGCGGGCATCGGACCGAGCGGCGAACAGAACGTGGTCGCCGGCGCCGGGTCGGTATGGGCGCCCAACCAGGCGGAGGGGACGATCTCCCGCATCGATCCCGCGACCAATGAAATCTCCGCGTCGATCGAGGTGGCGCCGGGTACGACTTTCCTCGCCTTCGGGTTCGACGCGCTATGGGCGGTAAGCGGAACCGGGGGGACACTGCAGCGCGTGGACCCGGCTACCAACGCGGTCACCGACACGATCCAGCTGGGCGATACGCCCGGGTTCCTCGTCGCGGGTGAAGGGGCCGTCTGGGTGCAGGAGCAGGGCGACGGGACCGTCGCGCGGATCGACCCCGAAACGCGCGAAGTGGCGGGCCGTACCCTCGTCGGCGACAACCTCAAATGGGGCGATATCGACACGGGCGACGGGAAGGTGTGGCTGCGTACGACCGACGACCAGACCTTCGTCGTGATCGATGCGGCGACCGCCGAAATCCTCGCCCGCGTCGGACGGGCGGAGGGCAGCGGCGCGCTGCGTTATACGCCCGACGGGATATGGACGAGCGCGCATGACGTCCACTCGCTGACCTGGTGGACCAGCGAAGCCCGGTGACGGCGCGGAATCGATTCGGGGCAGCCGCACCGCGCACGCCGCGAGGCTGCGAAGGGGACGATATGACGCAGCATCCACAGGGTTCGCGTGACTTGCCGAACCCTGTGAAAATCGTGTGAATTCAGTTCTAAATGCCAGGCTCGCGGTGCTGTTCGGGCGATCAATTAATACTCTTGACGCATTCCGTAATATCTCTAGCGTATGTGTCATGCCGTCGTAAGCAACGGCAACGCTTGGGAAGGGGATCTGCAGGATTGAGCCGGCTATCGGCTCGATATGGAGATTGTCTATGGACCGAACATCGGGAGCCGGGACCTTCGCGAAGAGCAAGCGCTCTGCCGTCCGCGCTGCCGGTCCGGCCGCCTCCCTATCTTCGAAACCTGCACATGATTTCTCGCGGCGCGCACACGTGCGCTCGTTGCGGTCCCGTCGATACGGAGCCGCACAACACCCCTCTCCATATGAAAACACCGCGTTCTCATCCCCTCAATCGAGAACGAAGAACAATCGCAGGCGGGGCAATTCGGATAAATCCGAACAACCGAAGAAAAAGCAAGCGGGATCGTGCGAATAGGCGGGTTGGTTTCGCCGTGTCGATAAGGTGAATGCCTGAAGTCCGAATAACGGAGCACAGGCGCACCTCAGGTCCTCAAGTAAAGCTGGGTCGGCTGCGACATGCGTGTCGCGGCCCGGGGAAGCTCAACCGCAAAAGACGGGAAGAAAACGATGAAAAAATGCGCAAAACTGAAATTCGGTCTGCTGTCGGCAACCGTGTTTTCGACCACCACGCTGGCCGCACCGGCTTTCGCCCAGGAGGAGCCGGAAGAGGAGAGCGCGGCTCCGGTCACGATCGTCGTTACGGCCACCCGCCGCGCGACGACGCTGATGGATACGCCGATCAATATCACCGCCGTCAGCGCGGAAGAGCTGGCGCGGCAGCGGATCGACGACATTCGCGATATTGCCGATTTCACTCCCGGCATGACGATTTCGGACACCGGCCCGGGCTCGACCGGCACGGTGGTGCTGCGCGGTCTCAATGCCTCGGGCGTGGGTGACGGCGGCGCCATCTATGACGACGCGCTGGGCATCTATCTGGGCGAAGTCCCGCTCTATTACGATTTCAAGCTGGTCGATATCGCCCGCGTTGAAACCCTGCTCGGCCCGCAGGGCACGCTTTACGGGCTTGGTACGCTGGCCGGCGCGATCCGCTATATTCCCAACCGGCCCGATCCCAGCGTGGTCGAGGGCGAGGTCCATGCGCGCGCTTATGCCAAATCGCATAGCGACGATTTCGGCTATCAGATCGATGGCGTGATCAACCTGCCCATTGTGGCCGATCACATCGCGTTCCGCAGCGCGACGGGCTATTACTTCGACCCGGGATTCATCGACTATTCGCTGCTCGTCCAGGAACCCGGCGTATCGCTGCCGCAGCCCGATGGCCCCGACAGCATTTCCGATGCGGGTTATGCAGCGAACCTCTACGAGGAAGAGGATCTCAATTTCGAGCGGACCTTCACCACGCGCAACCAATTGCTGTTCCAGGCCGACGAGGACCTGCAATTGCTGCTGACCTATGCGTATCAGCAGACCGAGACCGAAGGTGCGCAATCGAACAGCGCGGGCGTGCTGGGCACCGGACGCTATGAGAACGCCAGCCGGTTCAAGGAACCGGTCGACCGTCATGCGCATCTCGTCAGCGCCGAGATCAATGCCAATATCGCGGACATCGTCGATATCGTCGCCACCGGCGCCTACACCGAGATGGGCTATAGCGATAAGGGCGACGTCACCGACCTGCTGCTCGACCTCGATTACGATTACGAGTTGTTCCCGGCATTCGCGGGCCATTACGCATCCGACCGCACGCGCAAGCAAAAGAACTTCGAACTGCGGCTGGTGTCGAGCCATGGCGGTCCGTTCAGCTGGGTTTTGGGCGGCTTCTACAACGAGAACGACTATCAGAGCGACTACGCCGAACGCATTCCCAACCACCCGTGGGTCGACCCGACCACCAATCCCGAAGCGCTGGAATATGTCAGCTACATCACCTCCGAGGTGAAGGAGAAGGCGATCTTCGGCGAAGCCACGTTCGAGGTTACGCCGGATTGGCAGGTCACCGCGGGCGCGCGCTATTTCGACTATACATCGACGATCTCGGGTGCGGCGGCCCTGCCCGTCCTGGGCGATCCGCTCAGCCCCTATGATTTGCCGTCCAATGGCGGCGATGCCGGGGAAGACGGCTGGGTGTGGAAGTTCAATACCTCGTATGAATTCAGTCCCGACTTCATGGTCTACGCCACGTACAGCAAGGGCTACCGCCTCGGCGGGCCCAACCGGGTTGCGCCCTGCCCGGCCGATATCCAGCCGGGTCAGCAGATCATCTGCGCGCTGCCCGACGAGCTGCAATACGGCCCCGACACGACCAAGAATATCGAGATCGGGATGCGCAGCCAGCTGTTCAATGACGTGCTGGCGCTCAACTTCAACGTCTTCGACGTGAAGTGGCAGGGGATCCAGGTCAATTCCTCCACGCTCTATGGCGCAACCGGGATCACGGTGAACGGCGGGTCGGCCAAGTCGCGCGGCTTCGAAGCCTCGTTCCAGCTCAAGCCGATCCCCGAACTGTCGATCCAGGGGACCTATTCCTATACCGACGCCTATCTCACCGAGGACGTACCGGGCATCATCACCATTCGCGAAACGCCGGGCGATTATTCGAACCGCTTCGTCCAGCTGGACGCGCTCGATGGCGACCGGCTGCCCGGCTCGGCGAAGAACTCGGGCAGCCTTGGCGTTACCTACGTCCAGCCGATGGGCGATGCCGATCTGGTGGCCAACTGGACGGCGACCTATCGCGGCAATGTCGTTTCGCGGATCGGGTGGGACCGCGCCTATGGCGATCTGATCCCCGGTTACACGCTGCACCGGGCGGCGCTGACCTACGAGATGGAAACCTACAGCATCAGCCTTTTCGCCAACAACATCTTCGACAAATACGCAGTTGTATCGACCGCCAATGATCGCTCGCGCATCGGCGTGAACGACGGGGTTGCGGTGCGTTACTATCGCCAGGCGGTAATGAGTCCGCGGGTCGTCGGGGTGGAAGCACGCATGTCGTTCTGAGCGACACCATCACCCCAAGTAAAGGGCGCCTGCGTTCCTACGCAGGCGCCCTTATTCTTGCGCCCTGTCGAAATGTCCTTCAGCCGGTGGAGATGCCCTGCTTTTCGAGCCAAGCGCGCGCCGGCTCCAGCGCGCGCTCATGCGTCCGCCAGCGGCCCACGGCATCGGCGTTGAGCGGTCGGCGCACCTGCGCCGCGCTCGGCGTGGCCACCGCTGCCGTATTCTCGTGAAAGTGCAGGCAGGCATCGTCCCAGTCGAGCCCGCAGAAGTCGATCAATCGCCGCGTCTGCCCGTCCTGATCGGCGACCAGGCCTTCATAGCCCAGCTGCAATATCCGGCCGGGAAAGAGCGTCTCCCACTGCGCCATCAACCGGTCGAAGCGCGCATAATAGCGCGCTGTGTCGAGGAGGTCGTAGGAATAGGCGTAATAGGCCGACTGGCTCGCAAACAGGTTTTTGTAATTGCTCCACACCGTATCCATCGGATTGCGGCGCAGGCACACGATCCGCGCATGCGGCAGCGCTGCGGCGATATGGCCGATATACAGGAAATTGGCGGGAAGCTTGTCGACGAAGCGCGGCGTTCGTTCGGGCAAATGATGCGCAGCCTGCTCGATATAGGCGCGGCCCAGCTGCGCGGGATCGATCGTGCTGCTGGCGGCAATCGTCTCTGCGTCGATGACCTTTTTCGACGCGGTTCCAGCCAGCCGCTTGACCGCCACCGGCATGGCCTGAAGCTCTCCCGCCGACACGACCTCCGGATGCGACGACAGGATGCGATCGATCAGCGTGGTGCCGGTTCGCGGCATTCCCACTACGAAGATCGGTGCGGCATCGGGAAGGCCCGGGGCCCCGTGCAACATGCCGTCGGGCTGGGAGAACAGCGTTTCGAGCGCGTCGAAGATTTCCGCATCCTGCGCAAAATCATAGCCCAGCGCGCTCTTCTGCTGCGCATTGGCCGCTGCAAGATGATCAAACGCAGTGGGATCGCGCAAATCCTCCAGTTCCTTGGCCAGCGCATAGCGGATGCGCAGCGCATCATCGGCCCCTTGCGCGGCGGCCAATGCGCGTTTCAACCGGGGAAGGTGATTGGCCTCGGCGGTCTGGCGCGACAGGATGGCGAGCGCATAATGCGCGCGCGCATTGCCTGGATCGGCGCGCAGAATGTCCTCGTAATGCCGCCGTGCGTCATCGACGCGCCCGGTAAAGCTGCTCGCGGCGGCAAGGTTGTAGCGATAATCGAGATTGCCGGGTTCGCGGGCTACCGCCGCGGTGAACGGACCAATGGCGCCTTCGTGGTCGCCCAGCCGGGTCAGAACGCACCCTATCGTATCCAGCGTGCGTGCATCGGCGGGCGCGAGCGCGAGGGCGCGCTTGCTAGCCGCGGCGGCTTCCCCGTCACGGCGCAAGAGGCTGAGCAGCCGGGCCTGCTGGGCCAGATGCTCGGCCTGGGGGCCGCGCTGGACGGCCGCGTCCAACAACAGGACCGCATTGTCGATCTGTCCGGCCTGCTCGGCCGCAATGCCCAGCAGGAAATATCCTGCCGGTGCATCGCGATCCTGCAGGACGATCGCCTTGGCAGCTTGTGTCGCTCCCAGGAGGTCGTCGCGTTCGAGCGCGTCGCGCGCCTGCTGCTCCAGGCTCACCGCCGCGGTCCTCGCGCGGTGGCCTGCTGTGTGGTGCCTACTGGCTCGCAGCGAGCCGGGTGGCCGTGTCCTGCAGCGCGACGCGCGTTTCGATCCGTTCGCGAATGCGGGCGAGGACTTCGGTACGGCACTCCTGCGAACGCGCATGCGCGCGCAAATGCAGGGTGTCGAGGCCGTCGCCGCATACCGCGCGCGCGGCATCGTTCATCCGAATGGCCAGGCGGCGCTGCCCGTCGACAGTCGCGAGATCGAGCCCGCCAAGGTGCAGCGTCGCGCTGTCCTGCACGAAGGGGTCGGAAGGGGTGGTTTCCGCCATGGCCGGCGCCGCAAGCGCGCACGCAGCCAGGGCCATCAGGCCAGCTTTCATGATCATCGTCTCCTGCGTTATTATTGCGCCGCTCTTTGGCGGCTGCGCAGGGAGATATGCCCACGTGTCGGCGCTGGCAAGGTTCGCGGTGAATCGAAGCGAGGCTCATGGACCGGTGACCTCGAGCGCAGTCAGCCGGGTCGTGCCCCCCAGCAGCCCGATCGGCAGCCGCACGCTGGCGGACGTCTCGTCGCCGGTGTCCGGATCGCGCAACGTCACCTCGACCGTCCGTGCGTGCAGCGGCGCAAGGCGTCTTACCGTATCGAGCGGAAGGTCCACGCGCCATTTCCGTGCGCCCCGCGGGCTGGTTTCGTGGCTGTTTACAATCACCAGCACGCGCGCATCCTCGCGCTGGCCCGAAACCCGCAGGCAATCGTGATCGCCGCAGCGGACCAGCCTGGCCTCGGGGGCGGGTGCGGCGGAAATGGGCGGAGAAAGCGCGAGCAGAACACCCGCGATAAGAAACTGCGAGGCTGCGCGCATGAGGAGTCTCCTTTCCGCGCGCCGCAGGATCGGCGCGGGCTGCCGAAGCTCTCCCACGAATGTTTTTGTTCTTGCGTAAGGTGTTCCGCAAATCGGTCGCAGCGTCAAGCATGCGCCGATATCGGCGTTCTAAAGGGCGGTCATCGGGGTTAGGAGAGAAATTGGTGCGGTCGAGAAGACTCGAACTTCCACGGCCTTGCGGCCACAACGACCTCAACGTTGCGCGTCTACCAGTTCCGCCACGACCGCACACAGTCTGCATCGAGAGCGAATCCGCGAACGGGCTCCCGCCGGTAGGAGCGCGCCACTAGCAGCGAGGCTGCGGCCTCGCAAGCATCTTTGTTGCGCGGCTGCGCAAGCTAGCGCGGGGCCCAGCCGATATCCGCGAAGACCGCCGATTTGGGCACGTCGGTGACCGCCTCGTTGATGGTCAGTTCCTCGCCCGGCGCGAGCGTCGACTGCGGCGGCTGGACGACCCAGCTATAGACCTGCCGTTCACGCTGGTCGCGCAGCACGATCAGGATTTGCGGGATCGGGCGCGATTCGCGCGCCGTATTCTTGACGATCACGCGCGCGCCGAAGAATTCGGTGCCGTTGGGCAACGTGCGGCGTTCCTGCTGCTCGACCGGGAAGGACAATTCCAGATCGGGCTGCGCGGCCCCGAACAGCGGGCGGCTGACCGGCACCCAGTCGGGTAGGCCGGCATAATTGACCGCGGCAATCGTGCCGATCGCGATCACTGCGAAAATCGTGGCCGCCCAGGTCCACAGCTTGGTGAGGTTGCGACGCGGACGGAACGGCGGCGCATGGTCGAAACGCGAGCGGGAATCGTCGCTCTCGGGCGTGGGCGCGGGGGGCAGCTCGTCCTGAACTTCGCCATAGGGCGGGGTGGTTTCGTCGAAATCGGGCCCGTCGCGCAGGGGCGCGTCGCGGGTGGGGGCATCACGCACAGGCGCCGCTGTGGCGGTTTCGCCATAGCTGAAGCCGGGTTGCGCCTGCGGGTCGGGACCTTCCGCCACGGGGGGCGGTGGCGGCGCAGGCGGCGCCGGTCTGGGAGCGGATGGCGCAGCGGGCGGCGGGACCGGGACGGCAGCAACCGCGGCGAGCCGTTCGGCATCGGGGCCGTCCTGGAACCAGCTGTGTTTGCATTTCGCGCAGCGCACGGTGCGCCCGTCGATCCCGATAGCGCTGTCGGGCACGACATAGCGCGTGGAACAAGCAGGGCAGGCAATGATCATGGTGACCCAAGGCCTTAGGACCCGTTGCGAATCACGACAAGCGACAGCCCTGTTCGCAAACCCCGAGAGCGGCTTTTTTCCACATGCAAGCGCGGTTATAGGCAGTTTCCTACAATGACGGGTGCAACTTTCCTCTTGAACGACCGGGCCATGCGATGAGCGCGCCCGAGGACGAGGTCGTCCGGTTCGACAATGTCGGGCTGCGTTACGGCACCGATCGTGAAATCCTGTCGAACGTTTCCTTCACGCTGTTCCCCGGCCGGTTCTATTTCCTCACCGGCGCCAGCGGGGCGGGCAAGACCTCGCTGCTGCGCCTGCTTTATCTCGCGCAGCGCCCGTCCCGCGGGGCGATCAGCATGTTCGGGACCGATGTCATCACCCTCCCGCGCGAGCGCCTGCCTGCCTATCGCCGGCGGATGGGGGTGGTGTTCCAGGATTTTCGGCTGGTCGATCACTTGTCGGCGTTCGACAATGTCGCGCTGCCGCTGCGCGTTTCGGGCGTACGCGAAGCCGATTTGCAGGGGCCGGTGTCCGACATGCTCGACTGGGTCGGGCTGGCCCACCGCGCCGACGCGCGCCCGGCGACGCTGTCGGGCGGCGAGCAGCAACGCGTGGCCATCGCCCGCGCGGTCATCGGCCGTCCCGACATGCTCGTGGCCGACGAACCGACGGGCAATGTCGATCCGGAAATGGCGCTCAAGCTGATTCGCCTGTTCGAAGCGCTTAACCGGCTGGGCACAACCGTGGTTGTGGCGACGCATGACGTCCACCTGCTGCGCAAGGTGCCCGATTCGCTGATCATGCGGCTCGACAAGGGGCTGTTGTCCGATCCCACCGGCGCGCTGCGCTATCCGCCGCGGCGGGTGGGGGCGGGCGAATGAAGAAGCCGCCGGTCCCGCCGCGCATGGTCGAGCGTGGCCGCTCGCCTTTCCAGGGCCGCCGCGCGGCGCATCTGCTGCCGCAAGCGCGGCTGGGCGGACCGATGCCATGGGTGATCGCGATCATGGTCGCGCTGACGGTGCTGGCGGCAGGGGGCGGGCTGGCGCTCGACAATCTCGCGGACCGCGCACGCGGCGAATTGTCCGGCAGCGCGACGGTCCAGATCGTCGAGGCGGATCCGCAATCGCGCGCGCGGCAGGCGGAGGATGCGGCGACCATCATGGTGCAGGACCCGGCGGTCGCCGGGCTCGCGGTGGTCCCGCAGGAATCGGTCGAGGCCCTTCTCGCCCCGTGGCTGGGCACCGACACGCCCGAGGATACGGTGCCGATCCCTGCGCTGATCGACCTGCGGCTGCGCGATGGCGCGGACGCCGCCACGCTCGACCGGCTACGCAGCCTGCTCGCCGACCGCGTCCCCGCGGCGCGGATCGATGCGCAGGCGCAATGGCTCGCTCCCGTGCTCGCCGCGCTCTCGGCGCTCGGCTGGATGGCGCTGGGGCTGATCGGCCTGCTTGCCTTCACCGGCGCGGCGGCGGTGTGGCTGGCGGCGCGCAATGCGCTGGGCAGCAATCGCGACACGATCGAGATCGTCCATCTGCTGGGCGGCAATGACGACCAGATCGCGCGGATCTTCCAGCGCTCGATCCTGGTCGATGCGCTGGGCGGGGGTGTGCTCGGACTGGCGCTCGGCGCGGCGGCGGTCTGGGTGATGGGCGCGCAATTCGCGGCGCTCGATTCGGGACTCGTGACAGGCGGCGGGCTCGAAACCAGCGATTGGCTGGTCTTGGCCCTTGTCCCTGTGGGGGCGGTTGTTCTAGCGGTCTATACGGCGCGGTTCACCGTGCTCGCGTCGCTCAGGAAAATGTTGTGATCCTCCGCCTCTTCGCTGCCGTCATGCTCGTCTATGCGTTCGGTTTTCTCGGCTTTGCCGTCTCGCTGCCCCAACCGGCTGCGGATGAGAAGACCGACGCGGTGATCGTGCTGACCGGCGGGCCGGGCCGGATAGCGCGGGGTCTGGATGTGGTCGAGCAGGGGCTGGCGCGCGAAATGTTCGTCTCGGGCGTCGATCCCGATGTGACGCCCGCCGAATTCGCCGCCGAATTCGATGTCTCGCGGCGGGTGATGCAATGCTGCGTCAAGCTCGGCTATCTCGCGGTCGATACGCGCAGCAATGCCGGCGAAGCGGCGCAATGGCTCAAAGAAAACGAGTTCACCTCGGTGCGCCTCGTGACGACCGACTGGCACATGGCGCGCTCCGCCGCCGAATTCAGCGAAACGCTGCCGCCCGACATGCTCGTGGTCAAGGACGCGGTGGTCTCGCACCCGCAGCTCGCGACGCTCTATCTCGAATATAACAAGCTGCTGGCGGCGGCGATCTCGCAAGGTCTGCCGCGCTGACGCAGCCCATGCTCTTTCTCCGCAACCTCGCCTTCTATCTCGCCTTCTACAGCGGCTCGCTGCTGATCACGACGGCGTCGCTGGCCTCGCTGCCGTTCAGCGTGACCGCGTTCCGTGCGCGGGTGCGCAATTGGTCGCAATGGCAGCGCTGGTGCGTCACCCATATGCTCGGCTGCGAGATCGTCCACGAGGGGGCGCCGCTCGACCAGCCGGTGCTCTATGCGATCAAGCACGAGAGCTTCTTTGAAGCGATCGATGCGCCCGCGCTGTTCAACTGCCCGAGTGTTTTCGCCAAGCAGGAGCTGTTCAAGATCCCGCTATGGGGCCGCGCCGCGGCCGCCTTCGGCCTGGTCCCGGTCGAACGCGAGGCAGGCGCAAAGGCGCTGATGAAGATGATCCGCCACGCCAAGGCGCTGATCGCGGATGGCCGCCCGCTGGTGATCTTTCCCGAAGGCACGCGGGTGCCGCATGGTGAACGGAGGCCGCTGCAATCGGGTTTCGCGGGGCTGTACAAGATGCTTGGCCTGCCGGTGGTGCCGGTGGCAGTGGACAGCGGGCCGATCTACCATCGGCGGCTCAAGCGGTCGGGGCGGATCACTTACCGCTTTGGCGAGCCGATCCCGCCGGGCCTGCCACGCGCCGAAGTCGAAGAGCGTGTGCGCGAGGCGATCAACGCGCTGAACTGAGACCCCGCCCGGTGCGCCGGGCCGGTCGTCAGTCTCACACGGCCTTTAGTGATCGGTCCGCCCGAAGTCGGGCCGCGCGTCGTCCTGGCCCTCCTCGATGATCGAGCGGCGGATCGCGCGGGTGCGTTCGAACAGGTCGAACAGCGTCTCGCCATCGCCATCGCGGATCGCGCGCTGGAGCAGGCTGAGATCTTCGGTGAACCGGCCCAGTACTTCGAGTACGGCGTCGCGGTTGGACAGGAACACGTCGCGCCACATCGTCGGATTGCTCGCGGCGATGCGGGTGAAATCGCGAAAGCCACCGGCCGAATATTTGATCACCTCGCCGCGGGTTACATCCTCGAGATCGGAGGCAGTGCCGACGATGGTATAGGCGATCAGATGCGGGATATGGCTGGTCACTGCGAGCACGAGGTCGTGATGCGCCGGGTCCATGATTTCGACCGTGGCACCAAGCCCTTCCCAGAACTGCGTGAGCGCCTCTACCGCTGCGGGCGGGGCCGTGTGGTCCGGCGTGACGATGCACCAGCGATGGCGGAACAGTTCGGGGAAACCGGCATCGGGTCCGCTGTTCTCGGTCCCTGCGACCGGGTGCGCGGGGATGACCACTGCCCCGGGCAGCGTCTTGGCCAGTGCCTCGCCGACGCGGCGTTTGGAGGAGCCGACATCGCTGACGATGGTGCCGGGGACAAGGTCGGCGGCAATCGCCTCGGCCGCCGCATTCATCGCGCCGACGGGTACGCACAGGATCACCAGCTCGGCCTCGCGCACGGCGTCGCCCGCGGTTTCGCAAATGGTGCCGGCCAGCCCGCGTTCGGCAGCGCGGCGGCGCACGGCGGCATCGGCATCCCAGCCGGTGGTCGCCACACCGGGCAGCATCTCGCGGACCGCCAGACCGATCGAACCGCCGATCAGGCCCAGCCCGATGATTGCGACGCGCGAAATCGTCATGCGCCCGCACCGCACAGCGTGCGCAATACGCGGGTGATGTCGTCCATCTGGCGCGCGGTCCCGATGGTGATGCGCAGCGCCTGCGGCAGCCCCTGTCCGGGCAGGTGACGCACCGCATAACCCGCATCGGCGATCGCCTGCAGCGCGGTTTCTGCCTGCAGGTCGCCTTCGAACAGCACGAGCACGAAATTGGCCTTGCTCGGCACTGCGCGCAGCCAGTGATTGCCCAGCGCCTCGATCGCATGGACGAACCGCTTGCGCTCCTCGCGGTTGGCTTCGCGCGAGCGGGCGAGGAAGTTCGTGTCGGCCAAGGCCGCAAGCGCGGCGCGCTGGCCGCTTGCGGTCACGTTGAACGGCCCGCGGATGCGGTTGAGCACATCGACCAGCCCCGGCACGCCGGTGGCCCAGCCGATCCGCTCGCCCGCCAGGCCATAGATCTTGGAGAAGGTCCGCGTGACCAGCACGTTCGCGTGGTGCGCGGCGAGATCGAGACCGCCGTCGTCCTCGCCGGGCTCGAGATATTCGGCATAGGCCTGGTCGACCACCAGCAGCACGTCGCCCGGCAATCCGGCATGGAGCCGCTCGACCTCGGCGCGGGGCAGGCAGGTGCCGGTGGGATTGTTCGGATTGGCGAGGAACACCACGCGGGTGCGCTCGGTCACCGCGGCCAGCAGCGCATCGACATCGGTGCCGTAATCGGCGTCGGGCGCTTCCACCGGGGTCGCGCCGCAGCGCCTTGCAGCGATGTCGTAAACCGCGAAGCTGTAGCGGCTGAACAGGACCTCGTCGCCCGGACCGGCAAAGCCCTGCGCGGCGAGATTGAGCAATTCGTCCGAGCCCGTGCCGCAAACGATCCGCGCGGGATCGATGCCGTGCTGTCTGCCCAGCGCAGCGCGCAAAGCAGCGGCGTCGGGATCGGGATAGGCCGCGGGGGTATGATCCACGGCCAGCGCCGCCAGCGCATCGGCGCTGCACCCCAGCGGGTTCTCGTTTGCCGACAGTTTGACCAGCTTGCGCCCGTCGGCACTGGTCGATTTGCCCGGGACATAGGCATGGATGCCTTCGATCCAGGGCTTCATGATGGGTGTGTCTGCCATTTCAGCTTCGCCGCATGAAAGAAATACGGCCCTTCGACAAGCCGGAGGCTTGCCGATAGAGACAGCGTTTGATTGTTTCATCCCAAGGTCCGATTTGAACGCGCAACCCCAATCGCTGCTCCTGCCCGACCCGCTGCCGCTCGATGGCGGCGCCGAACTGGCGCGTGTCGAGGTCGCATATGAGACCTATGGCACGCTGGCCGACGACGGATCGAATGCGATCCTGCTGTGCCATGCGCTGACGGGCGACCAGCATGTCGCCAGCGTGCATCCGGTGACCGGCAAGCCCGGCTGGTGGGAGCGCATGGTCGGTCCCGGCAAGCCGATCGACACCGACCGCTTCCATGTCATCTGTCCCAATGTGATCGGCAGCTGCATGGGCTCGACCGGTCCCGCCAGCGAGGCCAGCGACGGGCGGCCCTATGCGATGCGCTTCCCGGTCATCACCATCCGCGACATGGTCCGCGCGCATGTCGCCCTGCTCGATGTGCTGGGGATCGACCGGCTGCATGCAGTGGTCGGCGGGTCGATGGGCGGGATGCAGGCGCTGAGCCTTGCCGCGAACTGGCCCGAACGTACCGAGCGCGTGCTCGTCATCGCCTCGACCAGCCGCCATTCGGCGCAGAACATCGGTTTCCACGAATTGGGGCGGCAGGCGATCATGGCCGATCCGCGCTGGCAGGACGGCGATTATTACGGCGGCGAAGCGCCCGACAGCGGGCTCTCCGTGGCGCGGATGGCGGCGCATATCACTTATCTGTCCGAAGAGGCGCTGACCGCGAAATTCGGGCGCAATCTGCAGGATCGGCCCGACGGGACGAAGGGTGCCAAGAGCTTCGGCTTCGACGCCGATTTCCAGGTCGAAAGCTATCTGCGCTACCAGGGCAGCGGCTTCACCCGGCGGTTCGACGCCAACAGCTATCTCTATATCACCCGCGCGATGGATTATTTCGATCTCGCCGAAGAGCATGGCGGACGGCTGGCCGATGCCTTCGCCGGGACCACCGCGCGCTTCTGCCTCGTCAGCTTCGACAGCGACTGGCTCTATCCGACAAGCGAGAGCCGCCATGTCGTCCATGCGCTCAATGCCGCAGGGGCTGCGGTGAGCTTCGTCGAACTGTCCGCCCCGCATGGCCATGACAGCTTCCTGCTCGATGTGCCTGCGCTCGACCGGGTCGTGCAGGGGTTCCTCGCATGAGCCTGCGTCCCGATCTTGCCGTGATCGCAGCGCATGTCACGCCGGGCAGCCGCGTGCTCGACATCGGCTGCGGCGACGGGGCGCTGATGCTCGCTTTGCGCGATCTGGGGTGCGATGTGCGCGGGATCGAGATCGACGGCGCCAGCGTCGAGCGCTGCGTGTCGCAGGGCCTGTCGGTGGTGCAGGGCGATGCCGATCGCGACCTGCACGATTACCCCGACAAGGGCTTCGACTATGCCGTGCTCAGCCAGACGCTGCAGACCGCAGTGCGGCCCGACCGCATGCTCGACGAACTGCTCCGCGTCGGCACGCGCGCCTTTGTCAGCTTCCCCAATTTCGCGCATTGGCGCACGCGCGCCGCGCTGCTGGTCGGCGGGCGCATGCCGGTGACGCGCAGCATCCCGGTGAGCTGGTACGAAACGCAGAACATCCACCACGTCACGATCGCGGATTTCCGGGACCTCGCGCGCGAGAAAGCCGCGACGATCGAGCGCGACTGGTATTTTTCGCATCAGCGCCCGATTGCGCGCATCGGCGCTAATGCCCGCGCCGAATTCGCCGTATTCGAGCTGTCGCGCTAGGCGGGCGTCAGGCCCGCGCGGCGGGCGGGCACGCTCGGTGCTCCGCCGCCGCCGCGCCGCATTCTACCCCGGACGATGCAGGCCGCAGATCTTGTGGCCGTCGAGATCGCGGAAATAGCACAGGTGCAGCGCGCCCATCGAACTTTCACGCAGGCCCGGCGGATCTTCGATGCTGGTCCCGCCCGCGGCGATCGCCGCATCGTGCAGTTCCTTGACCTGTTCGGGCGAGTCGCATTTGAAGCCGATCGTCATGCCATTGGCGCAGGTGGCCACCTCGCCGTCGATCGGCTGCGACAGCGCGAGCACGTCGCCGTCATGCATGAAGAATACGCGCTTGATCCCGCTGTCGAGCGTGTTGTCCATCGCCCCCTCGACACCGATAACCTTGAGCACCTTTTCGTAAAAGGCCTTCGATTTGTCGATATCGTTCGTGCCGATCATGATGTGGTTGAACATCGTATCTCTCTCCTGTGAGTTTCGTTTCGCCACCTTAATCGTGGATGGCATCGTGACAAGCGACGATCGCATCTCGTCGCTTGCGGTTCAGCGCGGCGGGTATAGAAGCATGCCATGCACCTGCTTCTTGCCCCGCTCGCCCTGTCCTTCCTGCAAGCTGCGGGCGGTGCGCCGACTGCCGCCACCGAGCTCCCCGATCTGACGCTCGAACAGTCCAGTTCGCTGCGCTGTTCGGTCGCTTTCGGGCTGGTCCACCGCGCGCAGAACAGCGGCGACGAAGCGGCGGCGGCGTATCCCGTCATGGCCGAGCGCGGACAGGAGTTCTTCGTCCGCACCACCGCGCAGTTGATGGACGAGCTCGGGGCCAGCCGCGAGACCATCATGGGGCTGGTGATGCGCGAACACGCAGCGCTCAAAGGAAGCCCCGAACGGGTCGACGAGGTGATGCCAGCCTGCCTGTTGATGCTCGACGCCGCAGGGCTCTGACACCGCGTTCAGCACAGGGTCAGCGCGGGTGCGCCAGCTTGGCGGCCATTCGTTGATCGCCTCATCGATCGCTTCAGGGGCCACCCATGCGTAACTTCGTCCTGCCCGCCGCGCTTGCGGCCTGCACTCTCCCAGTGCCCGCGCTGGCGCAGGATGCGCCTGCTGCACCGCTGGCCGATCTGGGCGAGCAGATGCGCGATCCTGCCTCTCAGCGCGACATGGCGCTGATGCTGCAGGCGATGACCGAAGTCTTGCTCGACATGCCGATTGCCCCGCTGGCGCAGGCCGCTGCCGAAATGGCGGGCGAGAAGACCCGTGACATCGATCCCGACCTCACCTTGCGCCGCGCCGTGCCGCAGGCGGACCGGGTGGGCGATGAGGTCGCCCGCACTGTCCCGCGCGCCATGCAGGCTGCGGGGACCATGGCGGAAGGCCTCGCCGCGATGGCACCGTTGCTGCGCGACATGGCGGGGCAGATGCGCGGCGCGATCCCGCCGCGCAACTGATCCCCACGAAAATTAGCGAGCGCCCCCGGCACGCCAGTGGACGCGCCCCCGCGGCTTGTGGCAAGGCGACCGAATCCATGTGGCAGCTCTACCAATTCCCCCTTTGCCCGTTCAGCCGCAAGCTGCGCCTGCTGATGGGCGAGAAGAACATCGCCTACGAACTGGTGCGCGAGTATCCGTGGGAGGGGCGCGACGAATTCTGGCACCTCAACCCCGCCGGACGCACACCGGTCCTGCATGACCCGGCGCGCGGGGTCAGCCTGTCGGACAGCCAGGCGATCTGCGAATTCCTCGAAGAGACCGTCGAGCGTAGCCCGATGGTCAATGGCTCGGCCTTGCAGCGCGCGGAAATCCGCCGCCTGGTCGCGCTGTTCGACGAAAATCTCTATGCCGATGTTACCGGGCCGCTGCTGCACGAACGGATGAAGAAGCGGCTGGTCCTGCGCCAGCCGCCCGATTCGCGAATGCTGCGCGAGACGATGAAGAATGCGCATGCACATCTCGATTACATCGACTGGCTGGTCGACAACCGCCAATGGCTCGGCGGCGCGACCCTGAGCCTGGCGGACCTCGCCTGCGCGTCGCAGCTGTCGGTCGCCGACTATCTCGGCGGGATCGACTGGAAGGGCCACGACCAGACGCGGCACTGGTATTCGGTGATGAAAAGCCGTCCCAGCTTCCGCCCGCTGCTGAGCGAGAAGATGGAAGGTTTGCCGCCGCCGCCGCATTACGCGCTGGTTGATGCGTGAGGCGCGAGAATACGCGGTGAGAGCTCGCTGACCTTTGTAAAGGTTACCAACCAAAAGGTACTTCGCCATGCCACTCGATCTCGTCCCATTCGATGGACAGAGCCTCTTGGAAAGGCTCATCGGGAGAGGCATTTCGAATTCGAGAGTCGCTGAGCCCAACTATCCGCCGTTCTCCGAATTTTTCGCGAAAGATGGGAGTTGGAGCGCATGCATCAAACTCAGGGGGCCGCTGAACCTTGAAGGTGCTTGGGCCATCAGAGGCGATCAAATATATGTTCAGACAAGGATTCCGAAAATTGTCGATCGGCATCCGCGCAACGTAGAAATCGACAAATGCAGGAATATTCTAGGCGCAGGCCCCGAAGATCCGATATTCATCGACGCCGTGTACGAGATCGATCTCCCTCCGCAGAAGATTGAATGTTTCGTCGAGCCTCTTCGAACGTAGCCATGGCGCGTCGGAAAATGAGCCTCCGATTCGTCTCGATAGTGCGTTGTCGAATGACCCGTGCTGGGCCGACCGGGTCATCACCTCTGACAAACCGGGCAGAACCACGTGCTCCGCCCGCCCTGCACGATGCGCCGGATCGTGCCGCCGTCTTCGTGGTGGCAGGCCTCGCCCTCGCGCCCGTAGACATGGAAGCGCGTGGCGAAATAGCCGAGCTCGCCGTCGGGCTGCGCGAAATCGCGCAGCGTGGAGCCACCGTCGCGGATCGAGCGGGTGAGCACGTCCTTGATCGCGGGGACGAGGCGCTTCAGCTGCGGCAGGGTCACCTTGCCGCCGGCCTTGCGCGGGTGAATGCCCGCCTGCCACAGCGCTTCGCACACATAGATATTGCCCAGACCCGCCACGATCCGCTGGTCTAGCAGCAGCAGCTTGATCGCCTGCTTGCGGCCGCGCGTCGCTTCGCGCAAATGCTCGGGCGTCAAATCGGCGCCCAGCGGTTCGGGGCCAAGCGCGGCAAAGGGCGGCCACAGGTCGAGTTCGGGGTTCAGCAGCAGATCGACCGAGCCGAACCGGCGCGGATCGTTGAGCGCGAAGACGTGGTCTTCGGTCGCGAGCACCAGATGGTCGTGCTTGTCCGGCGCCTCCGGATCGATCCGCCAGCGCCCGCTCATGCCGAGGTGGAAGACCAACGCATGATCGCGATTGGTGTGGATCAGCCCGTATTTCGCGCGGCGCGAGAGGCCCGAGACAGTCGCCCCGGTCAGCGCCTGCACCAGGCCGGGGGGAAAGGGTCGGCGCATGTCGGGGCGGTTGACGCGCACGCTGACGATCCGCTCGCCCTCGAGGAACCGGGCCAGCCCGCGCACGGTGGTTTCGACTTCTGGGAGCTCGGGCATTTGAAAATCTCGTCACCCCAGCGAAAGCTGGGGTCGTTGTCGGAGGGCGATCCCAGCTTTCGCTGGGATGACGGGCTAATTCAAGGCCTTTGCCCCGGCCACAATTCCCCCTAAGGCCCCCCGCATGAGCGAAACCGTTTCCTTCGGCTACGAAGATATCGATGCCGCGGAAAAGACCGGCCGCGTGGGCGAGGTCTTTTCCAATGTTGCCGCCAAATACGATGTGATGAACGACGCCATGAGCGCGGGCATGCACCGGTTGTGGAAGGACCGTTTCGTCAAGCGGGTGAAGCCGCAGCCGGGCGAGACGATCCTCGACATGGCGGGCGGCACGGGCGACATCGCCTTCCGCATGGCCCAGCACGGCGCCAGCGTGACCGTGTCCGACATCAACCAGGACATGCTCGATGTCGGCATCGAACGCGCGATGGAACGCGGGATCGACGGCCTTGTCTGGTCGCGCCAGAATGCCGAGGAACTGAGCTTTTCCAGCCGTATCTTCGATGCCTATACGATCGCGTTCGGCATCCGCAACGTCACCCATATCGACCGCGCGCTGAAGGAAGCGCACCGCGTGCTCAAGTTCGGCGGGCGGTTCTACTGCCTCGAATTCAGCACTGTCGAATGGCCCGGTTTCAAGGAAGCCTACGACCTCTATTCGCACAAGCTGGTGCCGCAGATCGGCAAGGCCATCGCCAATGACGAGGACAGCTATCGCTACCTCGTCGAATCGATCCGCCGCTTCCCCGACATGCCCGGTTTCGAGCGCATGATCCGCGATGCGGGCTTCGAGAATACCCGCGTCGAGCCGATCATGGGCGGGCTCGTCGCGATCCACTCGGGGTGGAAGGTCTAAAGGGTGGCCAGACCCTCGACGCATATCCTGCGCCTGCTCAAGTGGGGCCGCACGCTGGCGCGTCACGGGGCGCTGCGCGGGATCGAGAACGATCCCAACACGCCGCCGCAGGTCAAGCGGCTGGCGCGGATCGCCCGTTTCGGCACGGTGCAGCCCAAGGAGCCCGACTATGCGGGCGCCTTTCGCGATATCGGTCCCGCCGCGATCAAGCTGGGGCAGACGCTGGCCACGCGGCCCGACCTCGTCGGCGAGGATGCCGCGCGCAACCTCCTGACCCTGCAGGACAATCTCCCCCCGGTCGATTTCGAAGAGATCAAGTCCAGCATCGAAGCCAGTTTCGAGCAGCCGCTCGAAGCGCTGTGGGCCGATTTCGATCCCGTGCCCGTCGGCGCGGCGTCGATCGCGCAGGTCCACCGCGCGGTGACGAATGACGGCCGGCAGGTCGCGGTCAAGGTGCTCCGCCCCGGCGTGCGCGAACGTTTCGCGCGCGATATCGGCACCTATGAATGGGCCGCTGCGCATCTCGAACGCTTCGGCGGCGAGGCGGCACGGCTGCGCCCGCGGCTGATCATCGCCAATTTCAAGCGCTGGACCAATCGCGAGCTCGACCTGCGGCGCGAAGCGGCCAGCGCATCCGAACTGGCCGAGCATATGGTTGGCACGGCGGGCTATGACATTCCGGGGATCGACTGGGACCGCACCAATGGCCGCGTGCTGACGGTCGACTGGATCGACGGGATCAAGATCAGCGATGTCGCCGCGCTGAGGGCTGCGGGACACGATACCAAGGACCTCGCCAGCCGGTTGGTGCTCGCATTTCTCAAGCAGGCCATCGCAGCGGGTTTCTTCCACGCGGACATGCACCAGGGCAATCTGTTCGTGAAAGCCGACGGCACGATCGCGGCGATCGATTTCGGCATCATGGGGCGGATCGACCGCCGCGCGCGGATGTGGCTGGCGGAAATCCTCTACGGGCTGACGACGGGCAATTACAAACGCGTCGCCGAGATCCATTTCGAGGCGCAATACGTCCCCAGCTATCACAATGTCGACGAGTTCGCGACGGCGCTGCGCGCGGTGGGCGAGCCGATGCGCGGCAAGCCGGTGAGCGAACTTTCGGTCGGCCAGATGCTCGACGGCCTGTTCGCGATCACGCGCGATTTCGACATGCAGACGCAGCCGCACCTGCTGTTGCTGCAAAAGACCATGGTGATGGTCGAGGGCATCGCCACCCAGCTCGATCCCACGATCAACATGTGGGATGTCAGCGCACCCTATGTGCGCAGCTGGATTCGCGACGAGCTCGGCCCCGAAGCGGCGATCGCCGATCGCATCCGTGAGGATACCGCGACCTTCCTGCGGATTCCCGAACTGGTGCGCCGGATCGAGGATCGTTTCCCGCCCAAGGGCGGCGCGCCCGAGCCGCCTCCGCTCCCCGATATCGAATTGATGGGGGAAAGGCGCCGCCGCAAGGAGCATGATCGCGGCTGGCTGGGCTATGCCGTTGCGGCAGTGGCAGGGGGGCTCGCTACATGGGCAGCGATAACGCAGGGGTGGATCGGCTAGGCAGCGGCGGCGCGGTGCCCGCCTGGGACCGCTTCGCCCATTGGGGCGCATGGCCCGCGCGGGTGTTGCTCGCGCTGGCGGCGATCCTGCTGGTGCTCGCCGCGCTGACGCCGCTGGCGGTCGACGGGGAAGAGGTGGCGACGCCGGCGACCGGTCTGGTCGAGGACGCGCCGGCAGCAAGCGGCGAACCGCCGCGCGACGACGATCTCGCCTTCTACGATACGGTGATCGAGCGGATCGCGCGCGGCGAGGCCTATTACGACTTCATCGTCGAGGAACAGCGCGCGCACGACTATCCCGTGCGCCCCGGCTTTGCCGTGCGCCTGCCCACGCTCGCCTATGTCCATGCATGGCTGGGCGAGGGCGGCATGATCGCGCTGGCGATCGCGCTGATGGCGGCGACCGTCTGGGCATGGTGGCGGCGGCTGGGCGAAGAACCCGGCGGCCCGCGGATGCGCCGGGTCGGCGCCGCGCTGATGCTGATGGGCGCATCGCTCGGCCTCAACCGCTATTACTTCGTCCTGCATGAATTGTGGGCGGGGATGCTGATCGCGCTAGCCTTCGGTCTCCATCGGCCGGGCCGCTGGGGCTGGTCGCTGGCAATCGCCGCACTGGCGTTGGCGATCCGCGAACATGCGCTGCCGTTTGTGCTGTTGCTGGGGGCAATGGCCGTGTGGCGCCGCGACTGGAAGGAAGCCGCAGCATGGGGCGCGCTGGTCGCGGTCTTCTGCGGCGCGATGGCGTGGCATTGGGCGCAGCTCGCGCCGCAAGTGGCGCCGGGCGATCCCTCCAGCCCCGACTGGCTGGTGCTGCGCGGACTGTCGGGCTGGCTTGGCAATATCGTGCTGAGTTCGAACCTGCGCTTCCTGCCGCATGCCATCGCCGGCCCGCTGGTCGTACTGATGGTGCTCGGCTGGGCCGGGTGGAAATCGCCAGCAGGAACCACGGGCAGCTTCCTCTATCTCGGCTATGGCCTCGCCTTCATGCTCGCCGGGCGGGCGAACAATTTCTACTGGGGCGCGGTGGTCGCCCCGGCCATGTTCATCGGCCTCGCTTTCCTGCCGATGGCGCTCTCCTCGCTGCTGCGCTCAGCGCGGGGGCGGCCATGACCTTGCCCGCTCGGCCGCTGTCGCGCCTGCCGCGCTGGGCGGCGCTGGCGCTGGTATTGGTGACGCTGCTTGCAGCTGTGTGGAACAGCTTTGCGCTGGAAACGCGCAACACCGCGCATGAGGCGGATGTCGCCGAGCGGCTTGGCCGCGGCGAGCGGGTCGATATGGACCTCTACCGCGCGATCAATGCGCGCGTTGCCGCGGGCGAGGATTACTACGCGGCGGCGGCGATCGAGCATCGCAGCTTCACCATGCCGACCAGCCCCTTCGTGACCGTGCGCACGCCCGTGCTGGCGTGGACCAGCGCGCTATGGAGTGAAGACGGCTGGCGGATCATCGCGGTGGTCCTGTGGGCCGCCAATATCCTCGCCTGGTTCGTGGCCTTGCGCGACCGGGGGCGGTTCGAAGGATTGGCGGGGGCGGGGCTTGCCGGTCTGTCCGGCATGGTCGCGTTTATCGCCGATATCCCGTTCAGCCATGAACTGCTTGCCGGGATGATGCTGTCGCTCGCGCTGGCGCTTGCCGCGCGCAATGCCCCAATAGGCGGGTTGCTGCTCGCAACCTGCGCGGTGGCGCTGCGCGAACTGGCGCTGCCTTTCCTGCTCGCCTGGGGCGCGGTTGCCCTGCTGGCGCAAGACCGGCGACAGGCGCGCGCGATCGCTGTGGTTCTCGCACTGCTCGCGATCGGGCTGGCGCTGCATGCTGCGGCGGTGGCGAATATCCGCCAGCCCGGCGATCTCGTGTCCTCGGGCTGGCACGGGCTGATGGGCCCCGCCTTGCCGCTCTACGGCATCCATATCTCCACCCTGCTGCAGACACTCCCGATCTGGCTCGCGGGACCGCTGGGGGTGCTCCCGCTGCTCGGCTGGTTTGCCGCGGGCGGCAGGCTGGGCGCGCTGGCCAGCCTGTGGTTCGCCGGGTTCATCGCCGCCGCCGCGATCTTCGCGCGGCAGGAGAACCTCTATTGGATGGGGCTGTTCATTCCCGCCTACGGGGTCGGTCTCGCCTTCCTGCCGCGCGCAGTGGCCGACCTCGCCGCCGCGCTCAGGCGTCCCTCTTGGGCCAGCCCCACGCCCGCATCGCCAGGACGATGACAAGGCAGTGGAACGCCTCCACGCCCACCGGCACGATCCAGCCCTCATAGGGGCCCTGCGCCACCAGGTTGATAAGGCGTCCGGCAAGCGCGATGCCGAACAGGCCCAGCGCCGGCAGCATGACGTCGCCGCGCCGTTTCCACGCGCCCCAGGCGAGCGACAGGGCCGTGACATAGAAGAACGCGGTCATATCCCCGCGCAGCGTCGATTCGCCGTGCGTCGTGACGATCGCAATGCCGAAATCGGCGGCCGCACTGTCCGGGTCGACCAGGAAGCTCGTCCCCAGCACCAGGTCGAGTATCGCCAGCGCGAGCAGTATCGCGCTTAGAATCACATGCATCGGAACCTCCCCCGTTTCCGTTTTTTTCACCTCGTAAGGTTAAGGCGTAATGGGAAAAACGCCAGCGCAACCCGCTGGCCATGATCGATGGGGGGCGCTAGCAAGCGCAGCGATGACACAATGGGTATCCATTCGCCGATCCGCGCGGACCCGCGCGAGCATGCCTCAAGCCGCAGGGCGCACCGCATGAGCGGTCCGCGGATCCTGCTTGTCATCGGCGGGGGCATCGCGGCCTACAAGGCGTGCGAGCTTGTCCGCCTGATCCGCAAGGCGGGCGGCGAGGTGACCTGCGTGCTGACCGAGGGCGGCCAGCAATTCGTCACCCCGATGGCGCTCGCCGCGCTGAGCGAGAACAAGGTCTATACCTCGCTCTTCGATCTCAAGGACGAGGTCGAGATGGGCCATATCCAGCTTAGCCGCGAGGCCGACCTGGTGGTCGTATGCCCCGCCACCGCCGATATGCTGGCGAAAATGGCGGCGGGCATTGCCGACGATCTGGCGACCACGCTGATCCTCGCCACCGACAAGCCGGTGCTGACCGTTCCGGCGATGAATGTGAAGATGTGGGAACACCACGCGACCCAGCGCAATGCCGATTGGCTGCGGCAGGCGGGCGTCGCGGTGATGGATCCCGACGAAGGTCCGATGGCCTGCGGAGAATTCGGTCCCGGGCGGATGCCCGAACCGCCCGCGATTCTCGGCCGCATAGCCGCGGAACTCGATCTCGATATCGAAGTGCCCGAACTGGCCCCGCCAGCCGCGGCACAGCTCGCCGCGCCGGTGGTGCAGGCGCCTGTGGACGATGTCCTCACGGCGCGCGAACCCGAAACGGAAGCGGAGGTCGAGGAGCAGGCCGAAGCTGACACCGAAGCCGATGGCGAAGAGGGCGAAGCCGAACAGGGCGGCGGCGGGCTGGGCGAACTGCTCTCGATGATCATCCCGCGCTCGACCGAGCAGCGCAGCCATGACGAGATCGAGGCCGACCTCGAAGCCGAGCCCGAATCCGAACCGGAGCCGGATATGCCCGGCCTGCCGGATCCGCTCGACGTTCCCATCCCCGAAGGCGCCGATGCCGGACCGATCCTCGCCAAGAAGGGCAAGGCGTCGTCCGCCCCGCCGACCGATCCTGCAGCGCTCGGTTTCGACCCGGCGGCCCAGGAAGCGCGCGCCATGCCGCAGCAGATCGCGAATGATGTGCAGACCGCGGAAATTGCCTTCGACGATTCGCCGCTCGCCGGGCAGGCTGCCTTCGATCCCGATCCCGAGCACCGCCCGCTTTACGGCAAGCATGTGCTGATCACCGCCGGACCGACGCATGAACCGATCGATCCGGTGCGCTATATCGCCAACCGGTCGAGCGGGAAGCAGGGCTTTTCGATTGCCGCGATGGCCGCTGCCGCCGGGGCGCGGGTCACGCTGATCGCGGGACCGGTGCATTTGCCCACCCCGGTGGGTGTCGACCGCGTCGATGTCGAAACCGCCGAGGATATGGCCGAGGAAGTGCGCCGCGCATTGCCGGTCGATATCGCCTTCATGGTTGCTGCGGTCGCCGACTGGAAGAGCCGCCATGTCGCGGGCGAGAAGATGAAGAAGCGCGGCTCAGCACCGCCCGCGCTGATCCTGGCGGAGAACCCCGATATCCTCGCGGGCACTGCGGCAGGGCGCAAGCGACCGACCTTGCTGATCGGCTTCGCCGCCGAGACCGAGAATGTGATCGAAAACGCCAAGTCGAAGCGCAAGCGCAAGGGCGCCGACTGGATCATCGCCAACAATGTCTCAAGCAATGAAGGCAACAGCGTGATGGGCGGCGATCTCAACCAGGTCCATATCGTCACCTCGGGCGGGGTCGAAAGCCTGCCCGAAATGCCCAAGGAAGACGTTGCGCGCGAACTGGTGCGCCGCGCCGCCGCGGCGCTCGCTCCCGTCGAGGACGATCATGACTGATCCCGTCGGTGTGCGTCTCAAACGCTTGCCGCATGGCGAGGGGCTGGCCCTGCCCGCCTATACCACCAGCGGTGCGGCGGGGATGGATGTGCTCGCAGCCGAAGATTGCGTGATCGCGCCCGGCCAGCGGCATGCGGTGGCCACCGGTCTCGCCGTGGCAATCCCGCAAGGGTACGAAATCCAGGTGCGCCCGCGTTCGGGCCTTGCACTCAAACACGGCATCACCGTGCCCAATACGCCCGGCACGATCGACAGCGATTATCGCGGCGAGCTCAAGGTAATCCTGATCAACCACGGCGCCGGCGACTTTACGATCCAGCGCGGCGACCGGATCGCGCAGCTGGTCCTTGCGCCTGTCACGCAGGCCGCGTGGGAAGAGGTCGGCGAACTGGACACCACCACGCGCGGCGCGGGCGGGTTCGGCTCCACCGGCGGTCACGCCAAGCTCGCCTGACCCGCGCATGAAAAAGGGCGGCCCGATCCGGAACCGCCCTCTCTCGTATCATCCCGTCCGGGAAGCTATCGTCAGTCTTCGATCCGGCGCACGGTGGTCTTTTCCGGCGCGATCGAGATACGCACCGTCTCACCCGAATTGCCGGGGAAGTCGGTGAACATCGCTTCGACCAGATTCGGCACCAGATATTGCAGCCGGTTCGAGGTCGAGACGGCCTGCGCCTCGCCTTCGAACAGGCGCTCGCCGGTGGCCGCGCGGTCGATCTTCAGATCGATGCCGCTGGTATAGACGGTGTAGCTGCGCACTTCGGGCCCGCCGAACCACGGATCGTTGAAGCCGTAGCCCCAATGGCTGCCGTAATAGCGCGGGCTGTAATAGCCCGGACGCGCGCGGTAGCCGCGTGCGGTGTAGCCGTACCAGGGCGAATAGAACGGATCGCGGAAGCCCGTCGAACGCACGCGCTCGCGGCCCTTGTCGACCGTGTAGTCGAACCGCACCAGCAGCGATGCGTCATCGACCGAAGCCGCCTGCGTATAGCCGAGGCGGGTCATCTGCGCTTCGACGAGATCGGCATATTGAGCGAACTCGAGCCCGCCGGCGAGCGCCGGGTCATCGGCAACCACGGCATAGCTTTCGCCCTGCGGGGCGGGCAGCTGCGACTGGAAGCGCGAAACATCCGCTTTGAACGGGGTGGCACAGGCCGCAAGGCCCGCGAGGATCATGGGAACGGAGGCGAGCTTGAGTTTGCGCCCCCAACCCTGTTTCAGGTTGGTCATACTCAATACCTTTCGAGTAACGGGCGGGGAATACACGATTTTCCACGCCCGTGCAGCCCGCCAATCTGCCGCGCTGGATTGGCGGCGAATGTCCGGGGATTTAGCGGTACGTCGATGAACCCGGATTGAATATCCCGATTCACATATGTTGCACCGGTGCGCGCGTCAGCGAACGAGGCCGAGCGCGGTGTAAGCCGCATCGAGCGTCGGGCGGCCCAGCTCGCGCGCATGGCTGGCACCGCGCGCGAGGATCGCATCGAGCGCCTCGCGATCGCCGAGCAGCTCGTTGAAGCGCGTCGAGATCGGACGCAGCGTCTCGACCAGCAATTCGCCCAGCGCGGGCTTGAACTTGCCAAAGCCCTCGCCGCCGAACTCGCCCAGCACCGCATCGACCGTATTATCGGTGACCGCGGCATAGATGGTCACCAGGTTCAGCGCTTCGGGCCGGCCGACCAGGCCCTTGGCCTCGCTCGGCAGCGGTTCGGGGTCGGTCTTGGCCTTCTTGACCTTCTTCATCACCGTGTCGGCGTCGTCGGCCAGCTCGATCCGGCTCATTTCGGAGGGGTCGGACTTGCTCATCTTCTTCGACCCGTCGCGCAGGCTCATGATCCGCGCAGCCTGCGGCGGGGTGATCGCTTCGGGCAGGGTGAAGACCGGCGCATCCTCGCTAGCGAAATCGTTGTTGAACTTCTGCGCGATGTCGCGCGCCAGCTCGAGATGCTGTTTCTGGTCCTCGCCCACCGGCACATGCGTGGTCTGGTAGAGCAGCACGTCGGCCGCCTGCAGCACGGGATAACCGAACAACGCGACCGACTGGCCTTCGCGGTTCTTGCCCGCCTTGTCCTTCCACTGCGTCATGCGGTTGAGCCAGCCCATCCGCGCGGTGCCGTTGAGCAGCCATTGCAGCTCGGCATGCGCGGGCACCTGCGCCTGGTTGAACAGCACGCTGCGCTGCGGGTCGATCCCGCAGGCGACGACCGCCGCAGCCATTTCGAGCGTGGCCTTGTGCAGCTCGGCCGGGGTGTGCGGCATGGAAATGGCGTGCAGATCGGCGAGGAAGAACAGGCATTGTTCGCCGTCCTTCATCTCGTCCTGCATGCGCACCCAATTGCGGATCGCCCCGAGGTAATTGCCGAGGTGGAGATTGCCGGTGGGCTGGATGCCGGAGACTACCCGCATTTCAGGGCGCATGAATTCTCTCAATCAAGTTCAGGTCTGGCGGCGCAGCAGCCGGGCGATCGTATCCCGGTCGAGTACCCCCAGAAGGAAGGCCGCGATGCCGTAGACCGCGCTGCCCGTCAATGTCACCGCGGCAATCCCGCCAGTGCGTTCGAGCACCGTGCCGTCGAACCACGGATCGAGCGGGTCCATCAGCAGCCACAGCGCCGCCCCCATCGCCAGCGCGGCGATGGCGATCCGCACGATGCGCCCCGCGATCCGCGTAGGCAGGCGAAAATAGCCCCGCCGCGCAAGGATCGCATAAAGCAGCGCGACATTGCACCATGCGCCGATCGATCCCGCTATCGCCAGCGCCAGCACGCCCAGGCGCGGGACCAGCAGGATGTTGAGCCCCACTGTGATCACCAGCGAGACCGCGGCAGTGAAGACCGGGGTGCGGGTGTCCTTGCGGGCGAAGAAATTGGGCGTCAGCACCTTGACCAGCACATAGGCAGGCAAGCCGATGACCAGCGCGCTGACCACCGTGCCGGTAATCATCGCGTCTTCCACGCTGAACGCGCCGCCGGCGAAGAACACGCGGGTGAAGGCGCTTCCCGCGACGAACAGCGCGACCGCGGCGGGCACCGTCAGCAGCATCGCCAGCTCGATCGCGTTCGATTGCAGGCGCTGCGCCTCGGCATCTTCGGAGCGCGCGAGATAGCGCGACAGCGCGGGCAGGATCGCGGTGCCCAGCGCGATGCCGATGATGCCCAGCGGCAACTGGTTCCAGCGGTCGGCCATCGCGAGGTAGGTATAGCTGCCGACCTGCAGCGTGGAGAGGAAGAACAGGTCGACGAAGCGGCTGATCTGGTAAATCCCCGCGCCGAACACTGCAGGCACGATCAATATGCCCAGCTCCTTCACCCCCGGCGACACGCGCGGCAGGACCATGCGGATGCGAAAGCCCGCGCGGTGCATCCAGAACGACAGCCAGACCAGCTGGAGCAGCCCCGAGGCGCTGAGCGCGACCGATTGCCAGAAGGCGGTTTCGCGCCGCGCCATAACCCCTTCGCCGAGCGAGGCGCCATAGAGCAGCGCGGCGATCAGGCAGAGGTTGAGCAGGATCGGTGCCGCCGCCGCCGCGGCAAAGCGCGAGAGCGAATTGAGCACCGCGGCGACCAGCGTCGCGAGGCTCATGAACAGCAGGTAGGGGAAGGTGATCTGCGCCATCATCACCGCGATCGGCAGCGCTTCGGGATCGCGTTCTAGCCCCTCGGGCGCGAAATAGGCGACCACCCAGGGCATCACCATCATCGCGATCGCGCCGAACACGATCAGGATCGGCAGCAGGATCGACAGCACGCTTTCGGCAAAGCGCTGCGCTTCGCTTCGCCCTTCGACCATGCGCCGGTTGAACAGCGGCACGAAGGCACTGGCAAAGGCGCCCTCGGCGAACAGCCGGCGGAAGATATTGGGCAGCATAAACGCGAGCTGCCACGCATCGCCCATCGGCGTCGCGCCCAGCACGCGCGCGACGAGAATGTCGCGCACGAAGCCGAACACGCGGCTGACCGCGGTCAGCCCGCCGATCGTCCCGACGTTCTTGAGCAGGCTCACGCGTCAGAGCCCCGGCTGCGGTTCAGCGCCCTATGCCTCGCCGGCGGGCGGGATCGCGCCTTCGCCCTGCTGCTGTTCCTGCGCGCGCGCGGCCAGCTGCTGCTGGTAGAGCGCGCCGAAATCCATCGGATCGAGCATCAGCGGCGGGAAGCCGGCATCGCGGCTGGCATCGGCGATGACGCGGCGGGCGAAGGGGAACAGGATGCGCGGCGCTTCGGCGAACAGGAAGGCGTGCGCGTGCTCGTCGGGCAGATTGCGCATGCCCATCAGCCCGCAATAGTCGAGGTCGATGAGGTAGAGATTGCCCTGGCTGGTCTTGGCGGTGCAGGTCACCTTGAGCGTGACTTCGTGGACATCGTCGGCGACCTTGTCGGCGGCGATATTGACCTGCACGTCGAGCTGCGGCTGCTCGGTCCACTGGAAGCAGGCCGGGGCATTGGGGTTCTCGACCGAAAGGTCCTTGATATATTGCGAGATCACGCCCGCGCTGGGCTGCGTATCGGCCCCGTTGGCGCCGGCTGCGGGATCCATGTTGAGGTCGGTGAGAACGTCGCCTTCGTCGGCCATGAGAATTCGCTTTCCAATTATCCGATTTTGCTGGTCGCGTGCGCTGCCGGGGCCGCGCCGGACCGTCGGTGCGCGCGACTAGCACTGTCGGGCGCGCGTAGCAATCCGCAGCCCGCGACCGCACGCCGGGCGGCGTCCCGTTCATCGCAGGACCATTGTCGGTTTGTATTTCTTTCCTATCTAGGGCAGGACAAATGTTGGACTGCCGGGGGCGTTGCCGCCGGAATGAAGTTGGGAAGCAGGTTATTACCGTGATCACCGAGATCGTCATCCTCGCCATGATCGCCGCCTTTCTCGGGCTGCGGCTCTATTCGGTGCTCGGCCGCCGGTCGGAGCACGAGGAAGAGGCGATTCCGCACCGCTTCGAACGCAGCGATACCCCGCCGCAGGCAGACAATGCGCCGCGCGCGGTCCGTCAGCCGGTGGTGCTGCGCGCGGGCGACAACCGCGCCCCGGCCAATGAAGCGGGCATCCGCGCGATTGCCGCCGCCGAACCGGGCTTCGACCTGCTCGGCTTCCTCGAAGGGGCGAAGAGCGCCTATGGCGTGATCCTCGAAGCCTTCTGGAAGGGCGACAAGGACACGCTGCGCCAACTGACCGATGACGATGTCTATGACAGCTTCGCCGGTGCGATCGACGCGCGCGAGGCAGCGGGCGAAACGCTCGACAACCGCCTCATCCGGATCGAGGACGCGACCGTGCGATCGGCCGAACTCGATGGCCGTACCGCGCGCATCGCGGTATTGTTCGTCGCCGATATCGCTGCCGTGACACGCGACAGCGACGGCACCGTCATCGCCGGTTCGCTCGACGATGCGATCGAAAGCCGCGACGTGTGGACTTTCAGTCGCCATGTCGGTGCTGCCAATCCCAACTGGATCCTCGACGAGACCGACGAGGGCTGACGCTCCGCGCAACCCGGGGAGGGATAATGCGCTATCTGCTGGTGATCGCGGCAACCATGATGTTGGCCGCCTGCGTACGCATGGTGCCCGATACCGCGCCCAAAGTGGCGGTTCCGCTGCCGCCGGGTACCGTATCCAGCGCCGCTTTTTCGCCGCTGGTGCGCGGGGTCGATGTCGATGCGCTGGGAATTACCCCCGATGATGCGGGCACCGCGCTTGTGTCCTTCCTCGAATCCTGCCCGGCCGTGCTCACGCGCGAGGACCAGAGCGGGCTGACTTTCGCCGAGGACTGGCGCCCCGCCTGCGAGGCCGCGACAAGCTGGCCGGTGTCCGATGCGCGGCGCTTCTTCACCAGCTATTTCGAAACCGCGCGGGTCGGCGATGGCGCGGCCTTCGCCACGGGCTATTTCGAACCCGAGATACGCGGCAGCCGCACCCGCGCGCCCGGCTATGACGTGCCGATCTACGCCCCGCCGCCCGAACTCGTCCGCGCATGGCCCGAAGACATGCCCGAAAGCGAACGCACCGGCCGGCCGCCGCTGGGTCGGTATGATGCCAGCGGCAAGTTCGTGCTGTTCTACGACCGCACCCAGATCGAACTCGGCGCGCTGGCCAACCGCGGGCTGGAGATCGCCTGGGCCGCCGATCCGGTCGAATTCTTCTTTCTCCAGATCCAGGGCTCGGGGCTGGTCCGCCTGCCCGATGGCGAGTTGATGCGGATCGGCTATGCGGGGCAGAACGGGCGCGAATATGTCGGTATCGGGCGCGTCATGCGCGAACGCGGGATGATCGGCGAGGGCACGCCCTATGCCACCTCGATGCAGGGCATCATGGAATATATCCGCGACAATCCTGCCGACGGCCGCGACATCATGCGGCTCAACAAGAGCTGGATCTTCTTTCGCGAACTCAACACCGACGGCCCGCTGGGTTCGCTTGGGGTACCCGTGCGGCGCGAAGCCTCGGTCGCGGTCGATCCGCTGTTCGTCCCCTACGGCGCGCCGGTCTTCCTCGACATGGATCGCCCGGTCGCCGACGGTCTGTGGATTGCGCAGGATACGGGCGGCGCGATCAAGGGCGCCAACCGCTTCGATACCTTCTGGGGCAATGGCGCCGATGCGCGCGAGATCGCCGGCGGCATGAGCGCGCGCGGGTCGGCGCTGGTGCTCCTGCCACGCGGTACGCTCGACCGTCTTGAATCGCGCCGGTGAGTTCCCCGCGCGGTTTATCTTCCGAAGAGGCGGAGGCTTGGGAAAAGCTGGCTGCCACCGTGGCCCCGCTGCATCCGCGCAAACCGGTGCAGCCGAAAGCGGTTGTCGCGCCCAAACCGCCCGCGCCGCCCAAGCAGGTCAGGCGCGCTCCCGCGCCGCCACCCCGGCCCGCGCCGATAGCGCCGCCCAAACCGGTCGCGGTGCAGGACCGCGGGCTCGATTCGCATTGGGACCGGCGGCTCAAGTCGGGGACACTCCAGCCCGAGCTCACGCTCGACCTGCATGGCCACAATCTCGACGCCGCCTATGACCGCCTGATGAGCGGGGTGGCGCAGGCCCGGGCGATCGGCGCGCGCACGATCCTGCTGGTCACCGGGAAAGCGCGTGCGGTCGAAGCGGCGGACCGTGCGTCGCGGCGCGGTGCAATCCGCGCCAAGGTGCTCGACTGGCTGGCCGCCTCGAGCCACCATTCCGCTATCGCCGCCGTGCGCCGCGCGCACCAGCGCCATGGCGGCGACGGCGCGCTATATATCGTCCTCAAGCGCGAACGCTGATCGGACGGCCCAGGGCCGGCGACTGCGCGGGGCAACAACCCACGAAATGTGACAAATTGTCCGCCAGAGGCGCGAAATAGCTGGGTAGTTAGGTAGCTCGTAGCGGCACTGGCGCCGCTTGCGCCCGCTTGGGCTGCCTTCAGACCGCGCTCGGTCCCGTTCACCTACTCGCGGCGATTCGCGGGCAAGTTGGTGAGAAGACAACAAAAAAGCCCCCGACACGTGGTCGGGGGCTCTCGGTGGACGACCAGCCAGGCCGTCTGTCCATCAATTATGATACTTCTGATACATGATGTCAAAGCGATCGGCGTCCATGACCTTGGTCCAGGCCGCGACGAAATCGTCGACGAACTTCCGCTCGTGCCCGTTCTCGGCATAGACTTCGGCGACGGCGCGCAATTGCGAGTTTGAGCCGAAGACGAGGTCGGTGCGGGTGGCGTGCCATTTGACATCGCCCTTGAGACGGCACTTGCCGACGAATTCCTCGTCACCGCTCTCGTCGATCACTTCCCAGACCGTGCCCATGTGAAGCAGGTTGACGAAGAAGTCGTTCGACAACACGCCGGGGCGATCGGTCAGCACGCCGATGTTATTGCCGTGCTGCGTGTGCTTGGACACTGCGCCCAGCCCGCGCATGCCACCGACCAGCACGGTCATTTCGGGCATCGACAGGCCGAGCAGGTGCGCCCGGTCGACCAGCATATCCTCGGTTTTCACCTCGGCCTTGGTCTTGAGATAGTTGCGGAAGCCATCGGCGAAGGGCTCGAGCGGCTCCCAGCTCTCGGCATCGAACTGGTCTTCACGGGCATCGCCGCGGCCGGTGGTAACCGGTACGGTGATGTCGAAGCCGCCGTCCTTGGCCGCCTTCTCGATCGCCGCCGCGCCGCCCAGCACGATGGCGTCGGCCATCGAGATATCGCCGCGCAGCTCGTCGAGCTTGGCCAGCACCTTGCCCAGTTCCTCGGGATCGTTGACCTTCCAGTTCCTCAGCTCATCGAAGCGGATGTGCGCGCCGTTGGCGCCGCCGCGATGGTCCGAATTGCGATAGGTCGAAGCCGAAGCCCAGGCTGCCTTGACCAGTTCGCGAACGCTCAGCCCGCTGTCCAGCACGGCCTTCTTGAAATCGGCCACGGCGCTATCCGAAGGTGTGGTTCCGGCGGGGACCGGGTCCTGCCAGATCATTTCTTCGGCAGGGACGTCTGGACCCAGGTAACGGACCTTGGGGCCCATATCGCGGTGGGTCAGCTTGAACCACGCGCGGGCAAAGGCATCGTCGAGCGCCGCCTGGTCGTCGCGGAAGCGTTCCGAAATCTTGCGATATTCGGGGTCGCGCTTGAGCGCCATGTCGGCGGTGGTCATGATCGTCGGGACCTTCTTGTTCGGGTCCCGCGCGTCAGGCGCCATGTCCTCCGGCTCGGGGTTGATCGGGGTCCACTGGTTCGCACCTGCCGGGCTCTGGGTGAGCTCGTAGTCATATTTGAACAGCAGGCGGAAATAGTCATTGCCCCACTGCGTCGGATTGGGGGTCCATGCCCCTTCGATACCCGACGTGGTGATGTGACCCTTGCCGATTTCCTCGGGGTCGGTCAGCCAGCCAAAGCCCATCGAGTGCAGGCCTTCGCCTTCGGGACCGCCGCCGAACGTGTCCGACGGGGCTGCGCCATGGCACTTGCCGAAAGCGTGGCCGCCTGCGGTCAGCGCGACGGTTTCCTCGTCGTTCATCGCCATGCGGGCGAAGGTTTCGCGCATGTCGCGCGCCATGCCTTCGGCATCGTGCGGATTGCCGCCCGGGCCTTCGGGATTGACGTAGATCAGGCCCATCTGGATCGCCGCGAGCGGGTTTTCGAGCGCCTTGCCCTCATCGGGATTGATGCGCGTTTCGACGCCCTCGTCGACCCACTTTTCTTCCGAGCCCCAATAGACCAGTTCGGGCTCGAACACGTCCTTGCGGCCGCCGCCGAAGCCGAACACCGGCCCGCCCATCGATTCGATCGCGACATTGCCGGTGAGCACGAACAGGTCGGCCCAGCTGAGATGCTTGCCGTATTTCTGCTTGATCGGCCACAGCAGGCGCCGGGCCTTGTCGAGATTGCCATTGTCGGGCCAGCTGTTGAGCGGGGCGAAGCGCTGCTGCCCGCTCGAGGCGCCGCCGCGGCCGTCGCCGGTGCGATAGGTACCCGCCGCGTGCCACGCCATGCGGATGAAGAACGGGCCATAGTGCCCGTAATCCGCCGGCCACCATTCCTGGCTGTCGGTCATCAGCGCGGTCAGATCGCGCTTCACCGCAGCATAGTCGAGCGCGTTGAAGGCTTCGCAATAATCGAAGTCGTCGCCCATCGGGTCGGGATTACGACCACCCGTCTGGAGGATTTCGATCTGCAGCTGGTCGGGCCACCAGTCGCGATTGTTGCGACCGAGGAGGTCACGCGTGCCCCCGTTGCCACTGAAGGGGCAGCCACTCATCTCACCGGTTTTAGCGTCCATCGTTCATCTCTCCATCTAGACTCGGAAAATCTTACAGATGAAGGAATGGGCCAATCCCTGTAATTCGTCCAATCGATTAATTGCGTCGAATTGATTGTCTTGTGCGATCACTCGTCGAGGCGCGCGAAGCACGGGACGACGCGCTATGCCTCGCCTGGACCCGATTTATTCCGTCCCCGAAACAGCTGCCAGATTTTCCACCCCATTACCGTGGTAAATATCAGTCCGACTGCGGCGAGGAGCTGCTGCCACAGTTCAAGATCCTTGATCCACGCTATTTTCCAGTCTTCCACCTCAATCTTGAACGGGCTGGGCGGGACCGTTGCGGTGCCGAATGCGCGGCCATCGCGCACATACACCGCACTGATGGAGATTTGGCGCTCACCGGATTTCAGCGGCTTCACCTTCCACTTGGCAACGTAGGGAATGGAACCACCCCGGTATTCCGGGCAGCTGCGATCTGCCGCCACGTTGAATTCCTGCGGGTCGTATTCCAGAACGAAACAGGTGTTCTCGGTATAGACGATTGCGTTTTCGACGCGTGCGCGGCGGTCAGGCTCGGCCTCGGTCGGAGAGGCCACGGTGATGTTGCGCCGACCCGGATCGAACTCGAGATCGGTCGATTTTATCGACACCAGCCAATCAATCCGCTCGGACTGGCGCATTTGGAGAGTGGCCGGTTCGGCTAGGCCGATGTTCTGGTCCCGGACGTACCGGGCGTCCTCGATATCCTGCCGGCATTCCCCGAGAGTTTGCGATGCGCTGCATTCCCGCAAGAGCAGTGCTGCCTCTGCCGCTGCCTCATCGCGCATGGTCTCGAAGGGACGGGTGCGATTGACAATTCTGGAAGCACAAGCGCGGGGGCGGACATTCAATTCCTCGCACGCCCCCAGGATCGACTGCAGCCCTTCTTCCGTCAGCGTGCCGCTGTCGCCTCCGGTGAGCCAGTTTGCGGCCTCCGAATGGGCCTGCACCAGCATCGCGTAGCTATCGTATCCGGAACTTCCCGCGACAATCGGCTCGATGTGGACAGGCTGTGAGCCTGTGCGGGGCGGCAGGTCCGGCGAGGCCGTCCACGTGGGTGTCGGTGAGGGTGGCGGATCGGGAACTGGCGGCGGTGGAGGCGGCGGCGGTGGAGGTGGCGGAGGAGGAGGTGGTGGTGGCGGTGGAGGTGGCGGCGTGAGGACGGGCGTCGGCGTTTCTACCGGTCCACTAGCTGGACCACGCCCGTCATCCCCAGAGCCAGTGCAGGATGCGGTAAGTGCCGTCACGGCCAAAGCCGATATAAACTTTCTATTATTCGTCAATTTGCCCCCCTCCCAACTCGCGAATACTACTTCAATTCTATATATTCGCAAGTCAGAGAGGGGAAAGGCAGAAGTCTAGGCCGCTTGCGCGATGTCCTCGACCGGTTCGGTGCGGATCAGGTAATCGAAAGCGGACAGGCCCGCTTTCGAACCTTCGCCCATTGCCACCACGATCTGCTTGTACGGCACATCGGTCACATCGCCCGCGCCGAAGATACCGGGCAGATTGCTGCGGCCTTCCTCGTCGGTGGCAATCTCGCCATGCTTGGTCAGCTCGAGCCCGCTGTCCTGCAGCCACTCGGTATTGGGCACGAGACCGATCTGGATGAACACGCCTTCGAGCTCGATACGGCGTTCATCGCCGCTTGCGCGGTCCTTGACGATCATCCCGTCGACCTTGCCGTCACGGCCGGTGATCTCGGTGGTCTGGCCGCTGGTGACGATCTCGACATTGTCCATGCTGCGCAGCTTGGCCTGCAGCACTTCGTCGGCGCGCAGCTTGTCGTCATATTCGACCAGCGTCACATGGCCGACGATCTTGGCCAGATCGATCGCCGCTTCCACGCCCGAATTGCCGCCGCCGATGACCGCGATGCGCTTGCCCTTGAACAGCGGACCGTCGCAATGCGGGCAATAGGCGACGCCCTTGTTGCGATATTCGGCTTCGCCGGGCACGCCGAGATTGCGCCAGCGCGCACCGGTCGCGAGGATCAGGCTGCGTGCTTTCAGACGCGCGCCATTGCCCAGTTCGACCGTGTGCAGGCCACCTTCCTGCTTGGCAGGCACCAGCTTCACCGCGCGCGCGAGGTCCATCACATCGATGTCGTATTCGCCGACATGGCGCTTGAGCTCGCCCGCCAGCTTGGGCCCTTCGGTATAGGGCGTGCCGGGCAGGTTCTCGATGCCGAGCGTGTCTTGCAGCTGGCCGCCGAAGCGTTCGGCGGCGATCCCGGTGCGAAAACCCTTGCGCGCGGTGTAGATCGCGGTCGCCGCGCCTGCGGGCCCGCCGCCCACCACCAGCACTTCGAACGGGTCCTTGGCGGCCAGCTTCTCGGCGGCCTTGGCTTCGCTGCCCTTGTCGATCTTGGCGAGGATTTCGGCCAGTTCGAGCTTGCCGTTATAGAACGGTTCGCCGTTGAGGAAGGTCGCGGGCACCGCCATGATATCGCGGCGCTCGACCTCGTCCTGGAACGTGCCGCCCTCGATCAGCGTCGCGGTGATGCGCGAGTTTTCCAGCGCCATCAGCGTCAGCGCCTGCACCACGTCGGGGCAGTTGTGGCACGACAGCGAGAAATACATCTCGAAATTGAAATCGCCCTCCAGCCCGCGGACCTGTTCGAGCAGGTCGGCATCGACCTTGGGCGGATGCCCGCCGGCCCACAACAGCGCGAGCACCAGCGAGGTAAACTCGTGCCCCATCGGCAGCCCGGCGAAGCGGACCCATTTCTCCGCATCGCTGCCGCGGCGGATGATGAAGCTCGGCTTGCGCTCGTCGGTGCCGTCGAAGCTCGCGCTGACGAGATCGTGCAGCGCGGATATTTCCTCGAGCAGTTCGCGCGTCTGCGCGCTCTTGTCGTCATCGCCGAGCGAGGCGACGAGCTCGACCGGCTCGCGCAGATTGGCGAGATAGGTCTTGAGTTGCTGGGTCATCGTTGCGTCGAGCATGGGCGGACTCCGGGCGGGAAGGGAAACGGACGTTCGAAAATTCGGGAGGAAAAAGGCCCGGGGCGGGGGGAGGGGGGTGCCCCGGGCCTTCCAGTGACCCGGGACGAATCCCGGGCTCTTGTGCGGGCGCCGCTAGGACGCCCGATCTTTCGCTTGGCTTAACGCCTAGATCTTGCCGACGAGGTCGAGCGAGGGAGCCAGCGTGTCGCTGCCTTCTTCCCAAGCCGCCGGGCAGACCTGGCCGGGGTTGGCGCGGACGTACTGTGCCGCCTTGATCTTGCGCGCGAGTTCGTTGGCATTGCGGCCGACGCCTTCGCAGGTCTGTTCCATGATCTGGATTACGCCATCGGGATCGACCACGAAGGTGGCACGATCGGCCAGGCCGACGCCTTCGCGCAGCACGTCGAAATTGCGCGCGAGAACGTGGTTCTGGTCACCCAGGAAGGGGAACTGCAGCTTGCCGATCTTTTCCGAGGTGTCGTGCCAAGCCTTGTGGCTGAAATGGGTGTCGGTCGACACGCCATAGACTTCGACGTCCATCTTCTGGAGCATCGCATACTGCTCGCCGAGGTCTTCGAGCTCGGTCGGGCATACGAAAGTGAAGTCGGCCGGGTAGAAGAAGAAAATGGCCCACTTGCCCTTCACGTCTTCGTCGGTGACTTCGAAAAAGTCCTTGCCGGCCTGGAAGGCGGTGGCGGTGAACGGTTTGATCTGCGATCCGATGATACCCATGGGTGTACTCCGTTGTTCGGGTTGAAACTCGAGAGTGTCAGATAGGCATTGTTGCGATGCACAAAAGCGATATGTTGCGATTGCGAGCATCGGAATTTTCTATCACAGACGTGGAACGATGTTTTCCGGCTGCGAAAGCTTCGACGCGCGGCTCAGCTGTCGTCCTGACGCTCGCCGCGCAGGGTCAGCTGCATCCCGCCATCCACTGCACACCAGGCAGGTTGCGCGCCGATCGAATGCGCGAGCGAGGCGATCACGCGCGTGCCCAGACCCGCTCCCGCCGCTGCGCGATCGGCCGCTTCGGCATCGGCGCCGCCATTGTCGCTGCACACCAGCGACCAGCCTTCGGCATTGACCGCGATCCGTGCCGCAATCGTCCCCGTGCCATCGGGAAATCCGTGCTTCAGCGCGTTGGAGACGAATTCGTTGACTGTCAGCAGCAGTGCATTGGCCAGTTCCGCGCTTGCGCGGTCGCCCTTGACCGTGATGGCAAGCTGGATGCCCTTGGGCAGCAATTGGCGGAAATCGGTTTCGACCCGGTTGAACAGCGACGAGATATCGACGCTGCGGCCATCGTCGAAGCCGTGCAGCTCGGCATGCAGCGAGGCAAGCGCGCGGACGCGCCCGCCGGCTTCCTCGAGCACCGCGCGCACTGCGGGGTCGTCCGACCGCCGCGCCTGCATCGCGAGGATCGCCCCCAACGAGGCGAGCGAGTTCTTGACCCGGTGGTCGATCTCGCGGCGCAGCGCGGTTTCGCGCTCGAGTGACAGCCGCAGGTCGAGCTCGCGCATGACCTGCCGTGCGAGGACCTTCAGCACGCGGCGCTGGGTGTCGTTGAGCGTGCCGGGACTGTGATCGAGCACGCAGAGCGTGCCGAGCGGCAGGCCGTTCGCGCCCTTGAGCACCGCGCCCGCGTAGAAACGGAACCCCGGCTCCTCGGTACACAGCGGATTGTCCGCCATGCGCGGATCGGCCAGCGTGTCGGGAATCTCGACGAAATCGTCCTGCAGGATGACATGGCCGCACAGGCTGGTGTCGAGCGGGGTCGAGCGCACGCCGAGGCCGACTTCGGCCTTGAACCACTGGCGGTCGTCATCGATGAAATTCACCACCGAGACCGCCTTGCCGCACAGTTCGGAAGCCAGTTCGACGATCTCGTCGAAATCGCGCTCGCGTTCGGTATCGAGAATGCCATAGCGGCGCAGTTCGCGCAGCCGTTCCTCTTCCTGGGGATGCTTGCCGGGTGTCACAGGGCCTTCCTACCCGCTTGTTCGAACAGGGCAATAGGGTTGCCATATGGAGCAGCCTACGCGCGTTTCAGCCGCATTGCGCCCGGTGCAGCAGCTTGTGGTCGGCCAGAACCAGCGCCATCATCGCTTCGACCACCGGCGTGCCGCGAATGCCGACGCAGGGATCGTGCCGCCCCTTGGTGCGCACTTCGGTCGCCTCGCCGCCGCGTGTGATACTGTCCACGGGCGTGAGGATCGAACTGGTCGGCTTGAACGCGACGCGGCAGGTAACCGGCTGGCCGGTCGAAATGCCCCCCGCAATCCCCCCGGCGTGGTTGGCAGCGAAGCGCGGGCCGTCATTGCCGGGCTGCATCGGGTCGGCGTTCTGTTCGCCGGTCAGCCGCGCCGCGCCAAAGCCGTCGCCGATCTCGACGCCCTTGACCGCATTGATGCTCATCATCCCCGCCGCCAGATCGCTGTCGAGCTTGGCATAGATCGGCGCGCCCCATCCGGCGGGCACACCGGTGGCGACGCATTCGACCACCGCGCCCAGCGAGGACCCCGCCTTGCGTGCCTCGTCGACCAGCGCCTCCCAGCGTTTCGCGGCGGCGGCATCGGGGCACCAGAAGGGATTGCGCGCGATCTCGTCGGCATCGAAATTCGCCGGGTCCACCGCATCGCCGCCGATTTCGGCGACATAGGCGAGGATCGAAACCTCGGGGATGACCAGCCGCGCCACTGCGCCCGCGGCCACGCGCATCGCGGTTTCGCGTGCGCTGCTGCGCCCGCCGCCGAGATAGTCGCGCAGCCCGTATTTCGCATCATAGGCGTAATCGGCATGGCCGGGGCGGTAGGTGTTGGCGATCTCGGAATAATCCTTCGACCGCTGGTCGGTGTTCTCGATCAGCAGCGAGATCGGCGTGCCCGTGGTGGTGCCTTCGAACACGCCCGACAGGATGCGCACCGCATCGGGTTCCTTGCGCTGGGTGGTGAACTTGTTCTGCCCCGGCTTGCGCGCATCGAGGAAGGGCTGGATGTCTTCCTCGGCCAGTGCCAGCCCCGGCGGGCACCCATCGACCACCGCACCAATCGCGGGTCCGTGGCTCTCGCCCCAGGTGGTGAAGCGCAGCGTCCGTCCGAATGTATTCCAGCTCATGGCGCATCTCATGCCCGCAACTGTGGGCGCCTGTCCATTCTCGCTGGACCAAATCCTTCTTGACGCCCAAGAACAAACCATGATTGCGAAGCTGAAGGGCCTGCTCGACGAAACCGGTACCGACTGGGCGGTGATCGACGTCGCGGGCGTCGGCTATCTGGTGCACTGCTCGTCCAAGACGCTCGCCGCGCTGGGCGAGGTGGGCGAAGCCTGCACTGTCTTTACCGATCTGCAGGTAAGCGAGAACGACATGCGGCTGCTCGGTTTCGCTGAGGCGGCGGAGCGTGACTGGTTCCGCCTGCTGACGCAGGTGCAGGGGGTGGGCAGCAAGGTCGCGCTGGCAATCCTCTCGGCGCTGTCGATCGGCGAAGTGCAGCAGGCCTGCGCGCAGGGCGATGCCGCCACGGTCGCGCGCGCCAACGGCGTCGGGCCGAAGCTGGCGGGGCGGATCGTCAATGAATTGAAGGACAAGGCGGGTGCGCTGCCGGGTGGCGGTACGGCGGGCGCTGGTCCGGGGGTAAGCCCGGCAGGCGGCGCCAGTGCCGACGCGGTGAGCGCGCTGGAGAACCTCGGCTTCAAGCCTGCAGTCGCCGCGCGCGCGGTTGCCGCGGCGCAGGGCGAACTGGGCGAGGGCGCGGGCGAGGGCGAGTTGATCCGCGTGGCATTGAAGAAGGCGGCAGGATGACGATGACGGCGATACGTTTCACTATTCTGGCAGCTGCGGGTGCGCTGCAGGCCACTGCGGCCAGCGCACAGGACATGAGCGCCTTTCGCACCGGGCCGATCTTCGAGGAGTTCGGTGCCCACGCGCCGGTCGAAGGCATCGGCACCTTCGCCCCCGACACTGAATTCGCGATTGCCTTCGACGTCGCCGAACAGGCCGATGCAGGCAGGCGCAACCGCGGGTTCGAAAGCGCCGCGCGGTTCATCAACATGCATGCTTCGCACGCGGTCGACCCGGTGAACATGCGGGTCGCGGTGGTCGTCCACGGCAAGGCGGTGCACGATCTGCTCGACGATGAGGCAGGCAATGGCTCGCACTACATGGTGACGCAGCTGCTCGACTACGGCGTGCGCTTCATCGTCTGCGGCCAGAGCGCGGCGGCGCATGGCGTGGCCAAGGCGGACTTCATCCCGGGGGTCGAACTCGCGCTCTCCGCCATGACTGCGCATGCTCAATTGCAGCAGGCGGGCTACACGGTGAACCCGTTTTGAGGAAAGAGAAAACCTCAAGCCTCCGTCATCCTGAACTCGTTTCAGGATCCATCTTTCGCTCTGCTCGGAGCAAGCGGATCAAACCCAAGGTCGATCGCAAGATCTACCCAATGCGGATTGTCTCGTTCGACCAGATTGATTTTCCATTGACGGTGCCAACGCTTCAATTGTTTCTCGCGCATGATTGCAAGCTCCATGGCGCCGAACATCTCGAAGCGGACCAAACGGTGGACTCCGTAGCGGCTGGTGAAACCACCAGTGATGCCTTGCCGGTGCTGGTAGAGCCGTTGGATGAGGCTGCTTGTCACGCCGATATACAGCGTCCCGCGCGGCTGGCTGGCGAGGATGTAGACGCAGGGATCGCGATCAACTTGCATGACGGGGAGCGTGTCGCGACATGGACCCTGAAACAAGTTCAGGGTGACGGATTGGGTCGAGAACGGTTCTGTCTCCGTCGTTCCGAACCGGTTGCAGGATACATCTTCCAGCTTGGTAGAGCGCCTCAATGACCGAACCCGTCCCCATCCACTCCCCCGACCGCCAGGCCGAAGACCCCGACGCTGCGCTGCGCCCCAAGAGCCTTGCCGAATTCGTCGGGCAGAAGGCGGCGCGCGAGAACCTGCGCGTGTTCGTCGAGGCCGCGAAGGGCCGCGGCGAGGCGATGGACCATGTGCTGTTCTTCGGTCCGCCCGGCCTCGGCAAGACCACGCTGGCGCAGATCGTCGCCAAGGAACTGGGCGTCGGCTTTCGCGCCACCAGCGGGCCGGTAATCGCCAAGGCGGGCGACCTTGCCGCGCTGCTGACCAATCTCGAGCCCAACGATGTGCTCTTCATCGACGAGATCCACCGGCTCAATCCGGTGGTCGAGGAAGTGCTTTACCCGGCGATGGAAGACCGCGCGCTCGATATCATCATCGGCGAGGGACCATCTGCGCGCAGCGTGCGGATCGACCTGCCGCCGTTCACGCTGGTCGGCGCGACCACGCGGCAGGGCTTGCTGACCACGCCGCTGCGCGACCGGTTCGGTATCCCCGTGCGGCTGAACTTCTACACCGAGGACGAACTGCTCCGCGTCGTTACGCGCGGTGCGGGGCTGCTCGGCATGGGGATCGACGAGGGCGGCGCGCGCGAGATCGCCCGCCGCAGCCGCGGGACGCCGCGCGTGGCGGGACGGCTGATGCGCCGCGTGCGCGATTTCGCCAGCGTGCTGGGCGAGGCGGTGGTGACCAGCCGCGTGGCCGACGATGCGCTCACCCGGCTCGAAGTCGATGGCCTCGGTCTCGACGCGATGGACCGGCGCTATCTCACCATGATCGCCACCACCTACAAGGGCGGGCCGGTCGGGGTGGAAACGCTCGCGGCGGGTCTCAGCGAGCCGCGCGACACGGTCGAGGAGGTGATCGAGCCTTATCTCATCCAGCTCGGCCTGATCGCGCGGACCGCACGCGGGCGCTGTCTCAACGACGGCGGCTGGCTGCACTTGGGCCTTGCCCCGCCGTCCACACCGCAGGGAAACATGTTCGACAAATGAGGTTACCACAGCGGTAGGAAAGCACCGCTAGTCGGTCCCGAAACGGGACGGGGCTTGCGCAAAGCTCGCATTTCGGCGAAAAATTTACTTTCTAGGCGTACCGCGAAACGTAAAGATTGGCGAGTCCCCGAGGAAGGGATTCGCCGGAGTACATCCGGATCGTGGTAAGGGACGGAAAAAGAACCCTTTTCCTCGGTCGCAACAGGAAGTCATGGTTATGTCGGTCAAGTCAGCTCTCGCCAAACTCTCGGCCACCGCGGCGGGTGGCGCGCTGCTTGCGGGCGGTGCGGTACATGTCGCCGAGCGTCCGATCTCCGACAATCCGCAATATAAATCGAAATCGGTCAAATACGTCAAGCAGGCGACCCCGCGCGCCGTACCCCGGCCGACCGTGCCGCGGGCCCGGACGATTCCGCGCCCCGTCGAATGCGTGCCCGCCGATTCGCCCGCAGCGGCCAACAGCCCGAACAATATCTGCCCGCCCGTCTATCGCCAGGCGATGGCGCCCGTTCCCGTCCCGCCGCTGCCCGCAGCCGCGCCGGTACGCGGTGGCGGCGCATCGCGCTCGATCGGCGGAAGCAGCACTTCGGGTGGCGGCGGCTTCGGCGGCGGCGGTTTCTTCGGCGGCTTCTTCTCCGGATCGAGCGGCGGCGGCAGCGTGATCGTCAATTCGACCACCACCACCGGCGGCGACACGCCCGATGTGATCGTCGACGTCTCCACGACCACCTCGACCGGTGGCACGTCGACCTCGACCTCGACCGGGTCGATCTCGACCTCCACCGGTGAAGTTTCGACCTCCACGGGCGAAGTGTCGACCTCTACCGGCAGCGTTTCGACTTCGACCGGTGAGGTCTCGACCTCGAGCGGCAACGTTACCACCAGCACGAGCAGCTCCTCCTCGACCAGCACGTCGAGCTCGAGTTCGACCTCGTCTTCCACCTCGACATCGAGCTCGACCTCGTCTTCGACCAGTTCGTCGACCTCGGGCAGCAGCAGCGGCACCGATGTGCCCGCCCCGCCGATGATGGCGCTGTTCGGCTTTGCCGCCGCCGCGATCCTCGGACGCCGCAAGTTCCGCATCAAACGCGCGGCCTAAGGCCAACGCCGACCGCGCTCAATCGCGCTGGCTGAGGCTCCATTCGCCTTGCCGATACCACTGCGTCACGACGTATTTCGTGCCTGCGCCAACGGGTAGCGCGGCATGCCGCGTCGCGCGGTTGGGCTGCCCGCTGCGATCCATATTGTCCCACATCACCAGCAGGCCGGGTTCGGGAACGATCTTGAGGTCGAGCTCGGGAAACTCGGTTTCGCCGCCGCTTTCTACCGCATTGAGATAGACCATCGCGGTCCAGCTGCGCTGCCCGCCGCGTCGCCGCTCGACCTGCCAGTGCGGTCGGTCGGGGCGAAAATGGTCGCGGTGGTGGCGATATTCCTCGCCTTCGCGATAGCGCTGGCCTTGTAGCGGCTCGGCATGGACCGGCGCGATGCCGGTGACCGCACCGATCTTGCGCGCCAGCGTCTTCGTTTCAGGCATGTCCTTGGCGAAGAAGTGGGTCGAGCTGGTGCGTCCGCGCGGCGATGCCTTGTCCGAAAACAGCACCGATGGCTGGATGCGGCTGTCGATCACCGCGATCAGCTTGCGGCATTGCTGCTGTGTCAGCAGTCCGCGCATCAGGAACAGGTCGGCTTTCCCCCCGCCACGCGGTTCGACGCGCGGGTCGGCCAGCAGCCGTTCGCGAACCGTAGTGCCGATCGCGCGCATGATGGCGGGATCGGCCTGCGGATCGGGTTCGGCGCGCCCCAGCAGCTGTGACAGGCGGTCAAAGACCGACATGCTACCGGAGCGCTACCGTACCTGTCGGATCAGGCCGCGGCGAGCTTGCGCAGGACGTAATGGAGGATGCCGCCATTGCGGTAATATTCCATTTCGTTCGCAGTATCGATGCGGCACAGCGCGGTGAAGCTGAAGGTCGAGCCGTCCTCGCGGGTCACCTCGACTTCAACGTCCTGGCTCGGGCTGAGATCGGCGAGGCCCTTGATCGTGAAGCTGTCGGTCGCGGTCAGGCCCAGCGTGTTGCGCGTATCGCCATCCTTGAACTGCAGCGGCAGTACGCCCATCCCGATCAGGTTCGAGCGGTGGATACGCTCGTAGCTTTCGACCATCACCGCCTTGACGCCCAGCAGGATGGTGCCCTTGGCCGCCCAGTCGCGGCTCGAACCCGTGCCGTATTCCTTGCCGGCAACGACTACCAGCGGGGTGCCGTCTTCCTTGTGCTTCATTGCCGCATCGTAGATCGGCATCTGTTCGCCATTGTAGGTCGTCACGCCGCCTTCGACCCCGGGGACCATTTCGTTCTTGATGCGGATGTTGGCGAAGGTGCCGCGCATCATCACGTCGTGGTTGCCGCGGCGCGAGCCGTAGGAGTTGAAGTCCTGCTTGGCGACCTGGTGGCTCTGCAGATAGGAACCCGCAGGGCTGTCTTCCTTGATCGAACCGGCGGGCGAGATGTGGTCGGTGGTGACCGAATCGCCGAGAATCGCCAGCGGCTTCGCGTCGGTGATGTCGGTCACCGGCGCAGGCGTCATCTCCATGTCTTCGAAGAAGGGCGGGCTGGCGACATAGGTGCTCGTCGGATTCCAGCGATAGGTGTCGCTGGCTTCGACATTGATCGCCTGCCAGTGCTCGTCGCCCTTGTAGACGTCGGCATAGCGGGTGACGAACATCTCGCGGTCGATATTGGCGGCGCGATGTTCGCGTACTTCGGCATTGCTCGGCCAGATGTCGGCAAGCATCACGTCATTGCCCTGCTGGTCCTGGCCGACCGGGGTGTCGGTGATGTCCTTGGTCACCGTGCCGAGGATCGAATAGGCGACCACCAGCGGCGGCGAGGCAAGGAAGTTGGCGCGCACGTCGGGCGACACGCGGCCTTCGAAATTGCGGTTACCCGACAGGACGCTGGCGGCGACGATGTCGTTATTATTGATCGCCTTGCTGATCGGCGGGGCGAGCGGGCCCGAGTTGCCGATGCAGGTGGTGCAGCCATAGCCGACAAGATCGAAGCCCATGGCGTTGAGGTCTTCCTGCAGGCCGGATTTGACCAGATAGTCGGTGACCACCTGCGATCCGGGTGCGAGGCTGGTCTTGACCCACGGCTTGGGCTTGAGGCCCTTTTCATGCGCCTTCTTGGCGACGAGGCCGGCAGCGATCAGCACATCGGGGTTGGAGGTGTTGGTGCAGCTGGTGATCGCGGCAATCACCACGTCGCCATCGCCGATATCGTGATGCGTGTTTTCGACTTCGACGCGGACTGGCGCGCTCTTCTTGTAGATCTTCTCGAGATCCGAATTGAACAGCTCGTCGACCTGCGGCAGCGCGACGCGGTCCTGCGGACGCTTGGGACCCGCGAGGCTGGGGACGACCTTGGACACGTCGAGATCGAGCGTCTTGGTGAAGACCGGCTCGGCCTCGGGCGTGAACCACATGCCCTGTTCTTTCGAATAGGCTTCGACCAGCGCGATGGTTTCCTCGTCGCGGCCGGTGAGGCGCATGTATTCGAGCGTCTTCTCGTCGATGCCGAAGAACCCGCAGGTCGCGCCGTATTCGGGCGCCATATTGGCGATCGTCGCACGGTCGGCGAGGCTGAGATTGGCGACGCCGTCGCCGTAGAATTCCACGAACCGGCCAACCACGCCGACTTCGCGCAGCATCTGCACGCAGGTCAGCACGAGGTCGGTGGCGGTGACGCCTTCGGCCATCGCGCCGGTCAGTTTGAAGCCGACCACTTCGGGGATCAGCATCGAGATCGGCTGGCCGAGCATGGCGGCTTCGGCTTCGATCCCGCCGACACCCCAGCCCAGCACGCCGAGGCCGTTGATCATGGTGGTGTGGCTGTCGGTGCCGACGCAGGTGTCGGGATAGGCGACCGCATTACCGTCGGGGTCATCGGTCGACCATACGCCCTTGCCGATATACTCGAGATTCACCTGATGGCAGATGCCGGTGCCCGGGGGCACGGCGGAGAAGTTCTCGAAGCTCTTCGATCCCCATTTGAGGAAGTCGTAACGCTCCGCATTGCGGGCATATTCGAGCTCGACGTTCTTTTCGAACGCCTTGGGATGGCCAAACTCGTCGACCATGACCGAGTGGTCGATCACGAGGTTCACGGGAACTTGCGGGTTGATCTTGGCGGTGTCACCGCCGAGCTTGGAAATTGCATCGCGCATTGCGGCAAGGTCGACCACGCAGGGCACGCCGGTGAAATCCTGCAGCAGCACGCGCGCCGGGCGGTACTGGATTTCCTTGCCGGTCGCCGGGTTCTTCTGCCAGTCGGCGATCGCCTGCGCGTCATCGGTCGATACGGTGAAGCCGCCGTCCTCGAAGCGCAACATGTTCTCGAGCAGGACCTTCAGGCTGAAGGGCAGCTTCGACACGTCGCCGATCTTTTCTTCCGCCTTGGCGAAGGAATAATAAGCGTAGTCCTTGCCGTTCACGGTGAGGGTTGAGCGGGTTCCGAGCGTGTCCTTACCGACCTGGGTCATGCGCGCGTTGATCCTTTCTTTTGAGAGCCGTCACCTGCCCAATGGCCGGGACTGCAGAATGTGCCGCGCACCTGCGCCGGAACGCCGCAAAAATCAAGTGTGCGGCGGTGCAACATCGCGTATTCGCAGGAACCCTTGCGCGATTTGTGCGCTTGGTGTGCCAGAATCGGGGCGTTGACCCCGCACCGGCACCAGGGCCGCATGAGGAGTAATTTGAATGCCTTCGTTTTTCGATGCCCGCGACAGGTCTCGCCGGTCCTTGCGGATCGCCATCACCGCGGTCGCATTGGGCGTGGCGGGATGCTTTACCGCCGCTTTCACCTTTGCCGACCAGCCGGTTCGCGCCGCTGCAGTCGAACAGGCGCGCTAGGGCAGCTGGGGCATCGCTGCCGCGCGGGGCCTGCGGGTCGCCAGCCAGCACGATGCGATAATGATCGCCGTTCCGATCACGGTCGGCAGAGTGAGCTGCTCGGCAAAGAACAGCCAGCCGAACAGGGAAGCCCACAGGAAACCCGAATATTCGAGCGGGACCAGCACTTGCGCCTCGGCGCGGGCATAGGCCCAGGCAAAAGCCATCGCCCCGGCCACGGTCAGCGCCGCGGCGGCGCCAAGATCGATCAAAGTGGCTCTATCGGGCATTTCGAACACGAACGGCGCGGCCACGCCCAGCAGGACCACCGAAACACCCGAATGGAAGGTGGCGATCTCGGCCGGGCCGGCAACCTGCGACTGGCGCCGGATAAGGATGAACCCATAGGCATAGAGCAGTGCCGAGAAGAGCATGGCGGCGAGCCCAAGCGCGGCGTCGCGGTCGAAATCGGCCTGCCCGATCTTGCCGCCGACAATGACCAGCGTCCCCGCGAAACCGAGCAGCGACGCCGCGATCGCTTCGCGGCGGATGGTTTCGCCCAGCAGGATACGCGCGAGATAGAGCGCGATCAGCGGGGCAATGAAACTGATCGCGATCGCTTCCGCCAGCGGCAGCTTGGTCAGCGCATAGAAAAAAGCCAGTGCCATGAAGGTGGCGACCACCGAGCGCTGCAGATGCAGCTTGAGCACATGCCGCTGCGGCCAGCGGCCGCCGCGCGCCAGCCATAGCGGCAGCGCAATTCCCGTCCCGATTACCGACCGCAGCCACGAGGCGGTGAGCGCCCCTACCGCCAATGCGGCGCTCTTCATGAAGGCATCCATCAGCGACAGGCTGGCAACCGCCAGTGCGGCCATGAAGACAGGAAGCAGGACATGGTCGCGGGTCACCGCACGGCTCTATCCGCGCATCCTGCAACCGTCACCGGTAATTCAGCACTGCGAAAGCCGGGATATTGGATTAGCTTGGCGCATTGGACTAATATCCCCCCATACGCGCTACAGGGGCGCGGGGTGCATCTGGTAGGACTTATGACACGCTTCCGTCTGATTTTTGGCTCCGCAATGGGTGCGGCGCTGTGTGCAACTTCGGTAATGGCGCAGGACAATGCGCCCGAAGACCTGCTGCCGCCCGAACCGGCGAAGGTAACCGAGAAACTGCCCGATTACACAGCCGGCGTTCCTACAGGCGCGCCGCCGTCGAGCGTCGAGGACAGCTTCGACGATATTCGTACGAGCTCGGGCGAAGTGGTCCAGCAATTGCCGGTGATGGTCCGCGAATGGAGCATCCCGCAGGCGAAAAAGCTGCTGGCCTTCATCCCCACTGTCGAAGCCGAGGGGCTGGTGCCTGCGGATTACCGCAGTGCCGAGCTGTCCGCTGCAATCGCCGCGGGCGAAGGCGCGGCGCTGAATGACATCGCGAGCCAGATCTTCATCTGGCTGGTCGAGGATCTGCGCGACGGGCGCACGCCGATGGACGCGCGGCGGCAGTGGTTCGTGGTCGATCCCGACCCCGATGTGCTGCCGTCGCATCGCCTGCTCGAACAGGCGGTCGAGAGTAGCGATATCGCGGGTACGCTGGCTGCGCTCAATCCGGTGTCGCCCGACTATGCGCGGCTCAAGACCGAGCTGGCGAAGACCACCGATCCGGCAAAGCGCAAGCTGATCCGCGCGAACATGGATCGCTGGCGCTGGCTGGCGCGCGATCTGGGCAAGCAGTACCTGCTGACCAACGTCCCCGAATACCAGCTGCGGCTGACGGTGAACGACCGGATCATCAAGAATTACCGCGTTGTGGTGGGCAAGGCCGGTCGCACCGCCACGCCGCAACTCTCCGAAATGGTCGAGGCGGTGATCTTCAACCCGACCTGGACGGTGCCGCAATCGATCGTGAAGGGCGAAGGACTGGGCGCGAAAGTGCTCAACAACCCCGCCTGGGCGCGCGCCAATGGCTACAAGGCGACCAAGGGCGCGAATGGCTGGGTCAGCGTGGTGCAGCAGCCGGGGGCGGGCAATTCGCTCGGCCTGATGAAGCTCGACATGCCCAACGAGCATGCGATCTTCCTCCATGACACGCCCGCCAAGGCGCTGTTCAACCAGGACAATCGCGCGCTCAGCCACGGTTGCATCCGCGTGCAGGGCGCACGCGAACTGGCGATGACGATGGCGATGCTGGGCAATGCCGAAACGCGCGAGGATCTGCCGGTCATCCAGCAGGAAGTGTCAGAAATCACTGCCAGCGGGACCTACACACGCTATCCGATGGAAAAGCAGTGGCCGGTCTACATTACCTATTTCACCTATGGGGTGGACGTTAACGGCAATCTGACCAAGTTCGCCGACATCTACGATCGCGATGCGCCGGTACTGGCCGCGCTCGACGCCCCGCGCGAGCGTGACCGGGCGCGCAAGACAAGCGAAGAAGTGGTGGAGATCGTCGACGACCTGCAGACGACCTGAAGGGGTTAGTAGACGCCCGGATTGGTCCGTTCGAACGTGCCGCCGTGGTCATTCTGCAGCAGGTCGTATTGCGCGACCGGCGGCGTGACGCGGCTGCCGTCTTCGGCAATGCCATAACTGCCCGCGACCAGCAGGCGGCCGCCCGACAGGTCGATCAGCGCACGGTCGAATTGTTCGGGCCCCATCGCGAAGCACCCGTTCGAGCGGCCTAACCGGCCAAAGCGATCGACGTGGCCGGGGGTGGCGTAATTCGCCTGGTGCATCACGATCGCGCGCGGCAGCGCGTTGGAATTGGTCGGATCGAGCCCGTCGAGCCGGAGCGAGGTGCCGTAGCGCCCGACATACCAGCTGCGCGTCATGAACGCGCCGCGGCTGGAGGCTTCGCTGCCCTCGATATTGGAATAGCGCTTGAGCCAGCCGTCGTGTTCGCCGTCGGAACCGGTACCGTGGCTGACATGGAAACTCTCCACGCGTTCGTTCGCGAGATCGACGAAATGGAACCGCTTCTGCGCCGAATGCAGCCCGAAATCGGCGATGCCGACCACATCCTTGCGCCAGATGTTGCTGCCCGTCCGCGCGAGTTCATCGCGCGCGATCGCCATCAGCTGCGCATCGCGCGCGGCGGTGGGATTGACCTGTGCGAACAGGCGCGCGGGCAGGGTCAGCGCCGCACCGGCGGCAAGCGAGCCTTTGAGAATATCGCGACGTTTCATCTTGGGCACCTTAACAGCCTTGTGCTGGCCACGTCATGAATATTGCGGCGAAACGGCGCAGCTATTCGCCCAGCACCATGCGATCGTGTTCGATGCGGACCGGGTGGATGGTCGACAGGAAGCTCTGGCCAAGCAGCGACACGCTGAGGCCTTCGGGCACGATAATCGCCGCGACATCGCGCGCTTCGTGCCCGCCAAGCGTAACGCGGTCGAGCGTGACGCTGACGCCATAGACGGGCCCCGAAGCCCCGCGGGCGACCTCGTGCACATCGGCATCGGACCAGTAGAGCCCCGCTGCGCGCGCATCGCTGCCGGTCAGTGCGACCTTGGTCGCGCCGGTATCGACCAAGAATTCAACCTGCGATCCGTTGATCCGCGTGTCGGCGTAAAAATGTCCGTCCGCTGCACGCGGCAGTTCGGTCGCGCCCGCGGCCCAGCTCGCATAGCTGGCGCTGCTGTTCGAATGGCGATCCAGAGCGGCGGGGTCGGATGTCTTTTCGCTCGCGAAGTCTTCTGCGCCCTCGGTCGCCGAATCGATTGCGCCGCCGGGCACGAAAGCGGCACCGACGAAGGCCAGCATGGCAATGGCAAGAAAGATGGCCTCGCGCATGGCGCCAGCATGCGCGATCGGGCTTAATTTGGCGTAAAGTGCCTATTCCGCCGCTTCGGCAGGCTGCGGGGCGTGCGGATCGAAGGCAACCGCCTCGCCTGCCTCGATCTGCGCGGCCTTGGCTTCGACCAGCGAGACGATGTGGTCGAGCATGTCTTCGCTCTTCACATGATGGTCGGTCACGCCCGAGAGGAACACCATGTGCTTGCCCGCGCCGCCGCCGGTGATGCCGATGTCGGTTTCGCGCGCTTCGCCGGGGCCGTTGACCACGCAGCCGAGCACCGAGAGGCTCATCGGCGTCTTGATATGCTCGAGCCGTTTTTCGAGCGTCTCGACCGTGCGGATGACATCGAACCCCTGGCGCGAACAGCTGGGGCAGGACACCACGCGCACGCCGCGGGTGCGCAGGCCCAGCGCCTTGAGCATTTCGAAGCCGACTTTCACTTCCTGTTCGGGTTCGGCGGAAAGCGAAACGCGGATCGTGTCGCCAATGCCCGCCCACAGCAGGCTGCCGATGCCGATCGAGCTCTTGACGGTGCCGCCGATCAGTCCGCCCGCTTCGGTAATGCCGAGATGGAGCGGGCAATCGACCGCTTCGGCGAGCCCGTGATAAGCGGCGACCGCGAGGAATACGTCACTCGCCTTCACCGCGACCTTGTATTCGTGGAAATCGTGATCCTGCAGCAGCTTGATATGGTCGAGCGCGCTTTCGATCAGCGCCTCGGGGCAGGGCTCGCCGTATTTTTCGAGCAGGTCCTTTTCCAGGCTGCCGGCATTTACCCCGATGCGGATCGCGCAGCCATTGGCCTTCGCTGCGCGGACGACTTCGGCGACGCGCTCGCTGCTGCCGATATTGCCCGGATTGATCCGCAGGCAGGCGGCGCCCTTGTCCGCCGCTTCGAGCGCGCGTTTGTAGTGGAAATGGATGTCGGCGACGATCGGGACATTGGCCGCCGCGGTGATCTTGTCGAAATGTTCGGTCGATTCCGCCGTGGGGCAAGACACGCGGATGATGTCCGCCCCGGCATCCTCGCAGCGACGAATCTGGTCGATCGTCGCGCCGACATCCTCGGTCGTCGTGTTGGTCATGGTCTGCACGGTAATCGGGGCATCGCCGCCGACGGGGACGTTGCCGACCATGATCTGGCGGGACGGTCGGCGCTCGATAGTGCGCCAGGGACGAATTGAAGACATGTGCGGCAATATAGAGCCCCCAGTGTGAAGGGGCAATGACGCTGCTAGACGAGGGCGTCGCGATAGCGCCGACTGCCGCGCACGCGCTCGCCATTTGCCAGCGTGACGGTGAAGTCCCCGCTCTGTCCGCTCTCGATCGCGCGCACGGCATCGCGGCGGACGAGACGGCTCCGGTGGATGCGCGCGAAGGCGGGGCCCAGTTCGGCTTCCACCGCCGCCATCGTTGCGCGGTATAGGTAGGTCTTGCCCTGCGCGTGGATTTCCACGTAATTCGCGGCGGCCTCGATCCGGTCGATGGAGGCAAGCGGCACGCGGATGCGGCGGCTGCCGTCGGATATCTCGAGGACGCGCTCGGCGCTGGCCCCGTGCCCGGGGGCCGGACGCAGCGTGTACCAATGGAGTGCCGCGGCAATCGCAGCCAGCAGGGCATAGTCGGCAATGTCCTTGCGCAATTCATAGGGGAAACCGCGCATCCCTTCGGGGAAATGGTAGTCCCCGCCCGCAAGCGCCCAAGCGATCTCGCGCAGGCCGACCATGAGGCCGACATGCACCGCCGAGGCGATGGGGGCACCCACCACCAGCAGGACCGCTGCGACGGGCCAGCTGCGGCGCGGCGGCAGCATATGCGGGATCGTGCGCCACAGCAGCAGGACGACGATGCACCATGCGGCAAAGCTGGTCAGTTCGAGCGTCCAGACGGTCTGTGGATCGGCGCTGCCTTCGCTATCGGTCAGCCTCGACCCGACATTGGCCCACAGCTGCAGCGCCGCATAGACCAGCAACGCCGCCACCACGCCCAGCAGGACGAGATAGCGATTGCCGTTCGTCCCTCGCGGCCCGCCGCTTGTCCCCGGTCCGGTGCCATCCATCCCTGCCGCTCCCCCGTTCATGGCCTAGAGATAGCAGAGCGGGCGGTGCTTCGCCTAATCCTCGGGGCATGGACACAAACCCGCTGCCCGACCCGATATCCGGCCGCCATTTCGGCATGGACTGGCTGCGCATCGCGGCCTTCGCGCTGCTCATCCTCTACCATGTCGGTATGGCTTTCGTGCCCTGGGGTTGGCATGTGAAATGGAACGAGATCAGCGAGTTCTCCCGGCTGCCCATGCTGGCGCTGAACGGCTGGCGGCTGGCGCTGCTGTTCGTGGTGTCGGGATATGCCACCGCGGCCCTGCTTGCCCGCAGCGAACGGCTCGCTTTCCTGCGGTCGCGCAGCGCGCGCCTGCTCATCCCGACCGTCTTTGCGATCATCGTCGTCATTCCGCCGCAGGTGTGGATCGATCTGATGTACAATCATGGATATGCGCAGCCCTTCGCGGCGTTCTGGCGCACCGATTACTTCCGCTTCGGCACGCTCGAGGGCATCGTCATGCCGACGTGGCAGCACCTGTGGTTCGTCGTCTATCTGTTCGCCTATACGCTGGTCATCCTCGCGCTTCATGCACTGCTTCCCGCCCAGGCTCGGTGCTGGATCGTCAAGCTGCTGGGCAAGGTGTTCGCCTCCGCAGGCGGCTTGCTGGCGATCCCGGTGTTGTGGGCCGTGCTGCGCCCCCTCTTTATCTTTCCCGGGGTCGAGGATACGCATGCGCTGCTCGACGATTTCGCGGCGCACTACATTTTCCTCGCCGCTTTCCTGTTCGGTTTCCTGCTGCGCCATTCCGCGCCGCTGTGGTCGGCCATCCGCGTCACTTGGCACCTTGCGGGACTGATCGCCCTGGTGGCTACGGCGGCCATGGTCGGACAGGTCTGGTGGCTGACCGGGCACGAATGGTCGGACGGGGCGGCGGCGATCTACGCCGTGGTGCGCGGGGTGCAATCATGGTGCACGATCGTCGCGCTGCTTGGGGTCGCCGACCGCTTCTGGAACCGCGACGCGCGCTGTCGGACCATGCTCAACGAGGCGGTCTTTCCCTTTCTATATCATTCACCAGACCATCATCGTCATGTTCATCTGGTATCTACGCCCGGTAGCCATGCCCGCGGGGGCGGCGTTCCTGCTGACCGTGGCGATCACCGCGATCGGATGCTGGCTGTTCTACCGCATCGGGCGCGCGGTGCCCGGTCTGCGGTTGCTCATCGGGCTGCGCGGTTGGCGCATTCCCCCTTCCACCGCCCCGATGGATGCGGCATTCAGGCGGGTATGAGCCAGACAACCGACGCCGCCGAGACCGAAACACCGCTGCTGTTCGGGCGGGTGCTCGATGGCCAGGGCGGGGCGCGGCCGATCGCCTTGGCGGAGGCGCTGGAGTGGCAGCCCACCGCCGCGGGCGAAGTGCTGTGGCTGCATATCTGCCGCAACCGCCCCGGCGTGCTGGAATGGCTCGAGGGCCGCTTGCATATCCCCGAGCCGACTGCGGAACTGCTCGTCAGCGACCAGACGCGTCCGCGCGCCTTTCGCGAAGGCGAAACGCTGGTCGGCACGCTGCGGGGGATCAATTTCAATCCCGGCGCCGAACCCGAAGACATGATCTCGATGCAGTTCTGGTGCGACGGGCGGCGGCTGGTCACGCTGCGCCGCGACCCGCTGCAGATCCCGCGCGAGGTCGTGGCGCTGCTCGATCGCGGCGATGGGCCGCCTGATGCAGGGGCAACGATCACGCTGCTCGCCGAACTGCTGATCGCGCGAATGAGCCAGTCGATCGTGGACATGAACGATGTGCTCGACGTGCTCGAACACGACGATCCCGAAGAACATGCCGAGCGCATGCTCAAACGGATCTCGACCATCCGCCGCAATTGCCTCGGGCTCAAGCGGCACATGGCGCCGCAGCACGAGGCGCTCGAACAGATCAGCCGCGACGCGCCCTTCTGGTTCGAGGAACACGACCGGCGCGAGATCGCCGAGAGCATCGCCCGCCTGCGCCGCTATCTCGACGATATCGACATCAGCAAGGAAAGCGCATTGGTGCTGCAGGACGAGATCCGGGCGCGCAGCCTCGCCTCGAGCGAGCACGCGACCTATATGCTGACCATCGTCGCGGGGATTTTCCTGCCCTTGAGCTTCCTCACCGGCCTGCTGGGGATCAATGTCGGCGGTATGCCCGGGATGCAGGACCCCGACGCCTTCTGGGCGGTGGTGGCGCTGTGCGGGTTGCTGTTCACCGGGCTGATCGTCGCCTTCCGCCGGTTGCGCTGGCTCTGACTACCAGCGCACCAGCGGCGGCATGGTGACGCGCCCGACCGCCGCGCCCGCCTCGGTCAGTAAGCGAAACGTTCGCCGACCAGGTCCTCGCTCATCGCCCACAGCTGTTCGGCGCTGTCGGGGTCGAGTGCATAGCTGCGCACGCCGCCCATCGGGCTTGCATCGTCTTGGTCGGCGACATGGCAATCCTCGCAATACAGCCCGCCGCTACCGGCAACCGCGTCGCTCGTCGCCGCCCAGCAGGTGGTCGCGGCCCCCTGCGGAATGGTCTTGAAGCCCTGACCCGGCTGGCCCGTTTCCTCGGCCGACTTGCGCATCCGCTCCATCATCCATTCGCGGTCCTGCTCGGTCATGTGGCGTCCGAGGTTGGTCATGATCCCGCCCGGATGCACCGCATAGGCATGGATGCCCTTGTCCGCGAGCCTTCGTTCCAGCCCGACCGAGAACAGGATGTTGGCGGTCTTCGACTGCCCGTAGGCCTCCCATTTGTCGTAATCGCGCTGCTCGTAATTGGGATCGTCGAAATGCATGCGGTCGATATGGTGGCCGCGGCTCGACAAATTGACGATGCGCGGGGCCTCGCCCCGTTCGATCAGGGGCATGAGCAGATTGGTCAGCAGGAAATGACCGACATGGTTGGTGCCGAACTGCATTTCGAAACCGTCGGCGGTGCGATCGAGCGGGGAAGCCATCACCCCCGCATTGTTGATCAGCAGGTCGATCTTGTCGAAGCGATTGGCGGCATCCTTGGCTGCCGCGCGCACGCTGTCGAGCGAGGCGAGGTCGCAGACGAGCGTGTCCACCCTCGCGCCGGTTCCCTCGGCAATCTCGTCGGCGGCGGCGGACAGCTTGGTCGCATCGCGCCCAGCCAGGATGACATGCGCACCCTTGGCCGCCATTGCCCGCGCGGTTTCCTTCCCGAGCCCCGAATATCCGCCCGTGACCAGCGCGGTCCGCCCGTTCAGATCGTGCCCTGCAAGGACCTCGTCGGCCGTGCTTTCGAACCCGAACTCGCTCATACGCTCTCTCCCTTTGCAAGGCGGCGTAGCACAGAAAAAAGGGCGCGGGATGATTAATCCCACGCCCGTAATTTGCGAGACCGAAAGGTCGGTTGGCTTAGGCCCCCGGGGGGAGCGGATCGGCCGATTTGGACGCGGCCTTGCGGCCCGGCTTGGGTGCGGAGGCGCCGCCTAGGTCGCTGTCCATCTGCTCGAGCTTGCGCGCTGCCCAGTCGCGGCCACCGAGGCCGAAGGCAAGCGCGCCAGCCACCGCGACGCCGGCGATGAGGATCGTCAGCGCATTCGCCGGGATCATCCCGCCGATGCCGGTGAACTGCAGGCCCATGAAGACGAACAGGATGATGGTCGCCCAGCGCACGATGGTGCCGGCGGTCGATCCGCCCGCATCGCCGGCGATGAGCCGTGCGAGCAGGTTGGCGATCAGGAAGCCGAAGGCGATGACCACCGCCCCGAAGATCACCCGTCCGCCCAGTTCGAGCAGTTGGTCGAGGATCACGGTCAGCTCGGGAAAGCCGAGCAGCCGCGTAGCCGCGATCGCGAAGAACAGGATGATCGCGACCTGTGCGACCCGCGCAATGATGCTCGATGCGGTCGTGCCTTCGGTCACCAGCCCGCTTTCGGCCATGGCCCGGTCGACGCCCAGCCCCGGCAGGACTTCCTTGGCGATCTGGACCACGAACTTGCTGATGAGATAGCCGATGCCGAGCAGGACCGCCGCAGCGATGATGTTCGGAATGGCGGCGAAGATCATCCGCAGCATTTCGCTGGCCGGCGCGCTGATCGAATCGATCCCGAGCTGTTCGAGCGCGGCGATCGCCACCGGAATGGCGATCAGGACATAGATGATCGTGCCGATGGTCTTGCTGATGGCGCTGTTGCCGGTGACACCTTCGACCCCGCCGCGATTGGCCCATTTGTCGAAATCGACCGTCTGCAGCATGGTCACGACGAGGTCGCGGACGATCCGCGCCACCATCATCCCGATAAAGAAGATCAGCCCCGCCCACAGCAGGTTGGGGAGGAAGGCGACGACGTTTTCGAGCAGGCTGTCGATCGGGCCGGCTACTCCGCCGAGTTCGAGGATGTTGAGAATGATCAGCAGGCCGAACAGCCAGACCAGCAGGCTGACGATCTTGCCGAGCGATTCTCCCAGCGACTGGCCGCTGCCGGTCCCGCGCTTGAAGAAGTCGACGGTATCGACGAGTTTGGCGAAGGCCCATTTGGCCCCGCGCGCGATAAGCCAGGTGATGATCAGCGCGACGACGGCGAGGAGAATCTTTTCTCCCAGTTCCATCGCCACCTGTTCGTCGAAACGATAGCGGTCGAAAATCATAACCCCGTCCCCCAAGTGGTTTCCGTAAGGGAAGGGCTATCACGCAAACCGTTATTCTCCAAAACGCATTAACGGATGAAGTGGAAAAGCGGTCATGCTACCGCTTTTACATGAGAGGATTTTCAACCCGCATCGCCCGCGCATTTGCCGCGCTTTTCGTCTTTATCGCAGTACCTGCCGCGGCTGAGGACGAGCCCGGCTGGTCGATCGCCATTCATGGCGGCGCGGGGACCATCGCGCGCGACGATATGACGCCGCAGCAGGATGCGGCCTATCGCGCTGCACTGCAAAGCGCGCTCGACGCGGGCGCGCAGGTGCTGCGTGAAGGCGGCAGCGCGATGGATGCGATCCAGGCCGCAATCGAGCCGATGGAAGACGATCCGCTGTTCAACGCCGGGCGCGGCGCGGTATTCACTTGGGACGGCGACATCGAACTCGACGCCTCGATCATGGATGGCCGTACCCGCGATGCGGGCGCCGTCGCAGGCGTCACGGGCATCCGCCATCCGATCGCGCTTGCGCGCAAGGTGATGACCGACAGTCCGCATGTCATGCTGGCCGGGGCCGGTGCGGCTGAGTTCGCGGCCGAGCAGGGGCTGGCGACTATGCCCCCCGAATGGTTCGAGACCGAACGCCGCCAGAAGGCGCTCGAGCGGATGAAGGCCGAGCGGCTCTCCGCGATCGATGTCGATATCAAGTTCGGCACGGTCGGCGCGGTGGCGCTCGACCGGGATGGCAATATGGCGGCGGGCACATCGACCGGCGGAATGACCGGCAAGCGCTGGGGCCGTATCGGCGATGCGCCGATCATCGGTGCGGGCACCTATGCCGACAACCGCGCCTGCGCGGTCTCGGCCACCGGCTGGGGCGAGTTCTTCATCCGCGTCGGCGTGTCGCATGAAATCTGCACCCGGCTACGGCATCGTTACCGCACCGAAATCGACGCCGCGCAGGCCAGTGTGCCGCTCGATGACGAAGGGTTTCCGACCTATATCGTCCACGCCAGCGAATTCGGTCTCGACGCCGCGCAGGCGCAGGAGGAAATCGACGCGGTCATTGCCGATGTCGGCAGTCTCGGGGGTGACGGCGGGGTGATTGTGGTGACGCGCGACGGGCATCCGCTGTTCAGCATGAACACTTCGGGCATGTACCGCGGGCGCGCTACCAGCGACGGGCTGCGCGAAGTGGCGATCTACGGCGACGAGTAGGCCTTCAGCCGCGCGGGCGGGCCTGCGCATAGCTGCCGAGCAGGCGCACGCCATTGGTCTGGAAGGCAAGTTCCTCCAGCGCCGTGTCGACCCGGGCATCGCCTGGCGCGCCCTCGATGTCGGCAAAGAACATCGTCGCGGCGAAACTTGCGCCCTTCTGGTAGCTTTCCAGCTTGGTCATGTTGACGCCATTGGTCGCGAAGCAGCCCAGCGCCTTGTACAGCGCGGCGGGAGTGTTCTTCACTTCGAAGATGAAGGTCGTCATCGCCTGCGCGCCCGCCAGCGCGGCCGGATCGAGTGCCTCGTTCGCCAGCACCACGAAGCGTGTCGTATTGTCGGGCGCATCCTCGACCTCGCGCTCGACGATTTCGAGCCCGTAGAGGTCGGCGGCGAGCGCGGGGGCGATGGCGGCGATGTCGGTCTTCCCGCTTTCCGCCACGAACGCGGCCGCGCCCGCCGTATCGGCATGCGCGAGGCCGACGATGCCCCGCTCGCTGAGGAATTTATGCGACTGGCCCAGCGCCTGCGGATGGCTGTAGGCGGCGTCGAACGGACCCGGCCCCAGCGCCATCAGGCAATGGGTGATGCGCATGAAGTGTTCGGCCACCAGCGACAGCCCGCTTTCGGGGAGCAGGAAGTGGATATCCGCCACGCGCCCGTGCTGGCTGTTCTCGATCGGGATCATCGCGCAGCCCGCCGTGCCGCTTTCCACCGCTTCGAGCGCGTCCTCGAAACTGAAGCACGGCAGCGGCAATGCCTCGGGAGCGAATTGCATCGCCGCCTGGTGCGAATTCGATCCCGGGGCCCCGCCAAAGGCGATGGCGCGCAGCGGTTCCTGCGCAGCAGCGGCGCGCATCGAATCGACAAGGGCGAGGGCAGGCTTGGCAAACTGGCGCATGGTCTGCGGGCGTTACGGCTGCGTTCCGGTCGCATCAAGCGCTATTGCGGCTTGCGCACTTGCGAAAGGCGGCGGTGCACACTAGAGCGGCGCGCAACCATCTGACCAACCGATTTTCGCCGGGTATTTTACGCAATGGACGATCGTTTCAACACCGCTGCAGGCTGGGTCCTTGCCGCCGGTATCGTGGCACTGGGCAGCTCCATCGTTTCGGGCATGTATTTCCATGCCGATAGCGCCGAGCACCCCGAAGAGCCGGGCTACTTCATCGAAGGCGCAGCCGAAGAAGGCGGTGCCGATGCGGGCCCCGACCTCGGCACGCTGCTCGCCAGCGCGGATGCCGCGGCGGGCGAGAAGGTCTTCGCCAAGTGCACCGCGTGTCACACGATCGACCAGGGCGGCGCCAACGGCATCGGCCCGAACCTTTATGGCGTGATGGGCAAGCCGATCGGCGGGCACGCCGCGGGCTTTGCCTACAGCTCGGCGCTGGCCGAAAAGGGCGGCTCCTGGACCTGGGAAGCGATGGACGAATGGCTGACCAGCCCACGCGCCTTCGCCAATGGCACCAAGATGAGCTTCGCCGGTCTCGGCAAGGCTGAAGACCGCGCCAATGTCATGGAATTCATGTCCACCTATGGCGGTGCGCCGGCCAAGCCTGCGCCAGTCGTGGCGGAAGAAGAGCCGACCGAGGGTGAAGACGCGCCCGGCGCGGGTGCCGGACCGGTCGAAGGCGCCGAAGCCGCGGCCATGGAATCGGCTGGCAGCATGGGCGCGGACCAGCCGGTCCCGGCGGGCAATGCCGCGACCAACAACGATGGCGCGACCAAGGTCGACGAATAAGCCTTCCCTCACGGGATAATCGAAAAGGCCTCGCTGCGGCGGGGCCTTTTTCGTTTCAGCCGTTGTCCTTGAAGCCTTGCGCGATGACGTACCACTCGCTCGAGTCCTTGCGACTGGCGGGCGGCTTGGCGTGCTTCACCGTGCGGAAATGCTGCTTGAGCAGCGCGAGCAGATCGTTGTCGGTCCCGCCTGCGAGCACCTTGGCAAGGAAGGTCCCACCCGGTGCGAGGTTCTCGATAGCAAACCATGCTCCGGCCTCGACCAGCCCCATCGTCCGCAGGTGATCGGTCTGCTTGTGGCCGACGGTATTGGCCGCCATGTCGCTCATCACCAGCTCGGCCTTGCCACCCAGCGCCTCTTCGAGCACCCGCGGGGCGTCGTCATCCATGAAATCCATCTGGAAGATCGTGACGCCCTCGATCGGCTCGACTTCGAGCAGGTCGATTCCCACGACCAGCGCCTTGGGCTTGAGCTTGCGCACCACCTGGCTCCAGCCGCCCGGCGCAATGCCGAGGTCGACCACGCGGGTGACGCCCTTGAGCAGGTCGTATTTCTCGTTCAGCTCGGTCAGCTTATACGCCGCGCGGCTACGATAGCCGTCAGCCTTGGCCTGCTTGACATAGGGGTCGTTGAGCTGGCGCTGGAGCCAGCGCGTCGAACTCGCCGTGCGTTTCTTTGCGGTGCGCACGCGAACGTCGCGATCCTTGCCCGATCTAGACATCCTGTTCTCGCATTCTTTGTACTGTCGCGCGGCTGCGTTCACCCTCGGCATCGGCGGCGATCAGGCTGCGCAGGATCCCTTCACGGATGCCCCGGTCGGCCACGCCCAATTGTTCGGCGGGCCAGATGTCGAGGATCGATTCAAGAATCGCGCAGCCCGCGATGACCAGATTGGCGCGGTCGTCGCCGATGCACGGCAGGCGCTTGCGTTCGGCGCTGCTCATCCGCGACAGGCGGGTGGAGATATCGCGCATCGATTGCGACGGCACGATCAGCCCGTCAACCGCCCGCCGGTCGTATTGCGGCAGTTCGAGATGCAGGCTCGCCAGCGTCGTCACGGTGCCGCTGGTACCCAGCAGGCGGATCGGTTCGCGCGAATGCGTATGCTCGCGGATGCGCTCGGCGAATTCGGCGAAGCTGCGTCCGACGGTACGCCGCATCTCGCAATAGCGTTCGAGCCGGGTGGTTTCGGTGTCGTCCGATCCCTCGACCGTGTCGGTCAGCGAAACCACGCCCCAGGGCACGCTCAGCCAGTCGACGATGCGCGGCACGTTCTCGCCCGGCTGGACCAGCACGAGCTCGGTCGAACCACCGCCGATGTCGAAGATGATCGCCGGGCCGTTGCCTTCCTCGAGCAGGACATGACAGCCGAGCACCGCCAGCCGCGCCTCCTCCTGCGCGGAAATGATGTCGAGCATGATCCCGGTTTCGCGGCGGACCCGTTCGATAAAGGCCGGGCCGTTGCTGGCGCGGCGGCACGCCTCGGTGGCGACCGAGCGCGCCAGCCGGACATTGCGCCGGCGCAGCTTCTCCGCGCAGACCTGCAAGGCGGCGAGTGTGCGCTCCATCGCTTCGTCGGACAATTTGCCGCTCGCGGCCAGACCCTCGCCCAGCCGGACGACCCGGCTGAAGGCATCGATCACGGTGAAATTTTCACCCGACGGGCGGGCGATCAGCAGGCGGCAATTGTTGGTCCCGAGATCGAGCGCGGCATAGGCCTGGCGGCGCGCGGGAGGGCTGGCTGCGGCAACATTCGGGCGGGGCGCGAAGGTGCCATCGCGGCGTGACGCATTGCGCCGGTCGCCGTGCTTGCCGTCGGGCCGGGAGGGGCGCTTGTAGCGGAAATCGGCTACCTTGCCGGACTTGCCGCCCCGTTTTGTCCCTGGCCCCCTGTTCGTGTCCGGCGGAGAATGATCCGCCATATCGAGAGCTTTCTTGTTCCTCCCGCGCAAACCAGCGTGCACGGGGACTTGGCGGCGATGCTAGCGGTGAAGCGGAGACGGGGCAAGGGCAGGCGGCGCGCGCGGGGTTGACCTCGCGTCCCGGCAAAACTAGATGCGCGGCCTCTGTTCCGGAGCGGCCCGCGATTCTCGCCCGCCCGGCCAGCTGATGCCCCGTCGTCTAATGGTAAGACTACGGACTCTGACTCCGTCAATTGAGGTTCGAATCCTCACGGGGCATCCAGTTTCCTCACATCCGTTGCCAAAGCCGTCTTCCCGCGCCAAACAGGTTGCAATGGGAGACGGACATTTGAGTGAGACCTTTCCGGAAATCCGCGAAGCGGTGCGGCGGCTGTGCGCGCGCTTCCCCGGCGAATACTGGCAGAAGCTCGACCGCGAGCGCGCCTATCCGAGCGAATTCGTTGCCGCGCTGACCGAGGCCGGCTTCCTGTCGGTACTGATTCCCGAGGAATATGGCGGCTCGGGCCTCGGGCTCGAGGCAGCCTGCGCGGTGCTCGAGGAAATCCACCGGTCGGGATCGAACGGCGGTGCCTGCCATGCGCAGATGTACACGATGGGCACGCTGCTCAAGCATGGCTCGGACCAGCAGAAGCGCGAATATCTGCCCAAGATCGCCAGTGGCGAATTGCGGCTGCAGGCCTTTGGCGTGACCGAACCCGGTGCGGGTACCGATACGACGCGGATCAGCACCTTCGCCAAGCGCGATGGCGACGATTACGTAGTCAACGGCCAGAAGATCTGGATCAGCCGCGCCGAACATTCGGACCTGATGGTGCTGCTATGCCGCACGACCCCGCGCGAGGAATGCGCCAAGCCCTCCGACGGGATGAGCGTGCTGCTGGTCGACATGCGCGAGGCGGTGGGCAACGGGCTGACCATCCGGCCGGTGCGCACCATGCTCAACCATGCCACCACTGAACTGTTCTTCGACGATTTGCGCGTGCCCGCCAGCGCGCTGATCGGCGAGGAGGGTAAGGGGTTCCGCTACATCCTTTCGGGGATGAATGCCGAGCGCATCCTGATCGCCAGTGAATGCATCGGCGACGGACGTTTCTTCATCGACCGCGCGGCAGCCTATGCGAAGGACCGCAGCGTGTTCGGCCGCGCCATCGGCGAGAACCAGGGCGTCCAGTTCCCCATCGCGCGCGCCTATGTCCAGCTATCCGCGGCCGCCGAAATAGTGACCAAGGCGGCGCGCATGTTCGATGCGGGCGAAACCGGCGGGACCGAAGCGAACATGTCGAAGATGCTGGCGAGCGAGGCCAGCTGGTTTGCCGCCGACATGTGCATCCAGACCCACGGCGGGTTCGGCTTTGCCGAGGAATACGACGTCGAGCGCAAGTTCCGCGAGACGCGCCTCTACCAGGTCGCGCCGATCAGCACGAACCTGATCCTGAGCCATGTCGCCACACATGTGCTGGGCCTGCCCAAGAGTTTCTAGAACACACAAGTTTTCGAGGAGAGAGAAATGTCGAACGGTCCGCTGACCGGCCTCAAGGTCGTCGAATTCCAGGGCATCGGCCCGGGCCCGCATGTCTGCATGATGCTGGCCGATATGGGCGCGGAGGTCGTGCGCATCGAACGCGCCGGACACCAGCCGATGAACCCGGTGGTCGAACGCGCGCGGCACCGCGCGGAAGTCGACCTCAAGAGCGCCGAAGGCCAGGCCTTCGTCAAGCAGGCGCTGGCGCATGCCGACGTGCTGGTCGAAGGGTTCCGTCCCGGCGTCATGGAACGGCTGGGTCTCGGTCCGCAGGAATTGCTCGAGGCCAATCCGCGGCTGGTCTATGCGCGGATGACCGGCTGGGGGCAGGACGGCCCGCTGGCGCAGGCGGCCGGCCACGATCTCAACTACATCGCCATCACCGGGGCGCTCGACGCGATCGGCAAGCGCGGCGAACTGCCCGTGCCGCCGCAGAACCTCGTCGGCGATTTCGGCGGCGGATCGATGTATTGCGCGATGGGCATCCTCGCGGCGCTGTTCGAACGCGAACGCAGCGGCAAGGGGCAGGTGGTCGATGCCGCGATCGTCGACGGCGTGACCAGCCTGATGAGCTTCTTCTACGGCCAGCCGCACAGCGCGCTGCGTACGGTGGATCGCGGCGCCGGCCTGCTGGGCGGGGCGGCGCATTTCTATCGCTGCTATACCTGCAAGGATGGCAAGGAAATCAGCGTCGGCGCGATCGAACCGCAATTCTACGCCGAACTGCTCCAGCGCGCCGATGCGCCCGAGCATTTGCGCGAGGCGCAGATGAACCCGGCCAATTGGGACAGCTATGCCGAGGATCTGGCCGCGCTGTTCGTGACGAAGACGCAGGATGAATGGTGCGAATTGCTCGAAGGCACCGACGCCTGTTTCTCGCCCGTCGTTCCGCTCGATCACGCCAAGGACCATCCGCACATGAAGGCGCGCGGGGCTTTCGTCGAACACGGCGGGCGCTGGCACACTGCCCCCGCACCGCGGTTCGACCGCACGCCCAACACGATCCGCGACAGTGCCAGCGATGGCGAAGAGGTGGTGGCGCGCTGGCGTCAGGAGAGCTAGAGGCGCGCGCAAAGGAGAGTTTCCGATGCGCGATTGCACCCAGTTCTACATCGACGGCCAGTGGGTCGACCCGGTCGAGGAAAACACCGTTGCGGTGGAGAACCCTGCCACCGAGCAGACCATCGGCCACATCAGCTTCGGCACCGCGGCCGATGTCGACAAGGCCGTGGTTGCCGCGCGCAGGGCATTCGAGAGCTTCAGCCAGACCAGCAAGGAAGAACGGCTGACCCTGCTGCGCGCGATCCAGGCGGAGATCGAGACCCGCAAAGAAGAGCTCGCGACTGCGGTCAGCGACGAAATGGGCGCGCCGCTGAGCCTCGCCAATGGGCCGCATGTCGGCCTGCTCGCCGGACATTGCCAGAAGGCCATCGAAGTGCTCGAAGGCTTCGCGTTCGAACGGCTCGACGGCCCCACCTTGCATGTGTGGGAGCCGGTCGGCGTGGTCGGCATGATCACCCCGTGGAACTGGCCGCTCAATCAGATCGCCTGCAAGGTCTTCCCCGCGCTGGCGACGGGCAACACCATGGTGCTCAAGCCCAGCGAGATCGCGCCCTTCAACGCCTATATCTTTGCCGAGATCATGCATGCGGCGGGTGTTCCCGCAGGCGTGTTCAACCTGGTCAATGGCGACGGGCCGGGCGTCGGCGAAGCGATCAGCGGCCATCCCGATATCGACATGGTCAGCTTCACCGGTTCGACTCGCGCAGGCATCGCGATCGCGAAGAATGCCGCCGATACCGTCAAGCGCGTGGCGCAGGAACTGGGCGGCAAGAGCCCCAATATCGTGCTCGACGATTCCGCTTTCACCAAGTCGGTTGCCAAGGGCACGGTCGCGATGATGGGCAATTCGGGCCAGACCTGCACCGCGCCCAGCCGGATGCTGGTGCCGCATGCGCGGATGGCGGAAGCCAAGGCGGCAGCGAAGGAAGCTGCCGAGGGCGTCATTCCCGGCGATCCGAAGGGCAACGCGGCGATCGGCCCGGTGGTCAGCCGCGCGCAGTGGGACAAGATCCAGGGCCTGATCGAGAAGGGCGTTGAGGAAGGCGCGACGCTTGTCGCAGGCGGCCCCGGCAAGCCCGAGGGGCTGGAGACCGGTCACTACGTCAAGCCAACCGTCTTCGCCGATGTCACCAACGAAATGACCATCGCGCGCGAGGAAATCTTCGGCCCGGTGCTGTGTATCCTCGGATATGAGGATTACGAGGACGCGATCCGCATCGCCAATGACACCGAATACGGGCTCGCCAGCGCGATCACCGGCGAGGACATCGAACTCGCCCGCAGCCTTGCCAAGCGCATCCGCGCGGGCCGCGTGGCGATCAATGGCGGCTACGATCTCAACGCCGCCTTCGGTGGCTATAAGAAGTCGGGCAATGGCCGCGAATGGGGCGAATGGGGCTTCCACGACTTCCTAGAGGTCAAAGCCGTCATGGGACACGGCTGATGGCGGGGAAGTATTTCGACGAATGGGAGGTCGGCGATACGCTGACGCACGACATCCGGCGGACGGTGACCGAGACCGACAATCTGCTGTTCACCACCATGACGCACAACCCGCAGCCGCTCCATCTCGACGCGGAAGCGGCCAAGGCGAGCGAGTTCGGGCAGATCCTCGTCAACGGGACCTTCACCTTCTCGCTGATGGTGGGGCTCAGTGTCGGTGACACCACGCTGGGTACCCTTGTGGCCAATCTGGGTTACGACAAGCTGGTCATGCCCAAGCCCGTCTTCATCGGCGATACGCTGCATGCGACGAGCGAGGTAATCGGCCTGCGCGAGAGCAAGTCGCGGCCCGATGCGGGGATCGTCACCTTCCTCCATGAGGCAGTGAACCAGCGCGGCGAGGTGGTGTGCCGCTGCGAACGCTCGGCGCTGCTCAACAAGCGACCCGCCTGACGCCGTCCCGTTCCGCGGGAGTAACCTTTTGGCTCCCGGCGCGTTTATGGCGCAAGGGAGATGCTTGAGGTGCAACACGAACCGACCAGCATGCGCGAAGTGCTCGGTGAGCTCGACGAGCTGGCCTCGACGCATGACGAGGTCTGCGTTGCCGATGTGCTCGACGATTTCGGCGAACGCAGCTTCGGCCCGTTCATCATGCTCCCCGCGCTGCTTGAAATCACGCCCATCGGCGGCATCCCCGGCCTGCCCACCGCGCTGGCGCTGTTTATCGCGCTGATCGCGATCCAGCTCCTCGTGGGGCGCGACCATGTATGGATGCCGCGCTTCGTCCAGCAGCGCTCGGTCGGCTCGAAGAAACTGCATAAATCGGTCCGCAAACTGCGCGGGCTCGCCAATTTTCTCGATCACCATAGCGAAGGGCGGCTGGAAGGCCTGACGCAGGGCGCCGCGATCAGGCTGGTCGCCGCGGCGGTGATCCTGCTGTGCTGCACGGTCCCGCCGCTCGAATTCCTGCCTTTCGCCAGTTCGGTTCCGATGCTCGCCATAGCGGTTTTGGGCCTGGCCCTGACCGTACGCGACGGCGCCCTGGTGCTGGGAGCGCTCCTCTTTACCGCGCTTGCCACCGCTCTGGGGCTTGCCATGTACTTCAATTCTTCGGGCGACGGCGCGGGCCTGCCGTTCCTTTAGCCAGCGCTGCCGTCGGCCCGACCGTGCCCGCAGCGAGCATAACGGGAATTCCCTTGGCTCGGCGCAACTTGCCATTCACCTGTCGCACCCTACATAATCGGGAACGAAAGGACTCCGTGCATGAGCGACCAGAATTCCCCGCCCGAGCCTGAGGGCAACGGCCCGAACCCCTGGGTGAAGAGCCTGATGATCTGGGGCGGCATCTTCCTTGCCCTGCTGATGGTCGTTTCGGTCTTCGGCGGCGGGTCGAGCGGCGGTGGCGCGCAGATCCTCTATTCCGACTTCCGCGACAAGGTCGCCGAAGGTTCGGTTGCCAGCGTGCAGATTTCCGACACCTCGATTGTCGGCGAGATGAAGAATGGCGAGCAGTTCTCGGCCATTCCCGTCCCCAATGACACCACGCTGCCGCAGCTGCTCGAAGACAATGGCGTGCGCTATTCGGGGGTCGAGGCCGATAGCGGCAATCTCCTGCTCTACGCGCTGATCCAGATCCTGCCCTTCGTGCTGATCCTCGGCATCGCCTTCTTCGCCCTGCGCCAGGTCCAGAAGGGCGGCGGCGCGGGCGGCGCGATGGGTTTTGGCAAGTCCAAGGCCAAGATGCTCACCGAACGGCAGGGCAAGGTCACCTTCGCCGATGTCGCGGGGATCGACGAAGCCCGCGAGGAGCTCGAGGAAATCGTCGAATTCCTCAAGGATCCGCAGCGCTTCTCCAAGCTCGGCGGGCAGATCCCCAAGGGCGCGCTGCTGGTCGGTTCGCCCGGTACCGGCAAGACGCTGCTGGCGCGCGCGATCGCGGGTGAAGCGGGCGTGCCCTTCTTCACCATCTCGGGTTCGGACTTCGTCGAAATGTTCGTCGGCGTCGGCGCCAGCCGCGTGCGCGACATGTTCGAACAGGCGAAGAAGAACGCGCCCTGCATCCTGTTCATCGACGAAATCGACGCGGTCGGCCGTAGCCGTGGCCACGGCCTCGGCAATTCGAACGACGAACGCGAACAGACGCTCAACCAGCTGCTGGTCGAGATGGACGGGTTTGAGGCGAACGAAGGCATCATCATCATCGCGGCGACCAACCGCCCAGATGTGCTCGACCCCGCGCTGCTGCGTCCGGGCCGGTTCGACCGCCAAGTCGTCGTGCCCGTGCCCGATATCGAAGGGCGCGAGAAGATTCTCGCCGTCCATATGAAGAAGGTACCGCTGGCGCCCGATGTGAACCCGCGCACCATCGCGCGCGGTACGCCGGGCTTCTCGGGTGCCGATCTCGCCAACCTCGTCAACGAGGCGGCGCTGCTCGCTGCGCGGCGCAACAAGCGCCTTGTCGCGATGCAGGAGTTCGAGGACGCCAAGGACAAGGTCATGATGGGCGCCGAACGGCGTTCGATGGTCATGACCGAGGACGAAAAGCAGATGACCGCCTATCACGAGGCCGGTCATGCGCTGGTCAGCCTCAATGAACCCGCGTCGGACCCGATCCACAAGGCGACGATCATCCCGCGTGGCCGCGCGCTGGGCATGGTCATGCGCCTGCCCGAGCGCGACAACTACTCCTACCACCGCGACAAGATGCATGCGAACCTCGCGGTTGCCATGGGTGGCCGGGTCGCCGAGGAAATCATCTTCGGCCACGACAAGGTGTCGAGCGGCGCTTCGGGCGACATCCAGTATGCCACCGATCTGGCGCGCAACATGGTCACCAAATGGGGCATGAGCGACAAGCTCGGGCCGCTGCAATACGAGGCGAGCCAGGAAGGCTATCTCGGCATGGGCCAGACCGCACGCACCATGTCGGGCGCGGAGACCAACAAGTTGATCGATGCCGAAATCAAGCGGCTGGTCGAAGAAGGCCTGGCGCGCGCCAAGGACGTTCTGACCAAGCAGGAGGACAAGCTCCACCTGCTCGCGCAGGCCATGCTCGAATACGAAACGCTGACCGGTGACGAGATCGACCAGTTGATGAAGGACGGCAAGATCGACCGCCCCGACGAGCCCAAGGGCCCGATCGCGGTCAAGCCGGTCGGGGGCATCGCGGTGCCCAAAGCAGGCCGCAAGCTTGGCGGAGGGCCCGCACCGCAGGGTGCCTGATCCCGCGCCAGAGAAATCGTCCTTGTGACGCGAAAAGCCCTTCCGGTTCCGATCGGGAGGGCTTTTTCGTTGCGTCGCCCGCCTCGGCTAGAACAGGCCGAGCAGCGCCAGAAGGACGGTAAACATCAAGAGAATGAACATGATCGCGACGCTGAGCACCGCCAGTCGCCATAGCGCCGAGAAGCGCGACAGCCGGTAGGTGCCGCGCAAGTGTTTGTAGATGTGGATCGGCGGGACGAAGATCGACAACAGCGTCATGGTCGAGGCGCCCGCACCGGCGAGACCCGCCAGCACAATTGCCAGAATGAACAGCGTCATGAAGCTCAGCGAGTAGGTGACGAAGATCGCATGGTCGTATGCCCTGAATGCGCGCTTCCACGCGAACAGCACCCACACGAAGGGTATCGAGAGCGGAATCAGGAGCCAGCTGAATTTGTAGAAGTTGGTCTGCAGTTTGTAGAGCATGAGCCCGGGGTTCATGCGCCACTTCTTGACCGCGGCCTGGAACCAGGGAACGCTTTCCAGCTCGCCTTCCCAGCCTTCGACCGTGACCAGTTCGCTGTTTGCGTCCGCCGGTGCAATTTCAGTGTCGCTGCCTTCCGTGGGCGCTTCTGCTGCAACGGCCGGGCGTGCGCCTGCCTTCGGTTCGCCAAGAAAGGGCAGTTCGCTGCGCGCCCTTACCAGCGCATCGAGCTGGCGTTCGACGTCGGCCAGCGATTCCTGCGCGCGTTCCCTGCGCGTCTCGCTGATCTCGGGATCATTTACGCGCGAAGCGAAGAGATCGCGCCGTTCGAGCAATTCGCCTTGCTGCTCGGCAGTCAGTTCCTGCAATTGCGCGTCGGTGTCGCCGGGGATGTCGACGGGCGCGCTGATCCCGGCGATCTGGAACACGGCAAACATCAGGAAGATGCAGAACAGGAATAGCGCCATCGGGCTGACGAAGCGCTTGCGCTGACCATCGATGTAACGCCGGGTCAGTTCGCCGGGCTTGGCGACCAGCAGCGGCAGCGTGCGCCAGGTCTTGCCGTCGAAATGAAGTGCGCCATGCAGCAGATCGTGCATGAATGCGCTGAGTGTGCGGTGCAGATGCGCCTGCTGTCCGCAGGAATGGCAATGGTCGCCAATCAGTTCGGTGCCGCAGTTGAGGCATGCACCCTCGGCGAAATGGCCCTTGCTAAGCGTCGTCGCCCGGCTCGACTTGCCGGCCACGGCGCGCGCAAACAACCCGCCTTCCACGGCTGTCCCGAGCCCTTCTGCGATATCGGTCATGATGCCTCCCTGTCGCGGGACAGGGTAATGCGCTCGGCCCCCATGCTGCAATGCAAAAAGGCCGCCCGAGGGCGGCCTTTCAGGGAAGCATCGTCGGTATCGAACGGCTCAGCCGTCGTAATCGGCGCCGATCGAGGTCGAGCGCGTCGGCGCGGAAGCGGTGATCCGCAGCGCTTCGGCCGACTGACTGAGCGAGCCGACTTCATCCATCTCGTCATCGTCGTCGGGCAGGATTTTCTGCAAATTGGTAACCGCAGCTTCGTGCAGTTCCTTGGGCTTGATCGTCTGTTCGGCGATCTCACGCAGCGCGACGACCGGGTTCTTGTCGCGATCGCGATCGACGGTCAGCTCCGCACCGCCCGAAATCTCGCGCGCCCGCTGGGCAGCCAGCAGGACGAGATCGAAACGGTTGGGGACCTTGTCTACGCAGTCTTCGACGGTAACGCGCGCCATGGGGCACTCCGATGCAAATCAAGTGATTCCGGGAAAGCGCGCCACATAGGTTCCGCGCGGGAAATAGTCAAGGATTTGCGCGGTGCGGACAAGCGGCTAAGCCCTCCGCGATGGGAACTGCCGAAGCCGCCGACCGCAATGCGGATTATGCCGAACCGGCGCCGTTCGAGGCCGAGGCCGCGGGGCAGCGGCTGGTCTTCTATCCGGCGGGGGCGGACCGGCGCGCAGCGCTGTTCGACCTGGTCGAAAGCGCGCGCACGCGGCTCGATGTGTGCTTCTACATCTTCGCCGAAGACGGCGTCGGGGCGCAGTTTCGCGATGCGCTCGCGGCAGCGGCGCGGCGCGGGGTCCGCGTAACGCTGATCGTCGACCAGTTCGGTGCGGGCGCGAGCGATGATTTCCTGCGCCCGCTGACCGATGCCGGCGGCGTGTGCCTGCGCTTTTCCGCCAAATGGACGCGGCGCTATCTGATTCGCAACCACCAGAAGCTGGTGATTGCGGATGGCGTGCGTGCGATGTTCGGCGGGTTCAACATCGCCGATGCCTATTTCGCGCCGCCCGAACAGAACGGCTGGGCCGATCTCGGCATCGTCATCGAGGGATCGGCGGTCGAAGGCCTCAACGACTGGTATGCCCGGCTGCGCCACTGGACCGAGCGCGAGGAACAGCATGCGCGCGAGATCGCGCGGACGGTGCGCGACTGGCAATGGCAGCAGCCGGGGGTCACCTGGCTGGTCGGCGGGCCGACGCGCGGCCTGTCGAGCTGGGCACGCTGCGTGTCGGACGATCTGCTGAACGGCGAACGGCTCGACATGTTCATGGCCTATTTCAGCCCGCCCAAGCGGTTGCTGCGCCGCATGGGCGCGATCGCGCAAAAGGGCGCGACGCGGTTGGTGATGGCGGGCAAGTCGGACAATGGCGCGACCATCGGTGCGAGCCGCTCGCTCTATTCCTACCTGCTGTCGAAACGCGCGCAGATCTGGGAGTTCGCGCCGTGCAAGCTGCACACCAAGCTAATCGTGCTCGACGATGCCGTCTATCTCGGCAGCGCCAATTTCGACATGCGCAGCCTTTATATCAACCTGGAACTGATGCTGAAGGTGGAAGATGCCGCGCTGGCCGACCGCATGCGCGACTTCGTCAGCCAGCAGATTGCCGCGTCGCAGCGCATCACCGTCCCCTTGCACAAGCAGCGAGCGACGCTGTGGAACCGCATCCGCTGGAACCTCAGCTGGCTGCTGGTTTCGGTGATCGACTACACGGTGACCCGGAGGCTCAACCTGGGCATCTGACCTATTCGTAATCGTCGTAATGGCGCACGTCGGGACTGCTGAACTTGGTGAACTCGCTGTGGAACAGCAGCGGGACGTTGCCGGTGGAGCCGTGACGCTGCTTGGAAACGATCAGCGTGGCCTTGTTGACCAGTTCGAGATGGCGCGCTTCCCATTCGGCATATTTCATCCGCACTTCTTCCGACGAGGTTTCGTCGGGCGTGTCGGGCTTGAGCGCATTGTGGTAATATTCGGCGCGGAAGATGAACCACACCATGTCGGCGTCCTGCTCGATCGAGCCCGATTCGCGCAAATCGGACAGCTGCGGGCGCTTGTCCTCGCGCTGTTCGACCTGACGGCTGAGCTGCGACAGTGCGACCACCGGGACATGCAGTTCCTTGGCCAGCGTCTTGAGGCCCCGGCTGATCTCCGAAATCTCGTTCACGCGGTTGTCGCTGGCGCGCCCCGAACCCTGCAGCAATTGCAGATAGTCGACGATGACGAGCCCGATATTGTGCCGCCGCTTGAGCCGCCGCGCGCGGGTGCGCAGCGCGCCGATGGTCAGTGCGGGGGTGTCGTCGATATACAGCGGCAGATCGGTCAGTTCCTGGCTTGCAAAGCTGAGGCGCTGGAATTCCTCGCGGCTGAGCTTGCCCGAACGCAGCTTCTCGCTCGAAATCTCGGCCTGTTCCGCGAGGATACGCGTAGCCAGCTGGTCGGCGCTCATTTCGAGGCTGAAGAACGCGACACCGGCACCGGGCGACTTGTCGGGCTCGATCCCCGCTTTCTGATCGTCCATCAGCCGGCGCGCGGCGTTGAAGGCGATATTGGTCGCGAGCGAGGTCTTGCCCATAGCCGGGCGGCCGGCGAGGATCACGAGGTCCGAATTGTGCAAGCCGCTGGTCTTGTCGTTGATCGTGTCGAGACCGGTGGTCTTGCCCGAAAAGCGCCCGCCCGAATTCATCGCCGCCTGGACGACTTCCAGCGCGCCGAAGGCAGCCTTGCGGAAGGTCTGCGCTTCATTGCCCGAACTGGCACCCTCGGCCACGCGGTAGAGATCGGCTTCGGCCTGCTCGATCTTGCGCAGCGGCTCGACCTCATCAGAGGTGTCGAGCGCGCCTTCGACGAGATTGCGCCCCACGCTGACCAGTTCGCGCAGCAGCGCAAGGTCGTAGATCTGTTCGGCCAGCTGGCGCGGGTGGAGCAGCCCCTGCCCGTCGGCGGTCAGCTGCGCGAGATAGGTCACCCCGCCCAATTGCTTGAGCGCTTCGTCGGCTTCGAAATAGGGCCGCAGCGTGACCGGCGTGGCGACCGAATTGCGATCGAGCAGCCGCAGGACGCGCTCGTAGATGCGCTGGTGCACCGGCTCGTGGAAATGCTCCGCCATCAGCGGCGTGGTCAGTTCCTCGATCACCTTGTTGTCGATCAGCACCGCGCCGAGGAACGCGGCTTCGGCTTCGAGGTTGGCGGGCAGCACGGGGCCCTTCGCCGGTTTCGTGGAAGTCGAATCGTCGGCGGGGACAAGAAGGTCGGTATCGGGCATCGCGCCCTGATGCGCTTCGCCGTGCATGGATGACAAGGAATTTGGGCAGCTAAATTTTTCGTGCGGGCTGTGGATAGTGGGGACACATCGCCAAGCCCTTGCCGCACCCTGCCTATCTCTGCGAAAGCAGCGCCCAGCCATGACCGATTCCGCAACCTCCCCGGGCGACCATCGCATCGCGCATATCGAGCTCGACGAGGAGACGATCATCTGGCGCAATGCCGATATCGAGCAGGAACGGCGGATCGCGATCTTCGACCTGATCGAGGAAAATACCTTCAAGCCGCTGCGCGCGGCCGAACGCGGCGCCGATGGACCCTATCGTCTCAAGCTCGCCGTGCGCGACGGGCGATTGCTGATGGAAATCGCCGACGAACAGCAGCAATTGCTCGAGGAATTGCTGCTCGGCCTGGCACGTTTCCGCCGCCCGATCCGCGAATATTTCGCGATCTGCGACAGCTATTACCAGGCCATCCGCAAGGCCACCCCGTCGGAGATCGAGACCATCGACATGGCCCGCCGCGGCGTCCACAATCAGGCCGCCGAATTGCTCATGGAGCGGCTCGAGGGGAAGATCGAAACCGATTTCGCCACCGCCCGCCGCCTGTTCACGCTGATCTGCGTGCTGCATATCAAGGGCTGAGGGAGAGCGCATGGCCAAACGCGGACGCAAACGGCGCACGGTTCGCCTGCCCCCGGTGCTGTCGCGCGCGGGCAAGACCGCCATGTTCCTGGTGCTCATCGCCCTGATCGGGGCGGCCTATGCCTGGCACGAAGGACGCGACTGGCGGCCGGACGAGGAGCTTTGGCCCGACCAGGGCGCGCTGGTGAGTGCGGGCGATGGCGCGGTCGATTTCGACACGCTGGCCGGGCTCGGCGCCCAATTCGTCTATCTCGAGGCCAGCGACGGGGCCGCGCGCAAGGATGCCGGTTTCGGGCCCAACTTCGCCCGTGCGCGCAATGCCGGTCTGCAGGTCGGCGCGGCGCATCGCTTCGATCCCTGCGCCGTGGCCGATGGACAATCGGGCAATTTCGTCACCATGGTCCCGCGCGATGCCGAGCTGCTGCCGCCCGCGATCCTGCTTGAAACCACCGCGGACGATTGCCCGACGCGGGTATCGGACGCCGCGGTGCAGAGCGAACTGACGACGCTGGTCAACCAGATCGAGGCGCATGCGGGCAAACCCGCCATCCTGGCCCCGGTCGAGGATTTCGAGGCGGCCTATGCCCCGTCGCGCCGCTTCGACCGGCAATTGTGGCTGACCCGTAGCTGGTTCGAACCCGAATATGCCACACGCCCCTGGCTGATGTGGACCGCCAATCGCTGGTACCAGACCGAAGCGGCGCAGGAGCCGTTACGCTGGGTCGTGGTCCGGCCCTGAGGATAGTGTGATGACCGACGAAGAGCTGATCGCCGCCGCCCGCGCGGCCTCGCGCCATTCCTACTCGCCCTATTCGAACTTCGCAGTGGGCGCCGCCCTGCGCTTTGCCGACGGCAGCGTGGTGACCGGAACCAATATCGAGAATGCGAGCTATGGCCTCGCGCTGTGCGCCGAGGCGGTCGCGGTTTCGAAGGCCATGGCCGATGGCGTGCGCGGCGGGCTCGAAGCGGTGGCGGTGACCGGGCCGGGGGCCGATCCCATCACTCCCTGCGGACGCTGCAGGCAGGTGCTCAACGAGCTCGCGCAGCTTGGCGGGACCGATCCCGAAGTGCTCTGCGTGGGGCCGGACAGCGTCCGCAAGGTGCGCCTGTCCGACCTTTTGCCCGACGCTTTCGGACCCGCGAGCCTCGGATGATCGCGCGGCGTACCGCGCTGGGCCTGCTTGGCGGGCTGGCGGGTGCAGCGGTGACGCCGGGCCGACTGGCGGCAGCGCCTCCTCGCAAACCGCCGCGGTTGCGGCAGGGCGATACGGTGGGCCTCGTCGCCCCCGCGAGCGCCGTGACGCTGCCCGACGAACTCGACCGCGCGATCCACTGGATCCGCGGCATGGGGCTGGTCCCCAAGCTTGGTGCGCATGTCGCGGACCAAGAGGGCTATCTTGCCGGCAGTGATGCGGACCGGGCGGCGGATATCGCGGCCATGTTCGCCGCGCCCGACGTCCGCGCGATCTTCGCGGTGCGCGGGGGCTGGGGCGGGGCACGCATCCTCCCGCTGCTCGATTGGGACACGATCCGCGCCAATCCCAAGCTGCTGATCGGTTACAGCGATACCAGCGCGCTGCATCTCGCCATCGCCGCGCGCGCCGGTTTCGCGACGCTGCATGCCCCCAATGCCGCGAGCCGGTGGGAGGGGGAAAGCTGGGACAGCCTGTGGCGCATCGCCTTTGCCGGGGGAGTGCCCATGCTCGGTGGCGGGAGGATCGAGGAGGCGACCGGCCGGCCCGCACGAACTCTCGTACCCGGCACTACGAGAGGGCGGCTGCTGGGCGGGAATCTGACGATCCTCTCGACTCTGATGGGCACCGGCTGGCTTCCCGACCTCGATGGCGCGATCCTGTTTCTCGAGGACATCAATGAAGAGCCTTACCGCGTCGACCGCATGCTTCAGCAATTGCGGCTGGCGGGGATATTCGAACGCGCGGCGGGCGTGGTCTTCGGCCAATGCACCCGCTGCACGGTGCGCGATCCCGACTATGCGGGGTTTACGCTCGACGATGTGCTCGACTGGCATCTGGGCGATCTGGGCAAGCCGGTGATCGCAGGCTTCAACACCGGCCATGTCCGCAACCAGCTGTGCCTGCCGGTCAATGTCCCCGTTGAACTGGACGCCGCTTCGCGGACGCTGCGGATGCTCGAACCGGCTGTTGCCTGAAGCCACGCGATCGTGATCGCTTCCCAGGTGGTTTCGGGCTATCGGGGGAGAGTCAGGAGACACCCCCCACTATGAAATTCGTTGCCCTTGATTCGCGTGGCGGAAACTACCTCGTAGTTGCGTCCAACATCGCATGGCTGCGTGCGGCCGAAAACGGCCAGACCACCGTCGGCATCGTCGGCGGCCAGCCGCTGCTGGTCACCGGCACGATGGACGAAGTCTCGCGCAAGATCCTCGACGACTGAAGCCTGCGCTTAGCTGTCCTGCGTTTCGATCAGTTCGAGCAGTGACGCGAGGCAGTCGCGTGCGAGCATCTTGCAGCGTTCCGGGCTCCAGCCCTGCTCGGGCTCGGGATTGGCCTTGTTGTCCTTATAGGGCATTTCCAGCGTCATCGCGGTCGCGCCGAAGCGTTCGGCGACCTGGTTGGTGCTCATCGACAGATTGGCCCGGCCCGGTGCCGACTTGGTATAGCCCAGCTCGGTCTGGAAATCGGGGGTGCGGCGGTCGAGGATCGCTTCGTAGCGATAGTAGCGTTCGCCCTGTTCGTCGGTCCAGCTGGGGATGCCTTCGAAACCGGCCAGGAAGCTGACGGGGATCGCCTCGTCGCCGTGGACGTCCATGGCGAAATCGACGCCGGTCTTGTCCATGTGGTTGCGGATCGCGAGGACTTCGGGTGATTTTTCCGCGGTCGGGTTTTCCCATTCGCGGTTGAGGTTGGTGCCCGCTGCGTTGACGCGCAGATTGCCGCGCTTCGAGCCGTCGGGATTGCAATTGGGCACCAGATTCAGGCGGCACCGCTTGCGCAATTCGCGGCCCACGCTGTCGGCGGGATCGGTCAGCACTTCAAGCGCGCCTTCCATCCACCATTCGGCCTGCGTTTCGCCCGGATGCTGGCGCGCATAGAGCCACACGTTGAAGCGGCCTTCGCCCATTTCGAGGCAATCGAGCGGCTGCCCGTCGAGCGTCGTGCCCAGATGGACATGGTCGACGCCTTCGGACGACGCGGCTTCGGCGATGAGATCGTGATGGCGCTCCATCGAATAGGGCGCAAAATAGGCGAACCAGGCGATATCGCTGGCGGGCGTATAGCGGATCGTCAGCGTACCGCCGTCGGCATCCTTGTCATAGGACGAGACAGCGCGGCCCCAATAGTCGCGATCTTCGGATACGCAGGCGTCGTAATCGGGCCAGCCGCCGGGGTAGGCGCTCTGTTCGAGGCCGGTGATCATCAGTACCAGCTCGCGTCCCGCAGCGCCTGCGACCCGGAAATGGAACCACTGTTTGAAATCGCTATGGGTGTCCTTCGGGATCGCCAGCTTCGCGCTGGCGCCATCCACCGAAAGGACCTCGATATTGCCACTGTCGAAGGCAGAATCGATCCGGATATCGTTCACTCGGTAACCTCTACTTCTATCGTTTCGCCATTGTTGCCGGGGAACTCCCGGAACAGCGCTGAGGCGACCGTCTGGGCGTTCGCCTGGCCCCGCGCAAGGGGTGAATTCTCGGGCGGCTGGAAATCGGCGCGGCCTTCCCAGATGCTCTGCCCGGTGGCTTCGTCGCGGATGGTTACGGCAAGCTCGGTGCCGAGGCGATCCTTCGCCCCGCCGCCCAGATTGATCCCGATCCCCACGCCGACGCCCGAGCCATAGCTGCCGGTCGATCCGCCGACGCCTACGCTGACCGGGCTGCGCTTTCCGCCGCTGCCGATAACGTATTGCGACAGCGATACCTGCGCGATCTGGCGTGCGCCGCTGCGGTCGGTTTCGCTATAGCCCAGCCGGCGCAATTCCTCGGCGACTGCAGCCTTGTAGGGGGCCAGCGCGAGGCTGTCGCCGCCCGTGCCCGGCGCGGTTTCGACGAAGATGCTGCCCTGGCCCAATTGCGCCGCCAGCTCAGGCGCAACGAAGCGGGTCACCTCGACCGGGCCGACCGGCGTGGTGCAGCCCGCGAGTGTCAGGGTGGCGGCGATGCCCAGGGCGAGGGGGAAGCGGTTCATCTCTGGCGATCCTTCTAACGTCGTAGCGGCCTGAATGCCTGTCCCTGCAACGCATGACGATGCAAATCCGCACCGGGCGTTCGGCCACAGATCTAGAAAGTTGCCGTTACCATTTGGTATGCTACGTCCGCAGGCCATGAGCGAGACGACGAAAGTGCCCGTGCTGGTAACCGGCGGGGCGGGCTATATCGGTAGCCATGCGGTCCTTGCGCTGCGCGACGCAGGCTGGCCGGTGGCCGTGATCGACAATCTGTCGACCGGCTTCGCCTTCGCGGTGCCCGAAGACGTGCCGCTCTACGAAGGCGACATATCCGATACCATCCTGCTCGAGCAGATCTTCGCCGAGCAGGGGATCGAGGCGATCATGCATTTCGCCGGTTCGATCATCGTGCCCGAATCGGTCGAGGACCCGCTCTCCTATTACGACAACAATACGGTGAAGAGCCGGGCGCTGATTGAGGCGGCGGTCGAGGGCGGGGTGCAGCATTTCATCTTCAGCTCGACCGCGGCGACCTATGGCACGCCCGCCAGCTCGCCGGTTTCCGAAGACAGTCCGCGGCAGCCGATCAACCCCTATGGCTGGTCTAAGCTGATGACCGAACAGATGCTGGCCGATTCGAGCGCGGCCTATGGCTTCAACTTCTGCGCCTTGCGCTATTTCAACGTCGCGGGGGCCGACCCGCAGGCGCGCACCGGCCAGTCTACCGCCGGCGCGACGCATCTGATCAAGGTCGCCTGCGAGGCCGCAACCGGCAAGCGCGACGCGGTGGCGGTATTCGGGACCGATTACGACACCCCCGACGGTACCGGCGTGCGCGACTATATCCATGTCAGCGATCTTGCGGCCGCGCATCTGCTGGCGCTCGAGGCGCTGATCGAACAGCCCGAGCGCTCGCTCACGATGAATTGTGGCTACGGGCGCGGGTTCTCGGTGCTCGAGGTGCTCGACGCGGTGGACCGCGTGACCAACCAGACGATCGAACGGCGGCTGGAAGCGCGCCGCGCGGGCGATCCGGCAGAGCTTGTCTCGGACCCCTCGCGCATCCGCGAAACGCTGCCGTGGCAGCCCAAACATGCCGATCTGGCGCAGATCATCACCCATGCGCTGCAATGGGAGCGCAAGCTGTCCGATCTGCGCGGCGAGTGACCCGCTTCCGGCTGGTCGCTCGAATATGTCGTTTCGTCGTTCTGCATTGCCGCGGGAATGGCGGCTCGTCTAAGGGGCGCGCTTGCATATGACCTTGCCCACCTTCCCCGATGGCACGCTCGACGGCGACCGGCACTTCTATGCCGTGCGTGTCTATTACGAAGACACCGATCTTTCGGGGATCACCTATCACGCCAATTACCTGCGCTGGTTCGAACGCGCGCGCAGCGATCTGCTGCGCCAGCTCGAGATCGACCAGCGTTCGGCGATCGAGGCAGGAGTGGGTGCCTATGCGGTGTCGGAGGTCAATCTGAAATACCTTCGCCCCGCCAAGCTCGACGACGATGTGCTGATCGAAACCCGCTGCACCGAACTGCGCGCGGCATCGTGCCGGATGCACCAGCTTGCGTTCAGGTTGACGGGTCAAGAGCGCGAACTTCTGGCCGAGGCACAATTGCGCGTCGGCTTCGTTTCACCCGAAGGCCGGCCCAGGCGCCAGCCGGAGGAATGGCGCGCGGCTTTCGCGCGTTTTGCCGATCAAGGGAACCCATGAGCTCGCTTACTCTCCTCGCCGCCGTGGCACCGACCCGGCTCGATCCGATCCGCCTGTTCCTCGACGCCGATATCGTCGTCCAGCTGGTCATGGTGGGCTTGCTGCTGGCCAGCATCTGGGTGTGGATGATCATCGTCAGTTTCAGCCTGCGGATGCGCAAGCTGCGCAGCCGGACGATCGCTTATGAAGGCGAGTTCTGGGAAGCCGACAGCTTCGACCGGCTGACTTCCGAGCGCGGCCACAAGGACATTCCCGCCGCCCGCGTCGCGCAGGCGGCGGTGGCGGAATACCGCCGTTCGACCAAGAATCCGGTCCGCGATCCCGAAGCCCTGCGCGGACGCATTGCGACTGCCATGGACAGCCAGATCGCACTGGAAGCCGATGACATTGCCGAACGGCTGAACTTTCTTGCCACTGTCGGGTCGGTTGCGCCCTTTGTGGGGCTGTTCGGTACCGTCTGGGGGATCATGAACAGCTTCTTCCAGATCGGTGCGCAGGAAAGCTCCTCGCTCGCCGTGGTCGCGCCCGGGATTTCCGAAGCGCTGTTCGCCACCGCGATCGGCCTTTTCGCGGCGATCCCCGCCGTGATCGCCTACAACCGCTTCAGCCACCGCGTCGATCGCTACGAGGCGCGCCTCCAGCGGTTTGCCGACAAGCTGAATGCGACTTTCAGCCGCCAGCTGGAAACGCGCTGATGGCTATGGGTCTGGCCTCTGCGCGGGGGCCCCGGCGCGGGCGCGGCGGGCGTCGCCAGCCGATGTCCGAGATCAACGTCACGCCCTTCGTCGATGTCATGCTGGTGCTGCTGATCATCTTCATGGTCACCGCGCCGCTGCTGACCGCGGGTGTGCCGATCGACCTGCCCGACAGCCGCGCTGCGCAATTGTCCAACGAGCAGCAGCAGGTCACGATCAGCATCGACCAGGCGGGGTATGTCTATATCGATGACACAGAGGTTCCGCTCGGCGGCCTGCCGCAGGCGCTCGAAAGCCTGCCGCGCATGGGCAGGGACGGGCCTGATATCACGCTGCGTGCTGACCGTGCGCTCGATTATGGCCGGGTCATGGCGGTGATGGGCGAATTGAACCGCGCCGGGCTCAATCGTATCTCGCTGATCACCAACAGCGCCGCCCCGGCGGTCAACACCCGTTCATCGGACGAATCGTAGCGGCGAGCCATGGAGAGGACAGGCATCAGCGCAGAGGAACGGACCGGACTGGCGGTCGCGGTTGTGCTGCACCTCGCGCTGTTTGCGATGCTGATCGTGCAGGGCCTGTTCCCCGCCCCCGTGATCGACCCGCCGCAGCGGATGACGGTGAGCCTCGCCGAGGACGTCGGGATGGAAGCCACCGCACCCGATCCGGTCACCGAAAGCCGCGCTTCGACCGCGCCGACGCTCGACATCAATCCAGCGCCTGCGCCTGCACAAGAACTGCCGGTCCCGCCGCAGGTCACGCGCCCGACACCGCCGAAGGTGCAATCGCCCGTTCCCTCGCCCAATGTCCGTGCCGATACCAGTCTGCGGCGGCGCCCCGATCCGCCGCGCACGCAGAGCCCGGCGCAGCGTAGCGAAGCGCAGCCACAGCGCAGCCAGAGCCAGCCGCAAAGCAGCCAGCGTAGTGGCGGTTCGCGGCTAAGCGACAATTTCCTCGAAGGTTCGGGAAGCAGCACGACGACCGATGAAACGCGCGTTCCCGCATCGCAAATCGGTGCCAGTGCCAAAGCATCGCTGTTCCAGGCCGTCGCCCGTCAATTGCGTCCGCATTGGCGCCCGGTAGACGGCGCGGATCGCGAGAAGCTGGTGTCGAGGATCCGCTTCCGGCTCAATCCGGACGGGACACTGGCCGGGGCGCCAAGCCTGGTCGGCCAGCGCGGCGAAACCGAAGCCAATCGCGCGCAGGCGCCGCGCCATGCGGAAAATGCTATCAGGGCGGTTCAACTCGCCGCCCCTTTCGACCTCCCGCCCGAATATTACGAGGCGTGGAAGACCGTAACCGTTGATTTCGACTGGAACCTGTCCCGATGAAGCAATCAGCCCTGTTCGTCCTATCGCTCCTGATCGCAGCGCCGCTCGCAGCGCAGAACCAGGACCTCGGCCAGCCGGTTCTCGAAGGCGGCGAGGTCGAGACCATCGAAGAGGGCGAAGGCCTTTCGGGAACGGTCAGCTTCGATGGCAATCTCGACGATCTCGGGATCGCGATCCCCGGCTTCGCCACCGATCGCGACGTCGCGACACCGGCGAGTTCATCGGGCACTGCGGCACTGGGCAAGGAGTTGGCGCGCGTCATCACCGCCGATTTGCGCAATAACGGCCTGTTCAAGCCGACCGGCCCCGACGCGTTGCCGCAGCCGAGCTTTGGCGAAATTACTGCCCCCAACTGGTCGACATGGTCCAACCGCGGCGCCGAAATGCTGGTCCATGGCTATGTCCGCGGGCGCAGCGACGATCGGCTGACGGTCGGCTGCTATCTCTACGACATGGCGCTGCAGCAGGAACTGGTCCGCGAAGGCTGGGTGGTCCCGCCGGCCGACTGGCGCCGCGCCGCGCATAAATGCGCCGACCTGATCTATGCGCGCCTGACCGGCGAAAGCCCGTTCTTCGACAGCCGCATCGCTTATATCGCCGAAACCGGCCCCAAGGATAACCGCACCAAGCGGCTCGCGATCATGGATAGCGACGGGGCGAACCACCGCTTCATCACCACCGGCCGCTCGACCGCGCTGACACCGCGCTATTCGCCCGACTACAAGCAGCTGGTCTATCTCAGCTATGTCGACGGCAATCCGCGGATTTATGTCTATGACATCGGTACCGGTCGCCAGACGCTGGTGACGCAAAGCAGCAATCCCACCTTTGCGCCGCGTTGGAGCCCCGACGGACGCTGGATCCTCTATTCGATGGCGGTCGGCGGCAATACCGACATCTACCGCGTTGCCGCGCGGGGCGGGGAAAGCCAGCGGCTGACCGATACGCCGGGGATCGACATCGGCGGGTCCTATTCGCCCGACGGCAGCCAGATCGTGTTCGAAAGCGACCGGTCGGGCAGCCAGCAAATCTACATCATGAATGCCGATGGCACCGGACAGCGCCGCCTGTCCTTCTTCGGCGGACGCGCGGCAACGCCCGAATGGAGCCCGCGCGGCGACCAGATTGCCTTCACGCACATCGCGGGCAATTTCAATGTCTCGGTGATGAGCCCCAATGGCCGCAACCTGCGCTCGCTGACCAATGGCTGGCAGGACGAGGCCCCGACGTGGGCCCCCAATGGCCGCATCATCCAGTTCTTCCGCACCGAGCGAAACAGCGGTAAGACATCGCTGTGGCAGGTCGATCTGACCGGCGACAATCTGCGCCGCCTGCCTACCCCGGTCGATGCGTCGGACCCGGCCTGGGGACCGATCCTGCCGTAACTGCATTGAACTACAACAGGGACCGAATTCGGGGGGCAAAACCGATTTCACCACGCTGTTTAAAAGGGGACAGCCTATGAATACCCGTGTTGCTACCGGCCTGATGCTTGCATCGACCATCGCGCTTGCAGCCTGCCAGAAGAAGGCGCCTGAGGAACTGCCGCCGCCGCCGACCGAAACGCCTGCACCGGCCCCCGCGCCGAGCGGTCCGTCGGTCGGTTCGCAGCAGCATTTCGTCAATGCCGTCGGACAGGAAAATACGGTCGTCTATTTCGATACCGACCGCTTCAATATCGACGCCGAAGACCAGACCAAGCTGCAGCGCCAGGCGCAGTATTTCAGCCAGTATGCGCAGGTGACCTTCACCATCGAAGGTCACTGCGACGAGCGCGGCACGCGCGACTACAACCTCGCGCTGGGTGAACGCCGGGCCAATGCGGCGAAGAACTACCTCGTCTCGATCGGCATCCCGGCAAACCGTATCCGTACGGTGAGCTATGGCAAGGAACGCCCGGTTGCGCTGGGTTCGAACGAATCGGCGTGGGCGCAAAACCGCCGCGCGGCGACGATCACCATCAGCTGATCAAATGGAAAGGGCTCCCGGATCCCGGGAGCCCTTTCAAGCCTGCAATGTGCGGGCGATGCCTATTGCGTGGCGGTAAGGCTCACCAGCGGCGCCTGGGCGGCCATCTGGTCGGCAGTGTCCGCATGGAGCCCGCCCCGTCCTGCGATCAGCACGAAGACCGCCATCGCGAGGATCGCGGCGGTTGCGGACAGGCACAGCTGTTTGCTCATGGTCGGTTTCATCGGTCGGCTTCCTAGGGCGAAAATATTAAGCATTGCTTGCACTGCAACATTTCAATTTGAAACTGGTTCCTGAGCGCTTGCACCTTTCGCCTATCCTCCTAGATTGACGCCATGCTTACCCGAAAAATGATTGTCCCGGCGCATGGCTAAGCCGCGCCGCTCCAACGACTGGGGCTTCCCGCGCTGGCGGGGCTATGGCTCGTCGCGTGAGGCGACGACCGTGCGCCTGTGCGATCGGCACGGCTGCGAAGAGCCGGGGGCATGCCCCGCGCCCAAGGCCCCGAACAGTCCCGAACGCTGGATGTTCTGTCAGAAGCACGCGGCCGAATACAATCAGAAGTGGGACTATTTCGAAGGCCTCGACAAGGCCGAGAAGGAAGCCCGCACCACTGCCGAACGCAGCGAGAATGCGGGCTATGCCGAAGCCCAGCATTATGGCTGGAGCGGGAGCGGCGACGGATCGCGCAGCGCCGACGAAATGCGCGCGCTCGACGTGCTCGAACTTGAATCGGACGCCGAATTCGTCGCGATCAAGAAGGCCTGGCGCGACAAGGCGAAGACCGTCCATCCCGACGTCAAACCGGGCGACAAGGAAGCCGCGGCCGAATTCCAGAAGCTGCAGCTGGCCTATGAAGTGCTCAAGGCGGCCGAAGAACGCCGCGAGTGGAAGGGCTAGCCGCCAAGGCGGCTATTTCGATTTGGTATCGATCGCCGGAATTGGATTGTCGTTCCACCACGGGGCATCAGTAAACGGTCGGACATCCACTTCGTGGGTCCAGCAATTGCGCGGCTGGTGCGCGAGGTGCCAATAGGTTTCGGCAAGCGCGCCCGGATCGATCACCCCGTCTTCGCCTTTCGCCGCCTTGTAGGCCTCGAACCTCTCGCCGAGCAGCTTGCCCAGCGTATCGGGCGCATCGACCGATCCATCGACCACCACATGCGCGATATGCACACCCTGCGGGGCGAATTCGGCATTGAGCGTCTGGCACAGCATCCGGCGTCCGCCCATCGCTGCGGCGTGGCTGTGCTGTCCGGCATTGCCGCGTACGGCGGCGGTGGCCGAAGTGACGAGGATGGTGCCGCTCCCGCGCGCGACCATCAGCGGGGTCACCGCATGTGCCAGCCGGAACAGGCCGAAGCAGCCCAGCCGCCAGCCCAGTTCGAAGGTCCGATGCGGGGTGTCGCCGAGCGTGCGGTTCCCGATCTGCGCGCCGAGGTTGTAGAGCACGGTGTGGATCGGCCCGATGTCGCGCTCGACGCGGTCGACCAGTTCCTCGATCGATCCATCCGCCGCCGCGTCGAGCAGCGTGCCCGTGGCCTTGCCGCCGTCTTCCTCGATCGCGTGGACCAGCCTGGCCAGCCCCGCGTCGTCGGAACGCCGCGCCAGCACCGCGTGGTAGCCCCCGCGGGAGAAGCGCGCGGCCGCATGGCCGCCGATCCCCGCGCCCGCGCCGATTACCAGGAATACCCTCTCCGTCATGCTCGCCTCCCTACAGCCGGGCGACGATAGCCGCTGCCAGCCTGCGGCCCAAGTCCGGTCCCTGCTCGGGGTAGAGATAAGGCTCGATCAGTTCCGCTTCCATCACCGCCAGTTCGCCTGCTGGCAGCCGCACCATGTCGATGCGCGCGTAGAGCAGTTCGTCGAACGGCAGCGCGGCCAAGATGGCCTCGGCCTTCGCGAGGTCCTGCGGCTCGGGTGCATAATCGCGCTCGTAACCGCCATAGAGCGACTGGATGCGATAGTCGTCCGCGCCCGCGCGCTTGAGCACACCGTGGCTGAAAGCGCCGTCGATGAAAACGAAGGTGTACTCGCCTTCCGCGACCACGCTCGGCAGGAAGGGCTGGATCATGCAGGGGCGGCCCATCGTCCAGCCGGGGCCGGGCAGCGTATCGCTGGCAAAGCTGTGCTGACCCAGCCCGCCCGCGCCGACCTGGCGTTTGACCACGACCCGATCGGTACCGAAATCCTCCATCGCCGTGCGCACGTCGGTCGGGCCCGCATTGTCGAGCCAGAGCGTCGGCACGGTTGGTGCCCCGCGCCCGGCCAGTTCGCGCAGATAGCGCTTGTCCGCATTCCAGCGGACCACCTCGGGCGGATTGGAGACTGCGATGCCTTTCGCGACAAGCGCCTGGAGCCGGGCGAGGAACGGCTCGGGATAGTCCTGATAATCCCACGCGGTGCCTAGCAGGATCATCGCAAGGCCGTCGAATGCATCGAGCGGCGCGCGCCAGTCGATCACGACCAGCTCCAGTCCCGCCGCCTCGAATGCGGGCCGCAGCGCGGCGACCTCGAGATCGTGCTCGAACGCGTCCCCCCGGCGAGGTTCATCGCCGGGGAGCGTTTCGGGACAGGCGAGGAAGCCGATCCGGGTCAGACCGCCTCCAGTGCCTGCGTGAAGTCGGCGATCAGATCGTCGGCGTCTTCGATGCCGATGCTGATGCGCACGAGGTTGTCCGAGATGCCCAGCTCGGCGCGCCGGCCTTCGGCAACCGAGAGATGCGTCATCGAAGCAGGGTGGCTGGCGAGCGTCTCGGTCCCGCCGAGGCTGACCGCCAGCTTGGCGATCTTGAGGCTGTCGAGGAAGCGGAAGCATTCGGCCTCGCCGCCCTTGAGCAGTAGCGAGAAGGTGCTGCCTGCGCCCTTGCAGTGACGATCATAAATGTCCTGCTGGCGCGCATCCTTGATCATGCCGAGATAGCCGAGCCCTTCGACCTTGGGGTGCCGGGCGAGGAAATCGCAGACCTTGGCGGCGTTCTCGCCCGCGCGGTTCATCCGCAGTTCGACCGTCTCGAGGCTGCGCATCAGCATCCACGCGGTGTTCGGATCGCAGATGCCGCCCATGGTGTTGCGCAGCATACGCACCGGATCCATCCATTTCTTCGCCCCTGCGATGCTGCCCGCGACGAGGTCCGAATGGCCGCCGACATATTTGGTCAACGAATAGACGACGATGTCGGCGCCCTGGTCGAGCGGGCGCTGCCACAGCGGGCCGAGGAAGGTGTTGTCGATCGCGATAGGGCAGTCGAGCTGCGCCGCATCGACCGACGCGCGGACCGCTTCGATGTCGACCAGCGCATTGGTCGGGTTACCCGGGCTTTCGAGATAGACCATGCAGACCTTGCCGCCCTGCTCGTCGGCCTGCGCCTGCGCCTTCTCGATCACGGCGTCGATCTCTTCGCGCGTGGCACCGGCGGGGAAGTCGACATAGGTGACGCCGAACTTGGCGAGCACCTTGGCGACGAAGCCCTCGGAGGCGGCGTAGAGCGGGCCCGAATGGACGATCACGTCGTTCTGGCTGGCATAGGCGAGCATCAGCACGCAGATCGCGGTCATCCCGCTGGAGAAGCTGAGCGCGTCTTCGGCGCCGTCCCACACCGACAGCCGATCTTCGAGGATTTCCTGGTTGGGGGCGTTGAAGCGCGAATAGACGAGGCCGTCCGCGCCGCCCGGGCGCTTGCCCGTAATGCCTTCGAAATGGCGCTTGCCGTCGGCGGCACTGGGGAAGGCAAAGGTCGAGGTGAGGAAGATCGGCGGCTTGAGGCTGCCTTCGGACAAGACGGGGTCATAGCCATAACCCATCATCAGCGTGCTGGGCTTGAGTTCGCGCCCGTCGATCTTGGTGACTTCGGGCTTGGGCGCCATACGCGGCGAGGTCGGGTCGATATCGTGGTCGCTCATCGGCGAACCTCCTTCCTGATCAACGCTCCCAGGAAGGCGGGAGCCAAGTCGGATGGGCCGGGGCGCCCGTTCCTAACCTCCGCAGGAACGCTTCTCCACCGGCCGCCACTATTGGGCATTCCATATGGTGGACCGAAGTTGGTTTCAACTGCGACGATCCCCACAGGATGGAACGCATGGAACACGGTCCCGATGCAAAAACGCGCGGTCCGCCAATAAGTCATGGCAATAGGGGCGGAAATGCGATGCACCGGGCATGCGGCGGGCTCTAGCGCGCAGGGGCCAAGGCAGGAAATCTCGCAGGCCCGCGCCGCGCGTCATCGCGCTAGATCAGCGCCGCCATGCCCCACACCACGCCGACGATCATGAATATGCCGGCGATGTCGAGCAGCAGCCCGGCCTTGACCATGCGGTCGATGCGGATGTGCCCGGTCGACCAGGCGATGGCATTGGGGCCGGTGCCGGCGGGCAGCATGAACCCCCAGCTCGCCGCAAGCGCGGCGGGCATTGCGAGCAGGATCGGATCGACGCCCAGCGCCACCACCAGCGTGGCGATTACCGGGATGATCCCGGTGGCGGTGGCGACATTGCTGGCAAACTCGGTGATCAGCACCACCATGGCGACCACGGCAAGCGCGACGAATACGAGCGGAAAGGCCTCGAGCGGAAGCAGCGCATAGCCCAGCCAGTCGGCCAGCCCGCTCGCGCTCATACCGGCTGCCAGCGCCAGCCCGCCGCCGAACATCATGATGACGCCCCACGGCGCGCGGTTGGCCTCTTCCCACACCAGCAGCGGCCGCCCGGTGCCATCGGGCAACAGGAACAGCGCCAGACTGGCGATAATGGCGATGGTGCCATCGGTCCACGACCCTTCCGGCAGGTAGGGTCCCAGTACCAGCCGCGTCATCCACGCGGCAAAGGTCAGCGCGACGACGATCATCAGCCGCCGTTCGGCGGACCCCATCGGCTGTTCATTGGCCACCGCTGCGCGCGCCGCAGCGACATCGAAGGGATGCGCCGAGACGCGCTGGACCCGCGCGACGAGGAAAGCCGCGAGCGGAACGCCGAGCAACACGATGGGAAAGCCGTAGAACGACCATTCGGCAAAGCTGATCTGCGTGCCGATCATCGTGTCCAGCAGCCCCACCGAAATCGCATTGGTCGGCGATCCGACCAGCGTGCCGAGCCCGCCGATGCTGGCCGCAAACGCGATCCCCATGGGCAAGGCGCCCGCCAGCCCGTCGCCGTCCCCGGCCAGCACCCCGCCACCCGCGAGGACGGCCATCGCCATGGGCATCATGATGAGGGTGGTGGAAGTGTTCGAAATCAGCATCGACAGGATCGCGGCGGCGATCATGAAGGCCAGCAGCAGGCCGGCCTGTCCGCCGCGCCCGCCAAGCAGGCTGAGGATCCCCAGCGCAAGCCGCCGGTGCAGGCCGGTGCGTTCGATCGCCAGCGCGATGAAGCCGCCGCCCAGCAGCAGGAACAGGATGTCGGAATAATAGGCGCTGGCGGTTTCCTTGGCGCTCATCACCCCGGCAAAGGGCAGCACGATGAACGGCATCAGCGCGGTCGCGGTCAGCGGCAGCGCCTCGGTCATCCACCAGGCGGCCATCAGCACCACCAGCCCGGCGACGATGAATGCCTCGCGCTGCATGCCCGCGGGTGTGGGCAGGAAAATGCTGGCCAGCAGCGCCGCAGCGCCCACCAGCAATCCGATATGTCTGGCCGCCATGTGCTGCGATCCCCCCTTGGCGCGAACTGCTAACAGCGGCGCGCGGGCGGGGCAACGCGCCAGGCGCATGGATGCCCGATACGAAAAGGGCGGCCCCGAAGCGCCGCCCTTTCGCAATGCAGTGTGATGCGCGCCTTACTTGGGCGCGAGCACCATGATCATCTGGCGCCCTTCGAGGCGCGGGAAGGCTTCGACCTTGGCGATTTCCTCGACATCGTCGCGGACGCGGTTGAGAAGATCCATGCCGAGCTGCTGGTGCGCCATTTCGCGGCCGCGAAACCGCAGCGTGCACTTCACCTTGTCGCCGTTCTCGAGGAACTTGACGACATTGCGCATCTTCACCTCGTAATCGTGGGTGTCGATGTTCGGGCGCATCTTGACCTCTTTGATTTCCTGGGTCTTCTGCGTCTTGCGGGCGAGGTTGGCTTTCTTCTGCGCCTCGTAGCGGTGCTTGCCGACATCGAGGAACTTGCACACCGGCGGGTCCGCATTGGGGGACACTTCGACGAGGTTGAGACCAAGTTCATTGGCCTGCTCGACCGCTTCGCGGGTGAACATAACGCCGATGTTTTCGCCTTCGTGGTCGATCACACGGACTTTCGGCACATTGATCATGTTATCGTAGCGCGGGCCGCTTTTCACGGGCATTTGCATGCTGCGCCGGGGTGGACGGGCTATGGGGCACTCTCCTTTGGTGGCCGTATTCGGAACTGGTTGCGGTATTCGGAAAGCCAGCATGTAGGCATTGTTCCGGGGATTCGGAAGTGTGTTATGCGAATGGGGCGCATATTTGCGCGCTGTTGTTGCCCTCAGGCAGCGCGGTTCCACAGGTTGAAGCGCGCCAGCTGGCCCCTGGCCGGGACCACTGCATCGATCCGCTGCGCTGGCTGGAGCGCCTTCAGGATCGCCGGATCGGCGGCATCCATCCCCCCGGTAAAGGCGCCGAAGGCGGGCAGGATCATGCGTCCGCCCGGCTTGCCGCCGGGGCCATCGTTGGCGCTGATTACTGCGCAGGGGCGGCGGATATGTCGCTGGCGCACCTTGAGCTGGAGGCGGGGGTGGTAGTGGCCCGACAGTTCCGGGCGGATTTCGCCGGCCATGGCGCGGTGGCGCAGGATCAGTCCGCCGAGCTCGAGTTCTTCCGCCAGCGTGCCGCCGCAGCGGGCTTCCATTTCGGGATCGTGATTGCCGGTGATCCAGACCCAGTCGACCATGCGGGTCAGCGCGTGGAGCATCCCCGCAGCATGCTCTTCGAGCCGGGTCGATCCGGCCGAATCGTGGAAATTGTCGCCCAGCGTGATGACCCGCCGCGCGCCCGTTTCGCGGATCGCCAGCGCCACGCGCTCCAGCGTTTCGCGGCTGTCATAGGGCGGGATCAGCTGCCCGTGCCGCGCGAAGAAACTGCCTTTTTCCAGATGCAGGTCGGCCACCAGCAACGCGCGCTCGCGCGGCCAGTACAGCGCGCGGCCTTCGGTGAGGAGCCATTCCTCGCCTGCGAACGAAAGGGGAACCATGGCTCGCTATTGCCGTAGCGAAGTGGGGATGGCAAGGCTTTTGCCATGACCGACTGGACCCAGCAGACCGAGACCGCCCGCATCTGGTTCGAAAGCCTGCGCGACCGTATCTGCGCCGAATTCGAAGCCATCGAGCGCGAGGCGGGCAGCGATGCCGGCTTCCAGTACGACAGCTGGAACCGCGAAGAGGAAGGCAATGCCGATCCCGGCGGCGGGACGCGCGGCTTGATGAAGGGCAAGGTGTTCGAAAAGGTCGGCGTTAACGTCTCGACCGTGCGCGGCAATTTCGCGAAGGAATTCGCCGCCACGATCAATGGCGCCAGCGCGGACAGCCCGGGCTTCACTGCCACCGGCATCAGCCTGGTCGCGCATATGGCCAATCCGCATGTGCCCGCCGTGCATATGAACACGCGATTCCTGACCACCGGCAAGGCGTGGTTCGGCGGCGGGGCCGATCTCAATCCGCCGATCCCCTATGCCGAGGACACGGACGAATTCCACGCCTGTTTCCGTGCGGCCTGCGCGGCGCACAACCCGACCTATTACGAACGCTTCAAGAAGTGGGCCGACGACTATTTCTACATACCCCATCGCGGCGTGCACCGCGGCGTGGGCGGGATCTTCTACGACCACCTCGAATGCGAGGATTCCGCTGTCGACGAAGGGGCCGCGTTCGACCGCAATCTCGCTTTCACGAAGGACGTGGGCGAGGCTTTCCTCGATATCTTCCCGCGGCTGGTGCGCCGCCGGATGGACAGCGCGTTTACGGCGCAGGACAAGCAGACCCAGCTCGAATGGCGCGGGCGCTATGCCGAGTTCAACCTGGTCTACGACCGCGGCACGCTGTTCGGGCTCAAGACCGGCGGCAATATCGACGCGATCTTGATGAGCCTGCCGCCCGAGGCGGTCTGGAGCTGATCACTCCTCCGGCGCGTAGACCCGGACCCAGTCGACCAGCATCTCGACCTCGCCCCGCTCGACCGCGTCGACGGTTTCCTGCGGGATGCCGACATAGGGCTTCTGGATGCCATTGGTCTTGACCGGATACGCACCGCCCATGGCAAAGTTGAGGATCAGGTATTTGGCATTGTCGAACCGCCAATCGCCGTAATGTTCGACCATCGCCCGGGTGGCCCGATACAGCACATGGCCGTCGACCATGAAGTCGACCTGGCGGTCGGTCCATTCGACCGAATAGGTGTGCCAGCCCGTCACATCGAGCGCTTCGGGGAAGAAGAACTTGTTCACGATCGGGGTCTCGCCCGAATAGCCCGGGCCGTGCAGCGCGACCCCGATCCAGTCCTTCTCGCCGACATATTCCATGATGTCGATTTCGCCCGTGTCGGGCCATTGGCCGTTGCCGAGCAGCCAGAAGGCGGGCCAGACGCCGACATTGTCCGGCAGTTTGATGCGCGCTTCGGCGCGGCCATGGGTGAAGTCGAACTTGCCCTGGCTTTCGATCCGGCCCGACACGAAGGGCGCGTCACGGTCCTTGTTGGGATCGGTGCCCGGCGTGAACACGGGCCGCAGCACCAGCACGCCGCCATCGGCGCCCGCTAAACCATCGCGAAAGGCGATGGTCGAAGGGTCGTCGATATAGGCCTGCTGCTCGTTGTTCACCCAGAAGTCGGTCCCGATCACGATCCATTTGTCGCGGTCGAGCGTGCCGGTATCGAATTCGTCGGCGAACAGCAGCTCGCGCTCGGGCGTCATGGCCTGCGCCAGTGCATCCCCGGCGTCGGTGGCCTGTGCCGGGACGGCGCAGCCCAGCGCAAGCGCGCAGCCGAGGCTGAGCATCGAAAAGCGGTTCATAGGATCCTCTCCGAATCGTTGATAACGTTACCATTGCGCATTGGAGCGCATTGCGGAAGTCCGTGGATAGGTATTCGCTCTGCGGGCTGGAAAGGTGTGGCGCGATCGTTGATATAGCGCGGCGAATTTCCGATCTGCCGCCGTCCCGGCGCGCCCATCATGCAAGAGAGAACCCAATGCGCAGCCATGTCTTCAGCCTCGCCATCCTGCTTGCCGCGACCGCCTGCGCGGGTGTGCCGGGCGAACCGGTCGGATCGACCGCGCCTTCCGCAGCGATGGTCGCGCCGATCCTGACTTCACCCGAGGCAGTCGATACGCTGACCCATGCGCAGCCGCAGGTCGCGCGGGTGACGCATGTCGCGCTCGATCTCGACCTCGATTTCGACGCCAGGCGTGTCGGCGGGACGGCGGAACTGAGCGTGCTGGCCGCGCCGGGGGCCGAGGAGATCGTGCTCGACACCAACGGGCTCGAGATCGCGCAGGTCACCGACGGGCAGGGCCGCGCGCTGTCCCATACGGTGGGCGAGCCGGTGGCCGAAGGCGGCAAGGGCGCGCCGCTGACGATCCGCCTCGACGGCGCGGAGACGCTGCGCATCGCCTATCGCGCGCCCGCCGATGCCAGCGCGCTGCAATGGCTCAGCCCCGAACAGACCAAGGGCGGGGTGCATCCCTTCCTCTTCAGCCAGGGGCAGGCGATCCTCAACCGCAGCTGGATCCCGACGCAGGACAGCCCCGGCATCCGCCAGACGTGGGAAGCACGGATCACCGCTCCCGAGCCGCTCGACGTGGTGATGAGCGGCGTGCGCCAGGGTGAGCCCGAGGACCTCGGCAACGGCCGCCGTGCCTTCACCTTCGTGATGGACAAGCCGGTGCCGCCCTATCTCATCGCGATCGCGGCGGGCGATATCGATTTCCGCGCGATCGGCCCGCGCACCGGCGTCTGGGCCGAACCCGCCACGCTCGACCGGGCCTGGCGCGAAGTGAACGACACCGAGGAAATGGTCGTCGCGGCGGAGGAGCTCTACGGTGAATACCGCTGGGGCCGCTACGACATGATCGTGCTGCCGCCCGCCTTCCCCTATGGCGGGATGGAAAACCCGGTGATGACCTTCCTCACCCCGACCTTCATCGCGGGCGACCGGTCGAACAACGGCCTCGTGGCGCACGAACTGGCGCATAGCTGGTCGGGCAACCTCGTCACCAATGCGGTGTGGGGCGACAGCTGGCTCAACGAGGGCGTGACCACCTATTTCGAGAACCGCATCGTCGAGGCGGTCTATGGCAAGCAGCGCGCCGAGCAGGAAGCCGCGCTGATGTTCGCCAATATCCAGGAAACGCTGGCCGAGGTCGGCGAGGATGCCCCGGGCACCGCGCTGAGCACCGATGGCGGCTACCAGCTCGGCAGCGCGATCGCTTATGACAAGGGCGCGTTCTTCCTGCGCACGGTCGAAAGCGTTGTCGGTCGCGAGCGTTTCGATGCCTGGCTGCGCCAGTGGTTCGACAACCATGCCTTCCAGCCAGCGACCAGCGAGTTGTTCCTTGCGGACATGATGGAAAACCTGGTGCGGGGCGAGGCCGAGGCCGACCGGCTGCAACTCCGCGAATGGATCTTCGAGCCGGGCCTGCCCGCGAATGTGGCCAAGCCCGACCCGGCAGCATTCGCCGCGGTCGATGCCGCGGTGTCGGCCTATGTCGCCGAGGGCACGATCCCGGCGGGCTATGCGCAGTGGAGCAGCGCCGAGCGCCAGCGCTTCCTCGACAATATCCCCAAGCAGCGCACGGCCGAGCAACTCGCCGCGCTGAACGAAGCGCTGGGCCTGTCGGGCACGGGCAATAACGAGGAGCTGTTCCTGTGGCTCGAACTGGCGCTCGCCAACCGCTACGAACCCGCGGTGCCGCAGACGGAGGAATTCCTCGCCGAAGTCGGCCGCGCGAAATTCGTGCGCCCGCTGTTCCAGGTGCTGTGGGACCAAGACGAATGGGGCCGGCCGATCGCGCAGCGCATCTATGCCGAGACCCGTGGCAGCTACCACGCGGTAACGCGCGGCGGGGTCGACCGCATTCTCGGGACCGAGGGCTAGGTCACACCATATCGGCGGGGCGGACGAGGCGGTCGAAAGTCGGCTCGTCCACCAGCCCCAGCTCGAGGCCGGCCTGCTTGAGCGTCTGCCCCGTCTGGTGCGCATGCTTGGCGATCTTGGCGGCATTGTCGTAGCCGATCTCGGGCGCCAATGCCGTCACCAGCATCAAGGAGCGTTCGACCAGTGCGGCGATCTGTTCCTCGTTCGCCTCGATCCCCTCGACGCAGCGGGTGGCAAATCCCTCCATCCCGATTGCAAGCAATTCGACCGAGCGGATCACGTTCGAACCGATCAGCGGCATGAACACGTTGAGCTCGAAATGGCCCTGCATTCCGCCCACCGTCACTGCCTGGTGATTGCCGATCACCTGGCCCGCGACCATGGTCAGCATCTCGCACTGGGTCGGGTTGACCTTGCCCGGCATGATCGAGCTGCCCGGTTCGTTCGCGGGTAGCGACAGTTCGCCAAGGCCCGAACGCGGACCCGATGCGAGGAAGCGGATATCGTTGGCGATCTTGTTGAGCGCCACCGCGAGCGTGTTGAGCGCGCCCGAGAAGGACACCAGCCCGTCCTTCGCAGCGAGCTGTTCGAAGGTGTTGGGCGCAGGCTCGAAGGCGAAGCCGGTGATATCGCTGATCGCGCGGGCCATATCCGCAGCCCAGCCATCGGGCGCATTGAGCCCGGTGCCGACCGCCGTTCCGCCGATCGCGAGCTTGCGGATGTCATTCTCCAATGCGCTTTCGATCCGCACCCGGCAGCTTGTCAGCTGCGCGACATAGCCGGAAAATTCCTGCCCCAGCGTCAGCGGGGTGGCGTCCTGCGTATGCGTGCGGCCGATCTTGACGATATCGGCAAAGGCCCGCGCCTTGGCATCGAGCGCTGCGACCAGCCGGTCGAGCGCGGGCAGCAGCGCATCGCGCGACGTCAGCGTGGCGGCGATATGCAGCGCGGTGGGAAAGCTGTCGTTCGAGCTTTGCGAGCGGTTTACGTGGTCGTTGGGATGAACCGGCTCCTTGCCGCCGCGCGTGCCCGTCAGCGCTTCATTGGCGATCCCGGCGATCACTTCGTTGACGTTCATATTGGTCTGCGTGCCGCTGCCCGTCTGGAAAATGGTCAGCGGGAACTGGTCGTCATACTCGCCTGCCCGGATCGCGGTGGCGGCACTCTCGATCGCCTCGGCGAGCGGTGCCCCCAGCCCGTGCTGGCGGTTGATCCGCGCAGCCGCCTGTTTCACCGCGGCCTGCGCGTGGACGATCTGGACCGGCATGCGCTGGTGCGCGGGGAAGGGGAAGTTGGTCAGGCTGCGCTGCGTCTGCGCGCCCCAATAGGCGTCGGCAGGGACTTCGATGGGGCCGATGGAATCGGTTTCGGTGCGCGTCTGGGTCATGGCCTGTCTCTCTCCGGATGATGTGATGCACAGGTAGGATCGCTGCGCGGCGCATGCCACCCGCAGCGGCCCTGCGTGAAGATTCCATCTGTTCAGGCGGGTGAAGCGCACCTATCTCGAACACATGCTGCGCCAGTACGAACTCGTTGAGCGGGTCAAGGAATACGATCCCGACGCCGACGAGGCGATGCTCAACCGCGCCTATGTCTATACCGTGCAGAAGCACGGCACGCAGACCCGCGCCAGCGGCGATCCCTATTTCAGCCATCCGGTCGAAGTCGCCGGCCTGATGACCGATCTCAAGCTCGACCAGGAAACCATCGCCACCGCGCTGCTCCACGATACGGTCGAAGATACGCTGGCGACGATCGACGATATCGAGAAGCACTTCGGCAAGGATGTCGCGCGGCTGGTCGACGGGGTGACCAAGCTGTCGAAGATCGAGCAGATGCCCGAGAACGAGCGCGCGGCGGAAAACCTGCGCAAGTTCCTGCTGGCGATGAGCGAGGATATCCGCGTGCTGCTGGTCAAGCTGGGCGACCGGCTGCACAACATGCGCACGCTGCACTTCATCAAGAAGCCCGAGAAGCGCCAGCGGATCGCGCGCGAGACGATGGATATCTACGCCCCGCTGGCCGAGCGCATCGGGCTGTATGAATATATGCGCGAAATGCAGATGCTCGCCTTCGAGCAGATCGAGCCGGAAGCATACGAGACGATCACGCAGCGGCTCAATCAGATCCACAGCGAGGACGGCGGCCAGGTCGACGCCATCGCGCTCGACATGAAGCACGCGCTGCTCGAGGCGGGGATCACCAGCGAGGTTTCGGGGCGTGAAAAGCACCCCTATTCGATCTGGCGCAAGATGGCCGAACGCCATGTCTCGTTCGAACAGGTCACCGACATCATGGCCTTCCGCATCATCTGCGAAGATGTGGCCGACTGCTACCGCGCGCTGGGGGTGCTGCATACGACATGGCAGTTCCTGCCGGGCAAGTTCAAGGACTACATCTCGACGCCGAAGAACAACGGCTACCGCTCGCTCCACACCTCGCTGATCTACGGCAAGTCGATGCGTGTCGAAGTGCAGATCCGCACGCGCGAAATGCACCGTGTGAATGAATTCGGCTTTGCCGCGCACTGGGCCTACAAGCAGGATGAACGGCCTGACGGGCAGGTCGGCTGGCTGCGCGATTTGATCGAGATCGTCGACGCGAGCCACGATCCCGAAGAGCTGCTCGAACACACGCGCCTGGCGATCTACCAGGATCGGATCTTCGCCTTCACTCCCAAGGGCGCGCTGTTCCAGCTGCCCAAGGGGGCGACCCCGGTCGATTTCGCCTTTGCCGTGCACACCGACCTCGGCGCGCAGACGGTGGGCGCGAAGATCAACGGGCGGCACATGCCGCTGCGTACGCAGCTCAACAATGGCGACGTGGTCGAGATCATCAAGAGCGACAATGCCGATCCGCAATTGAGCTGGCTGGGCTTCGTCGTGACCGGCAAGGCGCGTGCCTCCATTCGCCGCGCCGTCCGACTCAAGGAACGCGCCGAAGTGGCGGAGATCGGGCAGAAGCTGTTCGACGAAATCGCGCTGCGTGTGCCCGCCAAGGTCGGCAAAAAGGCACTGCGCGAAGCCTTGAAACGGCTGGAGATGGAAGAGGACGAGGACCTCTTTTACGCCATCGGTGCGGCCAAGATCGAGGATCGCGCGGTCATGGAAGCACTGGTCCCCGGCTGCACCGCCGAGCTCGAAAACGAGCCCGACTGGGCCAAGAGCGGCAAGGCGCTGTCGATCCGCGGGCTGACCCCGGGGGTCGGCTTCCAGCTCGCCGAATGCTGCCACCCGGTTCCTGGCGACCGGATCGTGGGCCTGCGCAAGCCCGGCGAAGGCGTCGAGGTCCATACGATCGACTGCAACCACCTCGCCAGCGGGATCGACAGCGACTGGCTCGACCTGTCGTGGGGCAAACGCTCGCGCGGCGCGGTCGGGCGGCTACGCGTCACGCTCTACGACCGGCCCGGAACGCTGGCCGAAATGGCAGGCATCTTCGCGCAGAACCACGTCAATGTGACCAGCCTCGAGCAGACCCAGCTCGACCATCCCTTCACCACTTACGAAATCGACCTCGAAGTGCAGGACGTGCCGCATCTTACCCGCATTCTCAGCGCGCTGCGGGCCAGCGATTCGATCGCGCAGGCCGAACGCGTATGACCGGCGTGCTGGGCATCGACCATGTCCAGCTAGCCATGCCGCATGGCGGGGAACCGCATGCGCGGCGCTTCTGGGTCGATCTCATGGGGCTGGAAGAGGTCGCCAAGCCCGCGCAGCTCGCGGTCAATGGCGGTTGCTGGTTCGAAAGCGGCCAGGTGGCGATCCATTGCGGGGTGGAGGATGCCTTCCTGCCCGCGCGCCGCGCACACCCCGCGCTCATCGTCGGCGACCTCGCCGCGCTGGTCGCGCGGCTGGGCGAAGCGGGTATCCGCTTCAAACCGGGCAAGCCGTTCGAAGGCTATGTGCGCGGGGATATCGCCGATCCCTTCGGCAATCGCATCGAATTGATGCAGCGGGTCTAGAGCGGGCGCAGCGTCACCGCGACCGGGTCACCCTCGGCAATCCCTGTCGCTTTGCGCACCGCAGCCTTGACCGGCAGCAGCCAGCCGCCTTTGTCGCGCGGGAAACACGATGTCTGCCATACGGTTGCGCCGATGCGCGCCTCGACCTTGAGCGAGCGGAAACCGCGCTGGCCGCCCAGCTCGAGCCGCCGCATCGCTTCGGTCGCCGACAGCTCCTCGCCTTGATCGCCGTCGATGGTCGCGAAAAACCAGCTGACGCCGTTCTTCGCGGTCCAGCGCCACAAGGGCGCGACTACGGAGACGCTTTCGCTCAATCGGCCCCCCGGCGCACGGGGACGGGTATGTTGCAGATGTCCGCCCCGCCTGCCGGATGGATGAAGAACGGATCGCGGCGATTGGCACGCGCATCGGCATAGCGCGCGAAGGCCTCGCTCTCGGTCGAGAGGAATTCGAAAGCGGGGCGTGTTTGTTGGCCTACCGCTTCGCTGCTTGATGCCGGGTCGCCCTCGGGCAAATCGCTGGCAACGCGCACGGAGAGGATTGGCGTGCGTTTGTCCGCTTCCTCGGCAGTGTAAAAGCCCAGCGCGCCCGAACCGCGAGGCAGCGAAGACAAGTGCTCCATCCCTTCGACCACGCGCCCGACCAGCGCGATGTTGCGGTCAAGGTGGCGCGGTGCGTGGCCGATCACGGTGTAGAGCTCGGCGCCGCTGCCGGTGTCGGGCGAGTATCCGCGGCCTACCCCGACCATGCCGTAGCAATGGACAGGCCAGCGTCGCAGAACTTTGCCCTTTTCGGCAATCTCGATACCGATGGGCCACCCCTCGCTAAAGCTTGCGCTGTCAGCATAACTGTCAACGAGATCGTGTTTCGGATGCCGAAGCACGATCGTGTCTTTATCGGATTCTACCACACGGGCCGAGTCGACATAGTCGCCTTCTGACATGGTCCGGAGACCTTCCGGCAGCGGTTTCGCCGCTCCCTCCGCCTCGGGATTGTCGTAATTGGGATCGCCCCACTGGACCACGTAATTGTCCTGCACCCGGTTGACGGTGATGCCGTCGTACCACCCGGCGCGCGCGAGTGTGCGGATGTTTTCGACCCAGCCCTGGCTGAAGGGCGCGAGCATCAGCTGGATCACCACCTCGCGCTCGGTGCCGTCTGCGGCGGGGGCAAGCGTCATCACCAGCAGGTCTTCGGGCGCAATCGCGACCCATTCTTCGCGCGCGGCCTCCTCCACGATTTGATTGGGAGAGGGCGCGGCTGTTTCCTCTTGCGCCATTACGGGTGAACCCAGCGCAAGCAGCGCGGCGACAGGGAGAAGCGATCTGGTCATGGAAGAAGGGGTGCCACCCGCCCGCATAAAACAAAAGCCCCCTCTCGCACATTGAAGGGGCGGGAGGGGGCTTCGAGACGGTGTTCGCAGGGGATGCCTGATCCGCGCAGCACCGTCGTTGAACCGGCTTGTACCACGAAAAACGCCTGCCCGACCATCCCGGTTCCGCAGCGGCTTGCGATTCCCCCGCAGCGCCGCTAGACGCGCGCCTTCTTGTCAGCCCAATCGCTTCACGGTTTGAGCGCTGGGGCGGGTTCTCCGGATCGCGGTCTCGAGGAACGCGAAACGCGGTGGGCCGGACGGGAATGCGGAGCAGTGGCCGAGTGGTCGAAGGCGCACGCCTGGAAAGTGTGTATACGGTAACCCCGTATCGAGGGTTCGAATCCCTCCTGCTCCGCCATTTGCTTTTGCTCGGGCAGCGTTGACGGACAAGACGGCGCGCGCGACCTTTTCTTCGCCGGCCCGAACAGCGCCAAACCGCCGTACCAGACGGTGAGCACTACATGACGCTGCAAGACCTCCCAACCGTGGAAAGCCGGTGTTGGCCTCGGCAGTAGATGACCTTTCTGATCTGCTGCGAAAGCCTCCATCGTCCTGTCATGTTGCTGCTCCCGCGTGGTCAGACTAACGTCGACACGCCAAATGGCGCCAGTCGTGCTATCCTGGCTCGATGGTCAGCGAGCTGAGCGATATCCGGTCTTTTCTCGAGCACACGGCCCCGTTCGACGCACTCGACCGCGACACGCTGGTCTCTGCCGTACGCCGGGTGACGGTTCGGTACTACCGCTCCGGCGAGGAAATCCTGGCGAGCGGCGGGCACAATGAGCATCTTTATGTCGTGCGTTCGGGATCGGTCGAACTGCGGCTTGCGGGAGACGATCTGACGGCGCATCTCGATGCGGGAAGCTGCTTTGCCTTTCCCTCGCTGCTGCGCGGGGGCGAGGTGCGCAATACGACCGTCGCGCTGGAGGATACGCTCGCCTATCTCTTGCCGGGGGATTTGTTTCGCGAGCTGCGCCAGAAATCGACCGCCTTTCGCGACTTCTTTGCCGAAAACGAGAGCGCGCGCATCCGCAATGCCGTGCGCGACCTGAAGAGCAGGCACTCCAGCCTGCTCGGACAGCGCAGTATCCGGGAACTCCTCACGCATCGCCGACCGGTCTCGTGCAATCCGAATACGCTTGTTTCCGATGCCGCCACGCTGATGAGCCACCATGATGTGAGCACGCTGGCGATTTGCGCAAACGACAAGCTCGTCGGGATCTTCACCGACAAGGACCTGCGCAACCGGGTGGTCGCGACGGGGCGCAGTTTCGATACGCCTATCAGTGCCGTCATGACCCCGGCGCCATGTACGCTGCCCGAAAGTGCGAATATCTCGGAGGCCATGGCGATGATGGCCGCTGGCGGGTTTCGCCATATACCCCTGCTTGGTCCGGACGGGGAGTTGTTCGCCATCTTGAGCGCGACCGACATCCTGGCCCACCTCGGCGACAGCGCGATCGACACGGGCATGCTTGTCGCACGAGCGGCAACGCCGGAGGCGCTGGTCGCTGCGGCCGAGCGCATACCCGAGGGTTTTACGCGGATGGATGCGGGCGGCTTTCATGCCGAGCACACCATGCGCTTCACCTCCGCACTCGGCGAAGCAGTGCATCGCCGAGCGGCAGAGCTGGCGGAGGCAGAACTCGGCCCGCCGCCCGTCCCCTATGCGCTGATGGTCTTCGGTTCGCTTGCGAGGGGCGAACAATTGGTCGGGTCCGACCAGGACAATGGCCTGGTGATCGACGACCGGGTCGATGCGGCCGGCCGGGCCTATTTCGAAGCGCTGGGCACGCGCATTTCCGATACGCTGCACCAGGCGGGCTTCGTCTACTGCAATGGCGGCATCATGGCTCGCAATGCCGACCAGCGGCTGACCTTGGGTGAATGGCAATCGCGTTACGACGACTGGATCGACAATCCCGACGAGGACAAGATCCTGCGCGCGACGATCTTCTTCGACATGCGCGTGGTCCACGGCAGGCTCGAGGTGGAACGCGACTTGCGGGGCTACGTCCTCGAGAAAGTCGCGAGCAACCGCCTGTTCCTGAGCTACCTCGCGCGCGATGCGCAGCGCAGCCGCATTCCGCTCGGCATCTTCCGCAATCTCGTGCTGGAAAAAACCGCCGACGGCACCAAGGGCTTCGATGCCAAGGCACAGGCCATCCTGCCGTTGATCGCGATCGCGCGCACCTTCGCCCTGTCCGAAGGCATATCCGCGGTCGGCACGCTCGAAAGGCTCGCCGCGCTGGCCGCAGCGGGGCGGATGGCGAAGGGCGATGCGGAAAGTCTCAAGGATGCGTTTCTGCTCGTCAACGAGCTGCGGATTGCGCATCAGGCAGCGCAGCTTCGCCGGGCCAAAGCGCCGGACAATGTCATCGACCCCGCCTCGCTCTCTCCGCTCGAGCGGGACTATCTCAAGGATGCCTTCTCGGTAATTCGCGGCGGGCTGGAATCGCTCAAACGCAATTTGGCGGGCGGCATTGCGTGAGGCGCTGCGGTCGTGGCGCTTCGCGCGCGGGCTCAAAGCCTGCGCGGCCAAGGGCGATCCGCTGCTCGCGCATTATGCGCAGGCCGACTGGCCCGGTGCGGACACGCCCATCGGCGATGCATCCTTGCTCGCGCTCGATTTCGAGCTCGATGGTCTCGCAGGCAACGCGCATGTGCTGCAGGCTGGCTGGCTGACGTTTGACGCGCGCGGGATCGATCTCGGCACCGCGCGATCCTTCGACGTCAAAAGCGTTCGCAGGCTCGATGACGATGCCGTCGCGGTCCACGGGATCGGCGAACAGCGGGCGCGGGCCGGGGATAGTCTGGGCAACGTCGTGGGCGAACTGGTCGGGGCGCTCGCGGGACGCGTCATGGTCGCGCATGGTGCGTCGATCGAACGCGAGGTGATCGTCCGCGTGACCCGGGTGCACTTCGGCATCGCGCTCCCGGTCCGGTCGATCTGCACGCTGGCGCTCGAGCGCAGGCTCAATCCCAACCTCGCCGGCAGCGGGGCATATCGTCTCGCTGCAACCCGCGCGCGGTACGGCCTGCCCGCTTACAGCCAGCACGATGCGCTGTCCGATGCGCTGGCAGCCGGCGAGTTGCTGCTGGCGCAGCTCTCGCGCATGCCCACGGACACCCGCCTCGGCCGCCTGGAGGCGCTCTAGAGTCACCTCATTAGACTTTTGTCGCGCTCGCCGCGCGGGGCGGCGCGGCATAGCCTCCCTTCGCAAAGCTTCCCAATTCCTGGGCGCTTTGCACATTCGAAAGGGAGGGGGATTCCATGTCCGACGAGAACGAAACCCATCAGACCAGCGAAGCGGAGGGCGCCTACTGGCGCGACAATATCCGCCTGCTGGTCACGCTGATGGCGATCTGGTTCGCCTGTTCATTCGGGGCCGGAATCCTGTTCCGCGACTTCCTCGACCAGTTCACGGTCGGCGGATATCCGCTCGGCTTCTGGTTCGCCCAGCAGGGCTCGATCTACATCTTCATTGCGCTGATCTTCTACTACGTCGTCAAGATGAGGAAGCTCGAGCGCAAATACGATCTCGACGATTGAGGAGGGGACGATGGACACGCAAACTCTGATCTATCTCTTCGTCGGCGCCAGCTTCGCCCTGTACATCGGCATCGCCCTGTGGAGCAGGGCGGGTTCGACGAAGGAATTCTACGTCGCCGGCGGCGGGGTCAACCCGGTCGTCAACGGAATGGCGACCGCAGCCGATTGGATGAGCGCGGCAAGCTTCATCTCGATGGCCGGTCTCATCGCTTTCCTCGGCTATGACGGGTCGGTCTACCTGATGGGCTGGACCGGCGGTTACGTCATGCTGGCGCTGCTGCTGGCACCATATCTGCGCAAGTTCGGCCAGTTTACCGTGCCCGATTTCATCGGCACGCGGTATTATTCCAACGCAGCGCGCGTGGTTGCGGTGATCTGCCTGATCTTCATCAGCTTCACTTACATCGCAGGCCAGATGCGCGGCGTGGGGATCGTGTTCTCGCGCTTCCTCGACGTGGACATCACCATGGGCGTGATCATCGGGATGGGAATCGTCTTCATTTACGCCGTGCTCGGCGGGATGAAGGGCATCACCTATACGCAGGTCGCGCAATATTGCGTGCTCATCTTCGCCTATATGGTGCCGGCCTTCTTCCTCAGCTTCATGATCACCGGCAACCCGATCCCGCAATTCGGCCTGGGCAGCCAGATCAACGACGGGTCGGGGCTATACGTGCTCCAGAAACTCAATCTGGTGCTCACCGATCTCGGCTTCGGCGAATATACCGACGGGTCGAAGAGCATGGTGGATGTGTTCTGCATCACCCTGGCCCTGATGGTCGGGACCGCGGGGCTACCGCATGTGATCGTGCGCTTCTTCACGGTCCCCAAGGCGTCCGACGCCCGCAAGTCGGCTGGTTGGGCGCTGGTGTTCATCGCCCTGCTCTACACCACCGCGCCTGCGGTGGGTGCCTTCGCCCGCCTCAACTTTATCGATACGGTGAACGAGACGAGCTATTCGGAAGCACCCGGGTGGTTCAAGAACTGGGAGCGTAACGACCTGATCGCCTTCCAGGACAAGAACGGCGACGGCGTGATGCAATATCGCAGCGGCGATGCCTTCGAAGGAGCCCCCGCCTTTGGCGAAGGCACCGGACCTTCGGGCGAGCGCGTGGTCACCAACGCACCCGTCGCCGACAGTGCGAACGAGGTCTATGTCGACCGCGACATCATGGTCCTCGCCAACCCGGAAATCGGCAATTTGCCGGGCTGGGTCATCGCGCTGGTCGCTGCCGGCGGGCTCGCTGCGGCGCTCTCGACCGCAGCCGGCCTGTTGCTGGTGATCTCCAGCTCGGTCAGCCACGATCTGCTCAAGTCGACGTTCAAGCCCGACATATCGGAGAAAGGCGAACTGCGTGCGGCACGTCTCGCGGCGACCGCGGCGATCGTGGTTGCAGGCTATCTCGGCATCTACCCGCCAGGCTGGGTGGCACAGGTGGTGGCATTCGCCTTCGGCCTCGCCGCAGCCAGCCTGTTCCCCGCCATCTTCATGGGCATCTTCTCGAAACGGATGAACAAGGAAGGGGCGATTGCGGGCATGGTTACGGGTCTGGCCTTCACCTTCGGCTACATCTTCTACTTCAAGCTGGCCAATCCGGCGGCGAATGTGGCGGAGAACTGGCTGTTCGGGATTTCGCCTGAAGGGATCGGCGTAGTCGGCATGGTGCTCAACTTCGGTGTCGCGATCGCGGTCTCGAGGATGACGGCGAGCCCGCCGGTGGAGATCCGCAAGCTGGTCGATTCGATCCGCGTGCCGCGCGGCGCCGGAGACGCCCACGCACACTGACGGCCATCGGGCCGGTCGCAGGGAAGGGCGGTGCTGCCGGCGCCGCCCTTTCTTGCATGAAGCGCCAGTTGCGATAGTCTGGCACGCGGAGGGAGACAGCCATGCTGTTCGGTGCAGCGATCATCGCGGCGACGCTCTACCTGGCGCTGCTGTTCTGGATCGCCGCGCGGCAGGACCGGCTGGCCGATGCGGGACAGGTCGTCTCCGCGCGCAGGCGCGACTGGACCTACGGGCTCAGCCTTGCAGTCTATTGCACCAGCTGGACCTTCTTCGGCGGTGTGGGGTCGGCGGCGAGTTCGGGTTGGCACTACCTGCCGATCTATCTCGGCCCGGTGCTGGTCTTCACTCTCGGCTTCGGCTTGGTGCGGCGCATTCTCGCGCAGGCCAAGGCGCAGCACTCGACCTCGATCGCCGACTTCCTGTCCGCGCGTTATGGCAAGAGCGCCATCGTTGCGGCGTTGGTGACCATCTTCGCCACGATCGGGTCGCTTCCCTACATGGCGTTGCAATTGCAATCGGTCGGCGCCTCGCTGCTCGCGCTCGATCCTGAGCTCAAGGCCAGGGTTTCGGCCAATGAACTGGTGCTGCTGGTGGCAGGCAGCATGGCGCTGTTCGCCATATTGTTCGGTTCGCGCCGCGTCGGCCGGGCAGGCGACAATGCCGGACTGGTGCTCACCATTGCGGTGGAATCGGCGGTCAAGATCCTTGCACTGCTGGCGGTGGCGGCATTCGCGCTGACCATCGTCGCGGACCGGCCGGAGGTGATTGCGCCTTCGGTTTCGCCGTTTTCGGCTCGCCAGTTCGATGCGCGGTTTGCCGTGCTCACATTGATCGCGGCCTGCGCCGCGCTGTGCCTTCCGCGTCAGTTCCACATGAGCTTTGTCGAAGCGCAGACCGACCGCGCCGGCCCGCGGATGCAGTGGATCTTCCCGGCCTATCTGGTGGTCACGTCGCTGGTCATCGTGCCGATCGTGCTGGCGGGGATCGCCGTGCTTCCCGCTTCCACGCCCGCCGACCTGATCGTCATGGAACTGCCGCTCAAAAGCGGGAATGCGGTGCTCGCGCTGTTCGTCTTCATCGGCGGCTTTGCCGCCTCGACCGGCATGATCGTGGTCGCCAGCGTGGCTCTCTCGACGATGATCACCAACGATCTCGTCTCGCCGCTGGTGTTCCGGCGCGAACTCAAGGGCCGGGGTGACCGGACCCGGCTCGCAACCCGCCTGCTGATGATCCGCCGGCTCGTCATCGCCGCGCTGCTGTTTTTCGCCTACCTCGTCTATCTCGGCTTCGGCAACACGGCGAACCTTGCCGGTCTGGGGACATTGGCCTTTGCCGCCATGGCGCAGTTCGCGCCGGGCCTAGTGCTCGGCATGATCACGCGGAACGGCAACAAGGTCGGCATGGTTTGCGGCTTGCTGGCAGGTTTTGCCTGCTGGTTGGTGCTGCTCATCCTCCCGCCCGCCACGGGGCAGGTGCCGGTATTCCTCATTCATCCGGACCCACTGGTCTCGGGCGTGTTGGTGAGCCTCGGCGCCAATACGGCGGCCTTCTGGGCCGGTTCGGCGCTGGGCCGCGAGACGCTGGTCGATGCCGCGCAGGCGGCGGCCTTCGTCGGCACGGCGGCGCCGGGAGCGCGGCCCGCCTTCACCACCGCCAAGCGTATCGCCGACGTCCGCCTGCTGCTCGCCCAGTTTGTCGGCCAGAAGCGGGCGAGCGAGACGCTCGGCGCAGGTTATCGCGACAGCGATCCGGCCGATCCGCAGATCCTCGCCATGGCCGAGCGCACGATTGCGGGCGTGGTCGGCACCCCTTCGGCGCGCATGCTCATGTCGAGCTGGGCGCAAGGGGATCCCGTGCCGCTCGAGCAAGTCGTGGCCATGTTCGACGAGACCAACCGCCGGCTCTCCTTCAGCGGCGACCTGCTGCAGCTTGCCATCGAGAACATCGACCAGGGCGTCGCGCTCGTCGATCTGGACATGAACCTCGTCGCCTGGAACAGCCGTTACCAGGACATGTTCTCGCTGCCCGACGAAATGGCCAGCGTGGGCACGCCTATCGCCGACCTCATCCGCTACAATCTCGAACAGGGCGGGGTGCCCGAGGAGGAAATCGAGCTGCAGGTCGCCCGCAGGCTCGAGCATATGCGCGCCGGTCGCACGCATCGCCTCGAGCGCGAACAGCATGACGGGCGGATCATGCGCATCATCGGCAATCCGGCGCCCGGCGGCGGCTATGTCACCAGCTATAGCGATGTCACTGCCGACCGCCGCGCCGAGCAGGCGCTTGAACAGAAAGTCCTGGAGCGGACCCAGCAGCTGAGCGAAGCGAATGCCAAGCTGGAGGCGGCGACGCGTTCGAAAACCCGCTTCCTTGCCGCGGCCAGCCACGATCTCATCCAGCCGCTCAACGCCGCGCGGCTCTTCGCCTCGGCGCTGGGCGAGGAAGTGCGGGGCCGCGAACAGCTCGAAGCACTGGTCAAGGACCTCGACGGGTCGATCACCTCGGCGGACCGGTTGATCCGCACGTTGCTCGATATCTCCAAGCTCGACGGCGGCGGGATTGAGCCGAAGTACGAGCCCGTCGCGGTCGACGATGTCTTCGACGAGATTATGCGCGAGTTTTCGGTGCAGGCGGAGAACAAGGGGCTCACGTTCCGCCGGGTGGCAACAAGCGCGTGGATCCAGACCGACCGCGCGCTGCTGGCAAGCGTGGTGCGCAACCTGATGAGCAATGCGATCCGCTATACCGAGAGTGGGGACGTGCTACTCGGCGTGCGGCGGGCGGGTGCCGACATCGAGCTGTGCGTCTTCGACACCGGGCCGGGCATTGCCGGGGAGGATGTCGAACGGCTCTTCGGCGAGTTCCAGCGTGGGCGTACGCCCGACCGCGAGGGTCTTGGCCTGGGCCTCGCCATCGTGCGGCGCATCACTGCGCTGCTCGCGATCGAAGTCGTGACGCGCTCGGTCCCCGGGCGCGGAAGCAGCTTCTCGGTCCGCCTGCCGGTTCTGCGCTGGGGCGCCCGCATCGAACCGGAGCGTCGGCGTCGCAAGGCGTCGACGCTTGCGAATGCGCGCATCCTCGTGGTCGACAACGATCCGGCTGCTCTCAGCGCGACCGCCGCGCTGCTCGACCGTTGGCAGCTCGATGTAACCTGTGCTTCGGGCGAGGCAGAAGCGCTCGCACTCGCGCCGACCGCGCCCGACGTGGTTGTCGTGGATTTTCGCCTCGATGACGACGCGCGCGGCGACGGTGTTTACGAGGTCCTGTGTGCCGCTTGGGGCACCCGCCCGCCGGCGATCCTGCTTACCGCCGAAGCGAGCGAGGAAACCGAGGCCGCCGCGGCGCGCATGGGCGCGAACCGGCTGTTGAAACCCTCATCGCCAGCCGCGCTGCGGGCGCTGTTTTCGGATTGCGTGGCGCGCAGCACGCCTGAAAATCAGGCCGAGGTCGGGGCCGCTACGTCCTGAGCCACGTCCAGCTTGGCAGCCAGCAGGACCGCCTGCGTACGGTTCACCACGCCCAGCTTGCGGAAGATCGCGGTGATGTGCGCCTTTACCGTCGCCTCGCTGATGTCGAGTTCATAGGCGATCTGTTTGTTCAAAAGCCCTTCGCTTAACTGGCCGAGTATCCGGCGCTGCGCGGGCGTGAGATTGGCAATCCGGGCGAGGTCGTCGTCGGTGGTGCCGTCGCTTTCGGGAAACCAGTCGTCGCCTTCGCGCACGCATGACAGTGCCTCGCGCATGAGTTCGAGGCTAGCCGACTTGGGAATGAAGGCCGCCGCGCCCAGCTGGCTTGCCGCATCATACACGCGTGGTTCCTCGCTCGCCGAGATGATCGCGACGGGAAGCGCGGGGAAGTCCTGGCGGAAGTCCATCAGGGCGCTCAGCCCGTTCGAATCCTCCATGTGGAGGTCCAGCAGCAGGACTTCGGCGCCCTGTTCCAGCTCGCGCCGGGCCTCGGTCGCGCTCGACGTTTCGACGATCTCGGCCCCGGGCCACACCTTGGCTACCGCGTGGCTCAGCGCCGTGCGGAACAGGGGGTGGTCGTCGGCGATGATGATGCGACTTGCCATCTCGATCAGCGGTTCTGCCTTCCTTCGATCAGGCGATCAACCAGGCTTGGGTCGGCCAGCGTCGATGTATCGCCGAGCGAGCCGTAATCGTTCTCCGCAATCTTGCGCAGGATGCGGCGCATGATCTTGCCCGAACGCGTCTTGGGCAGGCCGTCGGAGAACTGGATATGGTCGGGCGAGGCGATCGGGCCGATCTCCGTGCGGACATGGCTGCGCAGCTCGGTGTGCAGTTCGTCCGAACCCGCCTCGCCCGCGTTGAGCGTGACGTAGCAATAGATGCCCTGTCCCTTGATGTCGTGCGGGTATCCGACCACCGCGGCCTCTGCGACCTTGGCATGGCTGACCAGCGCGCTTTCGACTTCGGCGGTGCCCATGCGGTGGCCCGAGACATTGATGACGTCGTCGACGCGGCCCGTGATCCAGTAATAGCCGTCCTCGTCGCGGCGGCAGCCGTCTCCGGTGAAATATTTGCCGCGGTAGGTGCTGAAATAGGTCTGCTCGAAGCGTTCGTGATCGCCATAGACCGTGCGCGCCTGGCCGGGCCAGCTATGCGTGATGCACAAATTGCCCTCGGCCGCGCCGTCGAGCACCGCGCCCTCATGGTCGACCAATTGCGGCCGAACGCCGAAGAACGGCTTGCCCGCGCTGCCCGGCTTCATGTCGTGGGCAGACGGCAGGGTGGTGATCATCACGCCGCCGGTTTCGGTCTGCCACCAGGTATCGACGATGGAACAGCGCTTTTTGCCGACGACATCGAAGTACCAGCGCCAGGCTTCCGGGTTGATCGGCTCGCCCACCGTGCCGAGCAAGCGCAACGAGGAACGGTCGTGGCGGGTCACGAAATCGTCGCCCTCGCGCATCAATGCGCGAATGGCGGTGGGCGCGGTGTAGAGAATATTGACCTTGTGCCTGTCGACCACTTCCCAGAAGCGGCCGTGGTCCGGATAGCTCGGCACCCCTTCGAAAACGACCTGCGTGGCGCCGTTCAGCAGCGGGCCGTAGGCGATGTAGCTGTGGCCGGTAATCCAGCCGATGTCGGCGGTGCACCAGAACACTTCGCCGGGTCGGTAATCGAAGACATAGGCGAAGGTCGTCGCGGTCCACACTCCGTAGCCGCCGCTCGTGTGCACGACGCCCTTGGGCTTGCCGGTCGAACCCGAGGTATAGAGGATGAACAGCGGGTCTTCGGCATCCATCGGCTCGCACGGGCAGTCGGCACCGCTGGCGACCTCGTGATACCAGTGATCGCGGCCTGCGGTCATCGGAATGTCCGCGCCCGTATGGCGCACCACCAGCATGCCGTCGATCGGAGTATCGTGGTCGGGCTCGGCGATCGCTGCATCGACATTCGCCTTGAGCGGTACGCGCTTGCCGCCGCGCAGGCCTTCGTCGGCGGTGATCACGAAGCGGCTGCCACACCCTTCGATCCGTCCGGCCAGCGCTTCGGGCGAGAACCCCCCGAAGACCACCGAGTGGACCGCGCCGATGCGAGCACAGGCCAGCAGGGCCAGGACCCCTTCGACGATCATCGGCATGTAGATGGTAACGCGGTCGCCGCGTGTTACTCCGATCGCCTTGAGCGCGTTGGCCATGGCAACGACTTCCGCGTGGACCTGGCGATAGGTCAGCGTGCGGCCGTCGCCTTGCGGGTCGTCGGGTTCGAAGATGATCGCCATATCGTCACCGCGCCGATCCAGATGGCGGTCGACCGCATTGTGGCACAGGTTCAGTTTCCCATCGGCGAACCAGGCGATCTCCACCGGGTCGTAGGACCATTCTCCCGCCCTGGACGGCTCGTGGAACCAGTCCAGCCGCTTTGCCTGTTCGAGCCAGAAGCCGTCGCCGTCCTCGATCGACCGATCATACAGGCTGTCGAACTGTTCGAGCGTGCACCGGCTTGCTTCGGCGTTGCCAAGGCGGCGGACAACATCGAGCATGGACTATCTCCCTTGTCTGCCGACCCGGATAGCAGTTCCGGCACCATACGCGCTGTCAGACCAAGGTCTTACGACCATCTGCCGATTTATCTGTCCGGCCCGATGCGCGCATCATCCCCCTGATAATATCTGAGGGAGGCAAACATGGGTGGCAGCGCATTCGGAAAATTCATCCGCGCAGGACTTCTTGCCGGGACCTGCCTTGTGGCGGCACCGGTGGCGGCACAGGACGAGGATGTCGAGGCGCGGCTGGACCGGCTCGAACGGCTGGTCACACAGCTGGTCGAGCGGCTCGACGCCAAGGACGGCGAACTGGATGCCCGGCAGGCCGAAACCGTTATCCAGACGCAGCAGGCGCTGGCCGAAACCCGTGATCTTCATGAGCGCCAGGAAGCACTCGCGGCGCAGATCGACGAATCGCAGAAGCAGGACGGCAAGGGCTTCCGGGTCGGCAACACGCGGGTCTCCTACGCCGGCTATGTGAAGCTCGATGCGATCACCCAGCGCACCAGTGCCGGGCAGGTGGGCTCAAGCAGTATCGTGCGCGATTTCCTCATCCCCGGCGCCATTCCGGTGGGCGGGGAGGCATCGGGCTGGGACACCGATTTCAATGCCCGCCAGAGCCGCCTCGTGTTCAAGACCGCGACCGATGTCGGGGGCGAGCATACGCTCGGCTCGCAGATCGAGCTCGACTTCATGGTCACCCCGGATGGCGATGAGCGGATTTCGAACAGCTACCAGCCGCGCCTGCGGCAAGCGTTCATCACTTATGACAATTGGCTGTTCGGCCAGGCATGGTCGACCTTCCAGAATGTCGGCGCACTGCCGGACAGCTTGGACTTCATCGGGACTACGCCGGGCACGGTGTTCGTCCGCCAGCCGATGATCCGCTATACCGCCGGCGGCTTCATGCTGGCGGCGGAGCAGCCCGAAACAACCGTGACCGCGAGCAATGGCGCGCGCGTGCTGCCCGGCGACGACACCATTCCCGACATAGTGGCGCGCTACAATTTCAGCGGCGACTGGGGCTCTCTTACCGCGGCGGGCATTCTCAGGAACCTGCGTGTCACCGACGATGATTTCGGGACGGGTTCGGACAGCGCGCTGGGCTATGGCTTGAGCGTCTCGGGCAAGGTCCAGCTGGGAGAGCGCGACGATTTCCGGTTCATGGGTACGGCAGGCGACGGGCTGGGGCGCTACATCGGCCTCAACATCGTCAACGATGCCGCGGTCGATGCCAATGGCGATCTCGACCCGATCTTCACCTATTCGGGCTTTGGCGCCTTTCGCCACCAATGGTCGGACCAGCTGCGTTCGAGTGTCGCGGGGTCCTATTTCAAGGCCGACAACCCGGTCCTGCTGACCTCGGGCGCAGTCACCGACGAAAGCTGGAACGTATTGGCAAACCTCATCTACTCGCCCGTGCGTCCGATCGATATCGGGATCGAGTACATGTATGCCGAGCGGACCACCGAAGACGGCCAGTCGGGCAATCTCCAGAAGGTCCAGGTCTCGACCAAATATTCGTTCTGAGGGGTATCCGCCTGCTAGACTTCCTACTTCCGCTCCTGGTCACGCGCCCAGGCGGCGGCGCAGTTCGGCGGTCGAGGGGCGGGAGACCGGGACCGGCGCGGGGCAGCCCTTGACGAGCAATTCCAGATCCTGACCACCCGCGCGCCGCCGCAGGAGGTCGACCAGCCGGATATTCACGAGCGCCGAACGATGGACTCGCAGGAAATCCTGGTCGGGCAGGACCGACTGCCACCAGCGCAGCGGGCGGTCGTCGGTCAGCTGCGCACCGTCCCGCAGGCCGACCAGCGACCCGTCCCGGTCGGCGCGAACGGAGGCGATCGACGCAACCGGAACGCCGCGGGCCGACCTGCCCGATTTGAGATAGATCGGAACCGAGAATTCCTCGTCCTTCGGCTTGCGTCTGGGGGCGCCTTCGGTGTTCGCCACGCCCATCAATGCGGCGATCTGGATCAGCGCATGGACCTCGTCGATCGTCCAGCGACGCCGGCTGCGCGCGGCATCGAGCCCGATACACGCGATCAGCCGCCCGTCATCATTATGGACCGGGACGGTCAGCGTGCTCTGGATCTGCTGGTGCCTGAATTCGACCTGCAGGCTGCGCAGGCTGCGCGGCAGCATCGCGACATCATTGATCGCGACACTGCGCCCCTCGCGCAGCGGGGCGAGGATCTCCCCCATCATGGTGACCGGCACATTCTGCAGATCCGCCACATGGGACGACACACCATCGCGGCACCATTCGTTCGAATTGCGCAGCAGCGTGACATCGTCATTGAACCGCATCACCCACGTCCGATCGGCCCTGGCGGCCTCGCCGATATATTCGAGGACCTGCGGAACCGCTTCCTCGAACGGAAGCGACAGCAGCAGCCGCGCGGCAATAACCGCCCAACACGGCGGATCGAGATATTCGGGCAATTCGGCAAGCTGCCAGATGTCCACCTCGCTGCCGAACCGCCGAGGCCCCCCTTCGAGCTCGATCAGGTTTTCACTCCATTCAGATGCCATGCTTGCCATTCACCGGAATCCCTCTTGCCTCAAATGGTCCGAAATTGCTGAATTCGCACCGCACTATTTAGCCGCTTGGCCCTGTTTTCAAAGGTTTCGGGGATTGGGGAAGATGACGTAAACGAGGGGGCAGAAACTGCGCGCCGCGCTGTTGGTCGGCGCCGTCGTTGCGTGTGCCAGCCGGTGCCGGTTCGCGTAGCGCGCCGGGACTGCGGGCCCCGGCAACAGGCAGCCCCGCCTGCACCAATGTCACCGTCACCGCCGGCCAACTGGCGCGGCGACGAGGTGCGTTCCCAAGCGCTTGTCCATGCCCGGAAGCGGTCCCAGCCGCTGCCGACCGATTGCTTGACTATTTCGGAGGGGAAAATTCATGTCTATTTCAACAAAGGCGCTTCGGCGCAGCCTGTTCGTCGCGACCAGCGTCGGCGCGATCGCCATCTCCAGTCCGGCCATGGCCGAAACCTGTTTTCTCGACAGGAACGACAATGGCACCATCGATACGGCGACCGACGATGACGGCGACGCATCAGCCGATGGCTTGACGAACCTGGCCTGCGGCTTTGACGCTAGGGCGGCCGGCGGGGGCAGCACCGCTACGGGAGGGCAGAGCGCCGCTACGGGCTTGCTCAGCACAGCGACGGGCGCTCTCGCTACCGCCAATGGTACAGACTCCACCGCCACAGGTGTTAGGAGCGTTGCAAGTAATTTGGGTACCACCGCCACCGGGGGGAACAGCGAAGCCACCGGCTTGGTAAGCACTGCGACCGGGAGTAATAGCACGGCGTCTGGCGTAGCCAGCACTGCGACCGGCGCGGACAGTTATGCGGCGGGCGAAGACGCCACGGCGACCGGGTCGAACAGCTTCGCCAACGGTGAGCGAAGCACTGCGACCGGGGCGAACAGTTATGCGGCGGGCGACGACACCACGGCGACCGGGTCGAACAGCACGGCCAGTGGCATGAACAGCACCGCCACCGGCACCTTTGCGACAGCGAGCGGTGACCGCTCGATCGCCATCGGGAGCGATGGTACCGCCAGCGATTTTGTCGGCGCGTTGGCGTCGGCCACCGATGCCATCGCAATCGGGAATGATGCGCTGGCCGATTTTACCAGTGCCATTGCCGTGGGTGCGCGCGCGCAGGCCAGTGCGGCCGATGCGGTTGCGCTGGGCACGGGCTCGGTCGCCGACCGGGCCGATACGGTCTCTGTCGGAAGCACCGGCAGCGAGCGGCAGATCGTCAACCTTGCCGCCGGAACGCAGGCGACCGATGCGGTCAACAAGGGCCAGCTCGACAGCGTGGCGACAGCGGCCGCCGCGGCACAGACGACGGCCAATACCGCAGTGACCAATGCGGCGGCTGCCCAGGCTACCGGGGATGCCGCGCTCGCGGATGCCGCCACCGCGCAGACTGCGGCGGAAGCGGCGCAGGCGACCGCCGACAGCGCGGTGACCGCTGCCGCTTCGGCCCAAGCCACGGGGAATACGGCGCTTGCCGATGCGGCGACCGCCCAAACGACTGCTGAAACGGCGCAGGCGACTGCCGACAGTGCGGTGACGAGTGCCGCGACAGCGCAGACGACCGCCGATACGGCGCTCACCAATGCCGCTACCGCGCAAGGGACGGCGGATACAGCGCTGGCCAATGCGGCGACCGCGCAGGGGACTGCAAACACCGCCCTGGCCAATGCCGCGACGGCGCAGACCACGGCCGACACCGCCCGCGCCGAAGCGGCAACCGCGCAGGATCGCGCCGATGCCGCTTTCGACAATGCGGCCACCGCGCAGAGCATCGCCGACACGGCGCGCGCCGAAGCCCGCGCGGCCCAGCGGGCTGCCGACGAAGCGGGTTCGGGTGCGACAGCGGCCCAGGCGCGGGCCGATGCCGCCTTCGAGAATGCGGTCGATGCGCAGGCAACCGCCAATCTGGCGCGCTCCGAGGCGCAGCAGGCACAGTCCGATGCCAATACCGCCCTGGCCCGCGCCGAGGCGAACAGTGCCGAGCTGGCGTTCTTCGACACCAACAGCACCGGCCCGGCGGCGTCCGCCACCGGCACCGATGCGCTTGCCATGGGTCCGGCAGCCTCGCCAGCGGCGACCGCTCGGTGGCGATCGGGTCGAATGCCCAGGCCATCGACGGCCAGGCGGTCTCGATCGGGGCGGGCAATATCGCGTCGGGCAATGGCGCCGTGGCCATCGGCGATCCCAATGTGGCGACGGGGACCGGCGCAGTGGCGCTGGGCGCGGATAACACCGCGACCGGCACCGGCGCGGTTGCCATCGGCAATCTGAACAGCGCGGTGGGCAATGGCGCGATCGCGCTGGGCAACGCAGCCTCCGCCAATGGCGCGGGCGCGGTCGCGATCGGCAATGGCGCGATTGCGACGATGGACGGACAGGTGGCCCTGGGCGGCAGCGACAGTACCTATACTTTCGCCGGGCTGAATTCGGCCGAAAGCGCTGCCCGCCAGTCCGGGCCGGTGTCGCTGGTGACCACCGATGCCGCGGGCAATTTGGGCGTCAGCACGCTCGATATCGGCTTGCTGCAAAGCGCGGCCGGGCGGATCGGTTCGCTCGAAGGGCGGGTCGATACGCTGTTCGACCTGGCCGCCGTCGAGCGGCGCGAGACCAACCGCGGGATCGCCGCAGCGGTGGCGCTGACCCCGGCGCCGATGCCGTCCGAAGTCGGCCGGGTCAGCTATGCGGCCAACGCCTCGGTCTATCGCGGAGAGCTGGGTCTGGGCGCATCGGTGGCGGCGCGGGTCAATTCGGACACGCCGCTCGCGGTCACGATGGGCGTTTCCTACAGCGGCGGCAAGAATACCGCGGCGCGGGTCGGCGTGGCGGGCGAGTTCTGATCGCTTGACCTCGGGGAGGGGCGGGCGTCTTGGGGTCGGCGAAATGCCGGTCTCAAGACGCTTGCCACCGAACTGTCGCTAATCCAGCATATGGGGCCGGGCACGGGCTCCGCACCAGCGCAGCGTGTTGCCCGGGGCTTGCGAGGAGAAGCGAAGTGCAGATCAATCGTCGAGGATTCATGGGCGCGACCGGCGCGGCCTTCAGCGGATTGCTGCTGAACGGGTGCGCGGGCCGGACCGGCTCGGCGATGACGGCACCCGCCGCTTTTGCAGATTACGGACCGCTGGTACCCGATCCGGCGGGAATGCTCGACCTGCCCCGCGGGTTTACCTACCGGCTGCTGTCGAGCCTGGGCGATGCCATGGCCGATGGCGGGGCGGTACCCGACAAGGCGGATGGCATGGGCTGCCTGCCGCTTGGCGGCGATGAGATCGTCCTTATCCGCAACCATGAACTCGTCCCGGGTGATGATGCGGGCGGCCCGCTCGTCCATGGCTATGGCTCGCGCAACGGATCGATCGTTCCCGGCGGCACGACCAATCTGGTGCTCGATGCGCGCACGCTCGAAGTGAAGCGCGAATTCCGCACGCTGGCGGGCACGATCCGCAATTGTTCGGGGGGCATTACCCCATGGGGCAGCTGGCTGACCTGCGAGGAAGCGCCGACCGGCCCGGGACAGCGCTATGGCGACGGGCTCGCGCTCGATCATGGCTGGGTGTTCGAAGTCCCGGCAGCTGCGACGGGGCTGGTTGACGCGGTGCCGCTGAAGGCGATGGGCCGGTTCAACCACGAAGCCGCCTGCGTCGATCCGGCAACAGGTGTCATCTACCTGACCGAGGATCGCGGCGACAGCGTGCTTTATCGGTTTGTTCCCAAGACGCCCGGACGTCTGCACGACGGCGGACAGCTGCAGGCCATGGTTGTCGATGGCCTTGCGGATACGCGCAATTGGTCGGCGCCCGATATGCCCGTCGGTGCGAGCTATCCGGTGCGCTGGATCGATTGCGACGATGTCGAAGCGCCCGCGGATGATTTGCGCCACCGCTCGGCCGCGCGCGGCGCCGCGCTGATCGCCCGGGGCGAGGGTATCCACATGGGCATGGATGAACTGTTCATCTGCTCGACCAATGGCGGGCAGCGCAAGCTCGGCCAGATCTTCAAGCTCGTCCCGGGGCGGGGCGGAAGCCATGACATGATCGAACTGTTCTTCGAGAGCGAGAGCGAGGACCAGCTCAATTATGGCGACAACCTCACCGTCGGCCCCAATGGCCACCTGATCGTCTGCGAAGACCAGTATACCGATGTCGTGGACAACCATTTGCGCGGCATCACGCCCGATGGCCGGGCCTATACGTTCGGCAGCCTGCGGATGCAGACCGAACTAGCTGGCGGGTGTTTCTCGCCCGACGGCAAATGGTTCTTCGTCAACGCCTATTCGCCCACCCGCACGCTGGCGATCACGGGCCCCTGGGCCGTCTGAGCGGGCTGCTCAGCGGTAGCGAAGAGGGCTGAGAGACTGTTGTCGGGACCGCAACGGCAACCTAACCGCGTTCCGCAGCCTCTAGCGCGGCACCGGCGGCCAGCCATTTCTCCTCGGTCGCGGCCAGCGTATCGGCGGCCTCGGCGCGAGCGGTGAGCAGGTCCTGCATCTTCGCGCCGTCCTGCGTGTGGTCGAGGATCAGCCGGTCGAGCTTTTCCAACTCGGCGGTGAGCCGCGCCATCGCCTCTTCCGACTTGGTCAGGTCCGCCTTGGCCGAGCGGGCCTGCGCCGCCGTGTCCGCGCTATTGGACCCGCGTTTCTTGCCTGCCCCGCCGCGCCGGTTTTCCTTCGGTTTGCGGCCGAGGACGAAGTCGATGTAATCCTGCATGCTGCCGGCATATTCGCGCGCCGTGCCTTCATCGACCAGCACCAGCCGGTCGGCGGTCAGTTCGACCATGTGGCGATCATGGCTGATCAGGATGACCGCGCCGGAATAGTCGTTGAGCGCCTGGATCAGCGCCTCGCGCGCATCGACATCGAGATGGTTGGTCGGTTCGTCGAGGATCAGGAGGTGCGGCGCATCGCGCGTGATCAGCGCCAGTGCCAGCCGCGCCCGTTCCCCGCCGGACAATTTGTCCACGCGGGTCTGCGCGCGCGAACCTGAAAAGCCGAAGCGGCCCAACTGCGCGCGTACTGCGCCCTGCGCCGCGCCTTCCATCGCGCGGTTCATGAGGTCGAGCGGCGTGTCTTCGCCGGCCAGTTCCTCGACCTGATACTGCGTGAAATAGCCCACTTTCAGCCGCCCGGGCGCGCTGACCTCGCCCTCTGCGGGCGCAAGTTGCGATGCGAGGAGCCGCGCCAGCGTCGTCTTGCCATTGCCGTTGCGGCCAAGCAGCGCGATCCGGTCGTCCGCCTCGATGCGGAAATTGAGCCGCCGCAGGATGGGCGGCGCTTCGCCATAGCCCACTGCCGCCTGCTCGAGCGTGATCATCGGCGAACGCAGCTCTTCGGGATCGGGAAAGTCGAAGCTCAGCGAGGGGTCTTCCATCAGCGCCGCGATCGGCTGCATCCGCGCCAGCATCTTGGCGCGCGATTGCGCCTGCTTGGCGGTGGAGGCACGCGCGCTGTTGCGGGCGACGTAATCCTGCAGCCGGGCGCGCTGCGCATCCTGTGAGGCCTTTGCCGCCGCCAGTTGCGCGGCGCGTTCGGCGCGCTGCTTCTCGAACGCATCGTAGCCACCCGAATACAGCGTCAGCTGGCCGCCCTGCAGGTGCAGGATGTGATCGACCACCTTGTTCAGCAGGTCGCGCTCATGGCTGATGACCACCAAAGTCGCGGGATAGGAGCGGAGGAAATTCTCGAGCCACAGCGTCGCTTCCAGATCAAGGTGGTTCGACGGTTCGTCGAGCAGCAGGATTTCCGGCTCGGAAAACAGCAGCGCGCCCAGCGCGATGCGCATCTTCCACCCGCCGGAAAAGCTTTCGACCGGGCGCTGCTGCATCTCTTCGTCGAAGCCCAGACCGTTGAGGATCTTGGCCGCGCGGGCAGGCGCGCTGTAGGCATCGATCGCCAGCAGGCGGTCATGCACATCGCCCATCCGGTCCATGTCGGTGCAGGTTTCCAGCTCGGCCAGCAGTTCGGCGCGTTCGGTGGCCGACGCCAGCACGACTTCCTCGGGTGTCATCGTGCCGCTGGGCGCTTCCTGCGCGATATAGCCGATCCGCGCGCGCGACGGTTTGGTGATGTCCCCGTCATCGGGTTCGATCTCGCCGATCAGCGCCTTCATCAGCGTCGACTTGCCCGCGCCATTGCGGCCGATCAGCCCGACGCGTGCGCCGACCGGCACCGTCGCACTGGCGCGTTCGAGAATGGTCCGGCCGCCAAGCCGCACTGTGACACCGTCGATGGTAAGCATGCGCGGCCCCTTAACAGCCAATTGCGCTGTGCCCAAAGGAAATAGGGGGCGGAGAGTATGCAGCCCGCGCCCGGTGCGCTAGCGCGGGAAAATGGAGATGCAGGATCTGTTGCAGCGCTATTTCGGAACACCCGATCTGGCCAAGGTCGACCCGGTCGCATTGCCCGCCGGGATCGATCGCATGCGCGTCGATTTCGGGCTCGAGCGCGACAGCGGCCGACGCTTTGCGCTGTGGACGCTACTCTACATGCTCGACGCCGCTCCCGATCTGGATGTCGCGTTCGAGGACCCGGCCGAGCGCGAGGCGGCGCGCAATATCATGGATATGATCGCCAGCGCCTCACCACCCTGACGCGGGGATCAGGCGATGCGCCTAGCCGGATTGGACGCGCTGCTTTTCCAGTTTCCGGTAGATCGTCGACGGGTTGACCGCCAATTCCTTGGCGGCGCGGGTGACATTGCCGCCGTGTCGCTTGAGTGCCGCCTCGATCGCGAGGTGCTCGATCTGGGCCAGGGTCATGCCCTCGAAGGCCAGTTCGGTGTGCGGGATGACGGGTGACGGCGCGGGCGTGCCCGAAGGCTCGGTAAAGGCAGGCTTGAACGAGGGGGGCGGCAAGGTTTCGGGCATCGCAGCCGGGCCGCTGGGAATCGAGATCTCGATCTGATCGCCTTCGCCGATCACCACCGACCGCCGCAGGGCGTTCTGCAGCTCGCGCACATTGCCCGGCCAGGAATGGGCGCGGATTTTCGCCCGGCTCGCCGCGCTGAGCTGGAGCCCGGGGCGGCGTTCTTCCTGCGCGATCGATTCGGTCAGCCGGTCGGCCAGTAGGACGATGTCGTCGCCGCGATCTCGGAGCGGAGGCAGGTGGATCGGGATGACATTGAGGCGATAGAGCAGGTCTTCGCGAAAGCGCCCCTCGGCGACTTCGCGCAAGGGATCGCGATTGGTGGCGCAGACTATGCGCACATCGACGGGTTCGGCTTGGGCCGATCCGACCCGCTGGATCATCCCCGTCTGGATGAACCGTAGCAATTTGACCTGGAGCTTGAGCTCCATCTCGCAAATCTCGTCGAGGAACAGCGTTCCGCCATCCGCAGCCTTGGCCGCGCCGATCCGGTTCTCGATCGCTCCGGTGAAGGCGCCTTTGACATGGCCGAACAGCTCGCTCTCGAGCAGGTTTTCGGGAATGGCACCGCAATTGATCGCGACGAAAGCCTTGTTCCGGCGGCGCGATTCCGCGTGCAGCGCCTCGGCGGTCACTTCCTTGCCCGTCCCGCTTTCGCCGGTGACGAAGACGCTCGCGCGCGAATCGGCGACCTGTTCGATCGTGCGGAACACGGCGCGCATGACGGGCGACTGGCCGATAAAGCCATGGAAGCGTGTGCCGTCCTCGACCGGCTTGATGACGGCCTTTGCCGGTGCGGTTTTCGATTGTTCGACCGCGGCCCGGATCGTCGCCAGCAGGCGGGTCCCCGCAACCGGCTTGACGAGGAAATCGAAGGCGCCGAGCCGCATGGCGGCGATCGCGCGCGACAGCGAACCATCGGCAGTGATGACGACAAAGGCGGGTGACGTCTCGTCGCGTTGCTCGAGCAGCGAGAGACCATCCCCGTCGGGCAGTTGCAGATCGAGCAGTGCAGCCGAAAACCGCGTGTTCGCCAGCGCATCGCGCGCTTCGGCAAGTGTGGCGGCAAGCGCCACTTCGTACCCCGCCTCTTCCAATTGGGCGGCAAAGCCGAGGGCGAGCGAGGCGCTGTCCTCGATGATCAGAATGGCGGGTTTCGACATAATTATCCCGTCAGTGCGAATTCGGCGCGCGAGCCATCGTCATTTGCGCCCACCCAGTTGAGCGCGCGGTGGTCGCCGAAATGGTTCATTGCGCCGGCCACCAGCCCATGGGCGATATGCGCAAAGGGGCGGTGCGAGGCATATTCCACGCGCAATACGTCGCCTTCGTCATGGACGGTAACCTGCGGCGGCTGCGCATCGGGATAGAGGATCCTGACCTCTTCGTGGATGTGATCCCCGACATGCGACAGCAGTTCCTCTGCGCTGGCATAGCGGCCGACGATATCGCCATAGAGCACGGTGAAACGCTCGAAGAGAAAGGCGCCGAACTGGTGGCACAGATCGGCAAATTCGGCCCCCGTCTCGCGCGAGGCGGCTTCGACCACGCGGACGGCTTCCTGCCACGGATATTGGCCGACGCGGGTATAGGCACCGCCATGCGGGAGGCCGGCATCGGCCAACACCTTCTCGGCGAGTTCCGGCCCGCCGGCGCGATCGAGAAAACCGACCAGTTCCGAAAAGATAATGCCTTTCACCGTAATCTCCGAATGCTGTGCTGCGATGTGAGTGCATCGATGCAAAGGCTGTGCCGGAATGAGGACAGGCGTATCGGGCGATGACGGCGTCATGATTGCCGTAATATGCAGCATTCCCTTGCAATTTGCAAAAGTCACTCTCGCATATTGCAACGATGTTTTGGCGATCTGGCTGTTCTGGAGGGTTCGCGATGCAGCACATCGCTTGATCCTCGCGGCGCTTTGCGCTTTGGCGGGCGCCGAGTGCATGACAGCCTCTTGGCTGACCGGGTAATCCGAAAGATTTGGTGGCCCGCACTGCGCTTGCAGTGCGGACCACCCGGGGGGAAGCTATTCGACGTTGATGCTGACACTGTTGCCGATAGCGGCCGCGGTCGCGGCGGCGTTCGTGCTGGCCGCAATGTTGGCAGTGACCTTGGCGATCTGACCGGCACCGTTCCACTGGTTCAGGGAGCTGGAAACATTGCCGGCAATACCGCTGTCGAGGCTGGTCAGGGCGTAGCTGTTGCCGATCGACGCCGCAGTCGCGGTGTAATCGACGGTGGATGCTATCATGCCCGTCAGATCGGCGATCATCGTGCCGGAATTGCTCTGGGTTGCGGTCAGCTTGCTGCCGCCGGGCATTTCCACGGCCAGGGAATTGCCGATCGATGCTGCCGTGCTCGTGGCCTCGGCGACCATGTTCTGGATGGTAACCAGATTCGAAGTCTGACCGCCAAGATTGTTCTGATCGATCGCCAGGTCGAGGAGCGCGCCGTCGGCGTTGAACGATCCGGTGTTCCCGATCGAAGCGGCGGTGTCGGTCACTTCGCTGACGGCGTTATAGACGGTCGCAACCGAACTGGTGCCGTAGCCTTGGTTGATCTGGGCCAGATCCGCCACGACATTCGCAGCCGCATCGAGCGCATAGCTGTTGCCGATGCTCGCCGCGGTTGCATTCACGCTGGCAACCGAGTTTGCCGTAGCGCTGAGGATTGAATCCTGAGTGGCGGAATTGGACTGGTCCGTGACATAATCGGCGGTCCGGGCCGTGGTGCCGACGAGACTTTCGAACGCGCTGACCAGTTCCGGGCCGCCAAGCGTCTCGAGGGCAGTCAGGATCGATCCGTCGAGCAGCTGGAAGTTGGTCCCGCCGGTCGAGCCTTCGAGCAGGCCGAGATAGACGTCGAGCAGCTCGCCGCCGCCAACTTCGACGACGGCATCGAGAACCGACTGGTCACCGAGGAGCGCGCCCGTCGAAAGATCGACATCGACTGCAACCAGCGGGTCGGGTTCGGTCGGCAGCGAGACTTGTGCGGTTGCAGGGGCTGCGGCCATGGCGAGCAGGCCCGCCGTAGTCATCAGGTAAAACTTCGTCATTTTCAGTCTCCTTCAAATTGAGTTTGCGGGCTCGCCGCTTGTTCTACGGCGTAGCTCACCGATTGAACGTTGGTTGGACAGCGGGGCGCGTCGGCGCCCCTTTGTTCGCGCATCAGGTCAATCACCGCCTTTTCGATGATCGCCCTGATCGCTCCATGCACCGGCTCCTGGCGGCGGCGTCCGACGCCGAGATCCAGGGTGGTATTGCCGATGAATTCGAAGATTCCGGCGCGGATTTCGCGGCCGCGGATTTGCTTTTGCAGGCTGGCGACGTTGACGACCCGCAGGCTGCGCGCATCGATCAGGCGGAGGTCCACACCGACCGACATGACATAGGAACGGGCTCCGCCGCCCACCGGCCCGATCGAGGCTTCGGCCACGTCGCTGCGAATATTGAAATCCAGTTCGGTGATGCCGCCCAGGACAATCAGATCGGCTTCCGCGATTGACCCCGAATAAATCCGGCGATAGTCGTCGGTCGGCTGGCCGTCCGGGCCGAGCAGCTTGCTGTTGGCGTAATCGAGTTCCTGCAAGGCAATCCGCAGATCCAGTCTCTCGGCAAGCGGGAAGCCTGCCTTGGCCAGCGCGGAAATCACCATGAGCGCTGCCCCTTGGGGAGCGACCGAGCCGTTCAGCCCGTCAAGCCGCCCGGTGTAATCGGCAACTTCGCCCACTGCGATCCGCGGCTGTGCGATGGCGCTTGTGTGCGAAGCCATGCAGCGCAGAATGCCCGAATAGGCGGTGTCCCCATCGGTAACGCGCGCGCCGCTGAGGGGCGTGATCCGCTGGGGCGGCGTGTCGGCAAAGCTTGCGCATCCCCCCAGGGTCAGGCCGGTCGCTGCCAGAGCGATAGCCCGATGAACGAGTTTCTTTCCCCCGATCATAACCTTACCCTCCCTGTCCGAGCGAGGCAGGGCTGGCCGCGACAACGGCCTTCTGATTGCCCGAGCTGGCTTGACGCGCGTTCACGACAACCGTGTTGTTACTGCCGTGAACCGTGACGTTGACCATGTTGGCGATCGCAATCGCGCGGCTATCCTGGCGATGCCGCCGAGCGGGATTGGCCATCAGCCTGCTACCCTGTGAGGCGGAGCCCGAGATGATGACGCGGTTGTGGTTGGCATCGCGCTCGAAGGACATCGGAGCGCTCTGCGGGCGGCCGGTGTCGGATGCCTGCGCGCCTGCCAGAGCTGCTGCGTTTGCGAGAACTAGAAAAAGCATGTGTTGTCCCCATTCGAAGTGTTCGGGACTTTGCTTTTCACGACCCGTGCCAAAGTCTAAAATGATTGCGAATCATAGGCTTAATGGCGGCGCCTCGGCGACTGATCGCATTCCGCACCTCAAGCTTTGCAAAATGCGAGAGGCATGCACCGCAGATTGCAAAACGCGCTTCGTGCCAACCGCCCGAAATTGCAGCCTGCCGGAGACACAGTCAGATTATCAGTTGATTGCCGCGATCGGCGCGGGGTTCCGGTTCCAGGCCACCCTTGTTCGATGAGCCCCGCGCCGATTCCAGCCGGGTGCGCGCCGCGCTTGGCCTTTTGCGTCGCCCCCAAAGGGAAACCGCCCCGCCCCCATCCGCATAGCGGAGGGAACGAGGCGGCCCTGCGGCACCTGGGGTCGCAATTCAGGCGCCGGCAGCCATGGCCGGTTGCACACCGGCTTTCTTTCGGAGGGGTTCGGCACGGCGTAAAACCGCCTGCCAACCCGTGATGATTTCATCGTGCTGCTGGATGACCCCGGCGCGTGCGGCCCGGCCCATCGTCGGCAAGTCCGCACCTTTCAGCCGGATGATCGCGCAGGCGATCTCGGCGGCATTGCGCATTGGTGCGGCAACCCCGCCGCCGCTGCGAACCTGTTCGGGCAGGCCGTCGATATCGGCGACCAGCACCGGGCGGCCCGCCATGCGGGCTTCGGTCGCGACCAGGCCGAAGGCTTCGTAGCGCGACGGAACGACCACCGCGGAACAGGCCGCAAGCCGAGCGTCGATCGCATTGGTGGCAGGCAGCAGCCGAACGTTGTCACGCTCACTGGCGAGTTCCACCAGCCGTTTCACTTCGGGGCCCGAACCGGCCAGCGTCAGCGTGACCTCGTCGGCACGGAAAGAGCCCATGGCTTCGATCAGTGCGGCGAAGTTCTTCTCCGGGGCCAGCCGCCCATAGGCGAGCAGGCGAAGCGGGCCGCCGCGCGGCTCGAGATCGGGGACCTTGTACAGATCGTCGCGGCCGCTCCACGGATGGATCGTGTGCAGCTTTCTAGAAGGAACGCCTGCCTCGGCAAGCCACCGGCGCTGCGCGCCCGACATGGCAATCACTTCATCGACCGGCCGTGCGGCAGTCTGCAGCAGCGTGCGGAACCGCCCCGGGGAGGACACCGCCTCCGCTTCGAAAGCGCGAGTGTGGGAATAATCGACTTGGACGATCCGGGCATGCGGGTTCTTGAGCCTGAGCGCCGCCAGATACGGCAGCCGGCCCCATGAGGGCGGCACATGGATGACAATAAGCTCGCTATCGAGCCGCACGGCGCCGGCCGGTCCGCGGCCCATGCGGATCGCCCGCGACTCGGCCTCGCGCGTCATGCGCGGGTCGTCGAACAGCGATAGCGCGCGGGTGACCACGCCTATGTCGACATCGTCAAGGAGATGGGTAATCCGGATCATGCCGTCGCCTTGAGATAGGGGCGCGCGAGGCGGCGGAAACGTTCGGGGCCGGTCAGCCGGGCCAGCTTGATGGCGCCCCAGGTCACCGTCGATTTGACCGGCTCCTCGAGAAATATCCGCGGGGCGAGGCTGGCGGCGCGGCTGATCAGATCGTTGGCCAGATCTGCATTGCCGAGCTGGACCGACCGGCGCGCAAGGTAGCGCAGCTGGTAAGCGCGGGCCGCGTCGCCGTGTTCCGCCACCAGTTCGGGCGCATTGTCACGCGCGATGTCGAGCATGCGCGACCAGCTAAGGTACTGCTTGACGACATTGGCGGAAAGCGCGCGGCCAATGATCCGGCAATCGGTCAGCAACCCTTCGATGCCTTCGAAGCTGACCTCATGCAGCGAGGCGAGGCGCACCCATAACTCGATATCTTCCGACTGGCGGAAGCTTTCGTCGAACCAGCAGGTCCGGGTCCGCTCCTGCGGGTGCGGAAATGCCGCGCGGTCGAGTGCTGTCCGGCGCAGAACCGGCGCGCTGCAATTGCCGATCGGATTGCGGCACAGAATGTCGCCAGCGGCGACATCGGTCAGCTTGGGCCGCATCGCGGCCGAGATGACCGCGCCGTGCTCGTCGATCATCCGCGAGCCGGCATAGCTCACCCCGATATGCGGGTTCGCCTGCAGGTGGTCGAAGTGCAGCTTCAGCTTGTCCTCGTGCCAGCGGTCATCGGGATCGAGCAGCGCGATATAGGGCGCCTGCGCTTCGGCGATCCCGGTATTGCGCGCGCCGGCGAGGCCGCGATTTTCCTGCGAAACGATGCGGATACGCGGATCGTCGAAGCTGCGCGCGAGATCCATCGATCCATCTTGGCCGCCATCGTCGACGACGATCAGTTCGAAGTCCTCGAAGGTCTGGTCGAGGACCGACTCAATGGCTTCTGCGATATAGGCCTCGACATTGTAGACGGGCATGACGACAGACATGCGGGGGGCGGTCATGGCTGGTCTCCTTGAAACTGGATCAGGCGACAATCGCGCCGCGGGTGCGGGCCCGGACGGCGCTGCTCGGCGGGTACCCGGCGAGCGTTTCGTGTATGCCGCGCAGCGGATGGCCGCGTGCCTTCGCTACGGCCCGGATTGCGCGCGGAGACGCCTTGGTGGGTCTGCGAGGCGGCGAGTGGGTGAAAGGGAGGGCGAAAAGAAGGGATGGGGGCCTCGGCGTATGGTTACCGAGAATTATTCAAGGTCCGTGCCAAACCTAAAAATCACGCAATTCCGCGGTTCTGGAACGTTGCTCAAGAACAGTTTCGCAATTTGCGAGGATGCAAATTGCATGAGTGACCGCTGCAAATTGCGAAACGCCACAATTAACAAGCGTCGTCGTCTTGCGGGCCAGAAAAACATCTTCAATTCAGATGGACGGAGCGTCTTTGCATGACGTTCGCCGCTACGGGGACAATCAATTCCACGGACCCTCCATGCCCGCGGTGACCGGCGGGCGCGGCGCCTACTGATCCCTCGCGATCAACGCTTCGTAGAGGTCGTCGACTGCCAGCAGGCAGGCGGCGACCGCTTCGCGGAAGGCTTCGATCGATGCCTCGCCTAGCGCGCGGGCCTCGCGGTAATGCGCCAGCTCTTCGACGATCCCGACCGCCCCGATATTGAGCGACACCCCGGTCAGCGCATGCGCCGCGCGGGACAGGTCTTCCTCGTCATCGGCCTCGACCGCGGTCAGCACTTCGCCCGCATATTTGGTGATGTCCTTCTTCGCGGCATCGCGCATCCGGTCGCGATAGGCGTCGGGCAGATCGGTGAAGGTCCGGCGGAAGAGGTCGTGATCGAACCGCGCCTGGTTCTGGCGAACGTCGCGGCCCGAGATCAGCGCGGTGCGGATGGCGGTTTCGAGCGCTTCCTTCTTGACCGGCTTGGCCATGCAGGCGGTCATCCCCGCCGACAGCAACCGTTCGCGTTCCGATTGCAGACTATGCGCGGTCACTCCGATGATCGGGGTGCGTGCGGCCGGCCCGCTGAGCCCGCGGATCGCCTGCGTGGCCTGCTCCCCATTCATGATCGGCATCATCACATCCATCAGGACGAGATCGAAACTCTGGCGCCTGATCGCCTCGACCGCGGCGGCGCCGTTTTCAACCGAGGTGACGAGGCAACCCAGATCGACGAGCATGCGCTCTGCGACATAGCGATTGCTCTCGGTATCTTCGGCCAGCAGGATGCGCGGCTGGTCGGGCAGCGTCGAGGCGGTTTCCGGTGTGGGCGTGCCGACCCCGCTGGCATAGGCGACCGGTTCCGCCTCGCCATCCGAGGCCGCTTCTTCGATCAGCCGGGATGCGAGTTCGCCGAGCTGCTCGGCCGCCTCGCGCGCGACCGACAGATCCTTCTCGCCGTCCATGCGGACCTTCGAGCGCAGCAGTTCTAGCCCGCCGCTCAACGCCGCAAGCGGCGTGCGAATGGCATGCGCCATTTCGGAAATGAACCGGTTGCGCGCGCTGAGCGCCTCTTCCACCCGATCCTTCGCACCGGCTAGCTCCAGCTGGAGGTGCGCAAGCTCGCGCACCCTTCGCTCGGCTCGCAATTGCAGCGCCCGCACACCGCGCTCGTTCTGGCGTTCTTCGGTGATGTCGCGCATCGTCGCCATCAGATGGCCGGGACGATCCTCGGTGCCGGTCTCGCGCGTGATCGACCATCTGAGCCAGCGGGTCTCCCCCGTGTCCTGCCGGACGATGCGATGTTCATAGGCATGCGCCACCCCTGGCTCGGCCTCGCTGAAGAACGCCAGCCCCACACGCATGATCCGGTCGCGATCGAGCGGATGGAGCGTCGCGGCGAGCTTCTCGATCGTGGGTTCCTCGCCATCGGCCAGGCCCAGGATCGGTCCGGCACTTTCGGACATTGTGAACCCGCGCTCGCGTTCGCCATACAGCGTGGCCATCCGGATGGTCGACAGGGCGCCGAGCAGGAGCGCGCTTTCGATCTCGAGCTTTCGCGCCAGTTCGCTCTGGCGCAGGCTGAGGTCCTGATTGGCGCGAAACAGCTCCTTCATCCGCTTTTCGAGCGCGGCTTCGGCACCCCTTAGCGCACGTTCGCTACGCTCCAGCCGCGTGGCAAGGATCTCGGCGCGGCGCTCGGCGGGGATGTCGTCCATCTTATCCATCGGCGACCTCGTCGAGGATGCGGGGGAGCATGTCGAGCAAATCCGCCTCACTGGCCACGATGTGCTTGCCGTCGCGTGCGCTCTCCGCCGCTTCGGCGAGCTGGATGCTCCATTCGGCACCGCTTTGGGCGATGAATTCCGCATCGTCGCTCACTACGATATTGACGGTAGCCCCGGCATCATCCGAAGCAGAGTCGATAACCGTGAACCCCTCCGCATGCGCGATGACTTCGACGCGCACAGCGAGCGAAGCGCGCGCCAGCCTGATCGCGATAGTGCCGCGGGCAGGGGCTTGTTCCTCCTCAGGCCCGGCGGTTTGCAGGGGCAACGTCAGCGTCATCCGCGTCCCGCCGCTTGCCGAACTTTCGGCCGCAACCGTGCCGCCCATCTGCTGCGCGAGATCGCGCGTGATCGACAGGCCCAGCCCGCTGCCCGAGAACCGCCCGAGCGTATCGGGCGCGCTGCCGGAGAATGGCTCGAAGATCGTCTTCATCCGCTCGGGATCGATCCCGCCCCCGGTATCCTCGACGCAGAATGTCCAAAGATCGGACCCGGGTTCGGGCGCGCTGAACGAGAGGGTCACCTTCCCTATCGGGGTGAACTTGATCGCATTGGAAACGAAATTGGCGAGCACCTGCTGGATACGCGCCGGCTGGCCGCAAGCCCGGCCCTCGGAACCCGCCAGCACATCGATGGCGAGGCCCTTGCGGCGGGCCAGCGGGCGAAACAGCTCGGCCACGCGCTCGACCAGCGCGGCGGGGTTGAACTCCTCGTCCCGTGAGACCGATTGTTCGCGCTCGGAGCGGGTCCGCTGGAGCGTCGCATCGAGCGTCTTGAGCAGCGCCTCGGACGAATCCTCCACCAGCGTCAGCGCGCGGCTGCGCTCGCTTTCCGACCGTTCGCGGCGGATCTGGTCGATCAGGCCGAGAATGCCCGAAATCGGCGTGCGGATTTCGTGCGAGATGACCGCGAGGATGTCGGTTTTGGATCGCGCTTCGGCGCGGGCCTCGTCGCGCGCACGCAACAGCGCCTCGGCGGCTTTCTTCTGCTCGGTAATATCCTGTGCGATCCCGTAGAAGCCAGCCAGCTCTTCGGTATTGTCGGCATCCTGGAACACCGCCGTCCCGCGCACGACGATCGGCAGACGGTCCCCCTCGGCACCGATCGCCAGCGTTTCGAAGGAAAATTCGGTTCGCGCTTCGATCGCCGCGGCGATTTCCGCCATGGTTTCTTCGCGCTTGCTCTCATCGATCAGCGCGGCAAGCTCCGCGAGTGGGATGGTTGGCGTCTCCACGCCCAGCTTTTCCCGCAGCCAGCCCGAAAGCGACAGTTCCATAGTGTGCGGATCGAGTGCGAAATGCCCCGCCTGTGCGCTCGACTGCGCCAGTTCGAGATAGAGCAGGTTTTCCTCTATCGCGCGCTGCGCGGTGTGCTTTTCGGTAATGTCATGGCCGATATACGCCGTCCCGAACGGCGCGCCGAGGTGATCCTCGAGCGAGATCAGGATTTCCTCGAGCCAGACTTCGCGCCCGTCGGCCAGCTTGCGCGCGATGATCCGCGGCTGCGGTCCGGGCCCGGCGGGATGGCCGGTCGGAGGCGCGGACTCGGCCGACAGGCCCCATTCGCTCGGCAGCTTGACCAGTTCCTTTTCGCCGAACAAATCGAGCGCGCCCTTGCTCGCCCGGATCAGCTGTCCCTGGTCGTCGAACAGCACCATCGCATAGCGTGCCGCCGCATTGACCAGCACGTCGAACGAATGCTGCTCGCGCGAGCGCGCCGTGGCCAGCCGGTCTTCCATCTTTTCGAAGGCATGCTCGAGCTGGCGGATCTCGTCCCTGGTCCCCGCATCCAGCGCCACGCCTTCGGTGGCCGAGACCCGGTCGATCCGCGTCGCAAGCCGGGCGATCCGCGAGGCGACGGTCCGGTGGAAGATCGCCGACAGCACGAGGCCGAGCGCAAGCGCCCCGGTCAACGCGATAAGGATGACCCGCTGCGCCAGCGACCATGCGCGCGCGCTCAGCGCCTGTTCGGGCAGCACGGTCAGCACGTACCAGTCGGGCGCCTGCAACTCGCGCGCCGAGACATAGGCATCGAGCGGCTGCGCGAAGACCGTCTGGTCGTCGATCCCCGCGTTTACATAATCCCAGATGGCGCGCAGCAGGGGCTCTTCCGAAGTCGCGAGGTCGACATTCGCCTCGAGCCGCCGACTGTCGTCCCCGGCCACGCCCGAGTGATGGATCAGCTTGCCGTCCCGACTGACGATGATGGTGAAGGCGTCCTCGGGCGGGGGCGTCAACCGCTTGGTGAACTGGTCCAGCGGGATGCTAATACCCCAGGCGCCGACATGCCGATCATCGACGCGGATGGGCAGCATGCACCCGGTGGTCCAATTGTCGCCCGTCTCGTCATACAGCGGGCGTTGCAGGCTGGTGCAGCGCAGCATCCCGGCGGGGTTCTCTGCCGGCGAGGTAATCCGGCTGAATTCAGCCTCCTGGAAATCGAAATCGGCCGGGGCTGTGCGATAGAAGGACAATTCGTCGGGCCGCTGCGGCGCGTAGATCAGCAGGTCGTTGGCGGGCGAGAAGAAATAGAGGCTTTCGACATCGCTCGGCAGGCCATTGCTCATCTGTCGCAGCGTGTCGAAGGCGGCGAGGATGGCCGCGCGGCGGTCATCGTCCGGTTGGGGCGGGGCGAGAAAGCCGCCGATGCCGCGCAGCTGGATCGCTCCTGCGGATGCGCGGCCTTCCCACAAATCGTCACGGCTATGGAAAGCCCCGTCTGTCGCAGGCGCGAAGATATCGCCGAGCGTAGTCGGGCTGCGCTGCTCCAGCTTGCGCGCCATGGTGGCGACCGCCTTTTCCTCGGTCTCGGCGATCAGCGAGATCTCGCGGCGGAGCGTATCGGCAGCGGCGGCATTGGCGATGTCGAGTTCGCGCAGTGCATTGGCGCGATCGTCGTCGATGCTGCCGACATAGATGCTCCAGGCCATGGCACCGATGACCAGCGCGACGATCGGCAGCGCGATGAACAAGCCTCTGAGCGAGAGCGACATCGCTCAGGTTCTCGCTTATTCTTCCACGCGGCACAACGCCGTTAAGAAACGGGCGCGGCTGCGGCGCTGAGTATCGCCGCCATTCGGGACGTTCGTCACGCGGCCCATCTATTCGGCCATCGTTCTTCGGACAGGCTCCGATACGCGAAGTGCACTTGCCTGCTTCGCGGGGTTTGTCTCAAACAGTTTTCAACCCTTGCTGCGCGGCGGCAGGCCCTTGCTCAAATCGCCTCGCCACCAACTCGGGCCTATTTTTTGTCAACGTTGACAGGAATGCGCTGCGCTCCTAATTTCTGCCCGCGCTAGCCTGCACCTTATAGTGGAAGCGGGCGGCGAATTGGGAGAACGATACGTGGTGACGGCAACGGGGGCCGCGGCGGAAGCCGCGAAGCATTATTCTTCAAGCGATCCCGTGGGTGACGAGGCAGAGGGCCATGTGCATGCGCCAAGCCTGCCGCCCTTCGTCTTCGCGCTGTTCTTCATCTTCGGCGGGATCACCAGCCTCAATGATGTGCTGATCCCCAAGCTGAAAGAGCTGTTCACGCTCAATTACACGCAGGCGATGCTGGTCCAGTTCTGCTTTTTCGCCGCCTATCTGGTGATCGGCATTCCAGGCGCGAAGCTGGTCAAGCGGATCGGCTATATGCGCGGCGCGGTGGCGGGCCTGCTGACGATGACACTGGGCTGCCTGCTGTTCATCCCCGCCAGCACCACTGCGACCTATCCATTGTTCCTGCTGGCGCTGTTCATTCTCGCCAGCGGGGTGGTGATCGTGCAGGTGGTGGCCAATCCACTGATCAGCCTGCTCGGCCCGCAGAAGACCGCGCACAGCCGCCTCACTTTCGCGCAGGCATTCAATTCCTTCGGCACCTTCCTCTTTCCGCTGGTCGGTGCGGGACTGATCCTCGGCACACTGGCCGATGTTTCCGCTGAAGATTTCGAGGGCGCCGCGCTGGCGGCCTATCGCACAGCGGAATCGGCGATGATCGTGAAAACCTATCTCGGCATCGCGATCGCGATCACCGTGGTGGCGGGCGCAGTGTGGCTGTTCCGCAACCGGCTGGAGGGCGAAAAGCACGAACCCTCGAGCGGGCTCGCGGGCTTCGACCTGCTCAAGCGGCCGCGGTTCGGCTTTGGCGCGCTGTCGATCTTCCTCTATGTCGGCGCCGAAGTGGCGATCGGCTCGATCGTCATCAATTACCTGATACTCGACGACGTGCTCGGCCAACCCGAAAACATCGTCGGCTGGATGGTCAGCCTGTACTGGGGCGGCGCGATGGTCGGGCGCTTCATCGGCTCCGCGCTGCTGCGCATGGTGAGCCCGGGCCTGATCCTGACCGCGGTGGCGATCGGCGCAATCACGCTGATCGCGATCTCGACCAACAGCAGCGGCACGCTGGCCGCCTACAGCCTGCTGGCGATCGGGTTGATGAATTCGATCATGTTCCCGACCATCTTCTCGCTCGCCTGCGAGCGGTTGGGCAGCCGCGCGGCTGACGGGTCGGGGATCATCAATGTGGCGATCTTCGGCGGCGCGGTGGTCCCGCTGGCCACGGGCGCGCTCGCCGACCTGACGGGCAGCCTTGCGCTGTCGCTGGTACTGCCCGCATCCTGCTATGCGGTGATCGCGGTGTTCGGCTTCTACGCACGGCGGCCCGCGACCGCTTAATTCGCGCAACGCCGGGCGCATTGCCTTCCGCCGGTGCGGGAGGCAGGTTGCCGCGAGATGGAGCGGCCCTTGCCAAGGATACGGACCAATCCCCTGCTGACTGCGGTCGCACTGGCGCATGCCGGCGGCGTAGTGGCCTATATGCCGCTGGTGACGCTGCTGCTTCCGCTCCAGGTCGAGGCGCTGGGCAAATCGGCGAAGATCGACCTGCTCACCGCTGCGGTACTGATCGGCGGCGTCGCTGCGAGCGTGGCCAATATCCTCTTCGGCTGGCTGAGCGATCGATCGGTCGAGGCGGGCGGCGGGCGGCGGCGGTGGGTCGTGATCGGCCTGTGCGCGCTGGCGCTTTCCTATCCGGCGCTGGCGCTGGCGCTAACACCGGCGCAATTGCTGATCGCCGTGGCGTTGGCACAGGCGGCAATCAATGCCGTGCTCGCCCCGCTGTTCGCGATCATCGCGGAGGAAGTTCCGAGCAGCCAGAAGGGCTTGGCGGGCGGGCTACTCTCGCTCGGCAATCCGGTCGCGGCGACCTTCGCGGTCATGCTGCTGGCGGTGGCGGGACTGTCCGATATGGCTCGGTTCGCGCTGGTTCCGGTGGCTGCGGTGGGGCTGCTGCTCCCGCTGCTGGCGCTGCGCACGCGCCGCTTCGACCCTATGCCGGAACCGGTGCAAAGCTGGGACCGGCGCGATCTCTTTATCGCCTCGGGCTCGCGCCTGCTGGTCCAGCTGGCCTGCGCCACGCTGGGACTATATCTGCTCTATTACTTCCAGACGCTCGTGACGGACGATCTCGATGTCGCCGCGGGGGTGGGGACGCTGCTGATGGTCTCCTACATCATCCCCCTGCCGGTAGCAGTGATCGCCGGGCGGTGGTCCGACCGTTCGGGTGTGCGCCGCCCGTTCCTGTTTGTCTCGGCAGCGGTCGGGGCGATGGGCCTGCTCGGGATGGCCGCGGCGGCAGATGCCTGGCAGGGAGCGATCGCCTTCTGCGTCTTCGCTGCGGGGACGGCAGTCTTCCTGAGCCTGCATGCGACCTTCGCGATGCAATTGCTGCCCAAACCCGATCGCCGGGGCCGCGATCTGGGGCTGGTCAATCTGGCCAACACGCTGCCCTCGATGATCGGAACGCTGATCGTGTGGCAGCTGGCCACTCCCGAGGACTTCACGCTTGTCATGCTCGCCTTTGCCGTGCTGACGTTTGCCGGGGCAGTGATGATCCTGGCGGTGCGTGAGCGCCCCGCAAGCCCGGCCGACTAGTCGCGTCGGTGCCCCGCGCAGCAAGGCGCGCACCTTGCCGCCGTCCTTACTCAGTCGGGCATTGTGCGATCACATCGGCTTCGGACAGGCTGCCGAGCGCGATCCGCGCGAGGCTGAACTGCGCCGCGTCGCTGGTCGTCAGACGGAACGGCGCGGTGATCCGCGTCATGTCCGCGCCCGCCGCCCGGAAGCATTTGAGCAGCACGCCTACCGTCTGCCACTGACCCACGGGCAGCGCACCGAATTCGGCAATCGGGACATCCGCCCCGCACGATGCTCCTTCGCAGAGGACCGACATGCGCAGCGGCGCGGCAAGCGGTGCGTCGAGCCGGACCGTCGTCAGCAGCAGCACATCGCCATTGGTCTCGCGCGACAGGTCGACCGCGTCATGCGTCCCGAGTTCGACCGCGGCTCCTGCCGGATGCGCATCGATGGCGAAGCTGCGCGCGCCTTCCTGCACGTCGTGGTCGGTGGCCGATATGCGCGCACGCCCCGACAGCGCGGTCGCGGGGACGGTCGTCACGCGAAGCGAATCGCTGCCATCGGCGCGCGCGACGGTGAGCGACCACGACGAAGCCGGTACGCCCTTGTCGAAGAAGACCCCGCCGCCGCTGCCATCGTCATCGACGCCATTGTCTTCCGCCAGCGTCGTCCATGCCCGCGCGCCTTCGGCATAGCGGAGGCCGTAGCCGAAGGGGAACAGCGTGGGCCCGCCGTGCTGCGCGGTCGCGGGCCAGGCGGTCGGCAGCCGTCCCTGGAATTCGAAAGCGGGTTCGCCGTCCACCCCGGCGAGCAGCATATCGGCAACCCCGGCGCCCTCCGAACCCGGAAGCCAGGCAACCACGAAGGCGTCGGCACTGTTCAGTGCTTCGTTCACATAGAGCGGGCGACCGGTGATCATCACCGCCACGGTTGGAATTCCTTCCGCCTTCAGCCTGCGCATGGTCTCGATCGGACGGCGCAGCTCGGGGCGCAGCTGGAGCGAGGCGATGTCGCCCTGGAATTCGGCATAGGGCGTTTCACCGAACACGACGATCGCGACATCGGGTCGCTGCTCGTACTCGCCATTGGGCGCCAGTTCGGCGCTGCCGCCGCTGGCCTCCACCGCCTGTTCGATCCCGCGCCACAGCGAAGTCGCGCCGGGGAACTGGCTGTTGTCCATGCCGGTTCCCTGCCAGCTCAGCGTCCAGCCGCCCGATTGGCGCGCGATATCGTCGGCCCCATCACCTGCAACAAGGATGTGCCCGTCCGGCTTGGCCGGCAGCACGCCGTTGTTCTTGAGCATCACCAATGATTTGCGCACCGCCTCGCGGGCCACCGCGCGGTGTTCGTCGGCACCGAGCAGCTCGTACTTTCCCGACAGCGCACGCGCGGAAGGCTTGCCCGCCTCGAACAGTCCGAGGCGCTGTTTGAGGCGGAGAACGCGGGCAACCGCGTCGTCGAGCCGCGCCATCGAGATCGTCCCGTCGCGCGCCTCGGCCAGCGTACTGTTGTAGAGGCTGCGCCAGCTGTCGGGCGCCATGAACATGTCGATTCCGGCATCGACTGCCTTGGGGCAACTGGCGTTGCTGCAGCCTGCCACCTGACCATGCGCATTCCAGTCGGTGACCACCAGGCCGCCGAAATTCATGCGCTCCTTGAGAACGTCGGTCACCAACCCGCGGTGCCCCGAAAGCTTGACGCCGTTCCAGCTCGAGAAGCTGGTCATCACGGTGGCAACCCCGTTTTCCATCGCCGGCAGATAGGGCGCGCCATGGATCAGCCGCAGCTCGATTTCGGAAATGGCGGCATCGCCCTGGTCCTTGCCGTCGGTGGTGGCGCCATCGGCAAGGAAGTGCTTGGTGCTGGCCGCGACGTGCGGGCCCGAAAGGATCGGCTTGGTCGATGGCGGTCCCTGCAGGCCGCGGATCATGCTGCCGACATAGGAGGCAACCAGCGCGGGGTCCGAGGAATAGCCTTCATAGGCGCGGCCCCAGCGGTAATCCTGCGGCACCGCGACGGTCGGGGCAAAGGTCCATTCCTGCCCGGTGACGCGGATCTCGACCGCAGTAACCTGCCCGATCCGCTCGATCAGATCGGGATCGCGCGCCGCGCCGAGCCCGACATTGTGCGGGAAGATCGTCGCGCCGACGATATTGCTATGGCCGTGCACTGCATCGGTGCCCCAGACGATCGGGATCGCGGGTTCGCCCGGTGCGGTATCCATCGAAGCGGCGTAGAAGGCGTCCGCCAACGCCAGCCATTCTTCCGCCGGGGCAAGGTCATCGCCTCCGGGCCCCGAATTGCCGCCGTTGAGCACCGATCCGAGCCGGTATTCGCGAACCTCTTCAGGAGTCACGCTGGCGATATCGGCCTGAATGATCTGACCGACCTTCTGCTCCAGCGTCATCTGCGCGAGCAGCGCCTGAACATGCGCTTCGCCTTCTTCGGTCAGCACCGTGGGAAAGGCGACTTCGGGCCATTGCTCCGGGTGGACGATGGCTTCCGATGCAGGAGCCGTTATCGATTCGTCGATCGCCGCTTGGGCCGACAGTGCCGACACTGCGAACGCCGCCGTGGCGGCGCCAGAAAAGATTGTTTTCGAAAGCATAAACCCCGTCCCATCATCCGGCTCTGGCCGGTACACTCGAGGCCGGGTCGCCTCTGACAACCTTGACAGAAAAGTCACACAAACGCCCGGCTTCAGTCCAAATGTGAGGCGATGTTTGACAACGTTGACAGAAATATGCAACCAGTAAGTCGCGAACGGAAAGCTGCCCCGCGAGTCGTGGGTCAAGCTGCCGATACGTACGAAAGTCCGCACGCAAAGATGCGGCTTGGGAGGGATAGAGAGAGATGAACAGCGGGATTTTGCGCAACCGTGCGGCCTTGATGGCTGCCGCGTCGATATTTGCAATGGGAGCAACCGCAGCGCCAGCCTTGGCGCAGGATGTGACCGACACCGGGCCCGAGGCCGCCGACGAGACGGACAACGTCATCATCGTCACCGGCTTTCGCGCATCGCTCGAAAACGCGCTGAATGCCAAGCGCGATTCGAACCTCATCATCGAATCGGTCACTGCGGAAGACATCGGCAAATTCCCCGACCAGAATGTCGCGGAATCGCTCCAGCGCCTGCCGGGTATCCAGATCGACCGTGAAAACGGGCAGGGTTCGAAAGTCCGCATCCGCGGCCTCGACCAGAACGTCACGCTGCTGAACGGCGAGCTCTTCGTCAGCGGCCTCGAGGTCTACAAGGTCGGCGAAGGCAATTATAACCGCAATGACAGTCTCGAAGGCGTGCCTTCGGAGCTGATCGGCGGGATCGAGGTCTTCAAGTCGCCCAATGCATCGCTGCTCGAAGGCGGGCTTGGCGGGATCGTCAACCTCAAGACGCGCAATCCGCTCGACCTCAAGCAAGGCTTCACGCTGGCGGGCAACGTCAAGGGCAGCAAGGGCAGCGAGATTTCGGGTTGGGAGCCGGCGGGCGCTGCAGTCCTCGGTTACAATTTCAACGATCGCCTCGGGGTCATTGCCACCTTCAGCTACGAAAAGACGAACAATCACGTCAACGTTCTGGGCGGCGACAATCGCGGCAACTGGGCCTTCGACGAAGGACGCCGCGACACCGCGACCGTGCCGACCAATTATTATGCGCCCGAATATCGCTACGTCACCGACCGCGACCAGTATCGCCGCCGGTGGGGTGCCTCGATCGGCATCAATTACCGCGCGACCGACGAGCTCGAGGTCAGCGCGCAATATTTCCACTCGGACCTGAAGATCGACACGCGCGAGGCCTCGGTCAAATTCCCCTTCGGACAGGGCGAATCGCAGGGTCTCGTCGGAGACTATTCGATCGATGGCAACGGCGTGCTGACCGAAGGTACGGTACGCGCGCAATCGGCCGAGGCAATTTCCTTTGTCGATGTGTCGAACATCAAGTCGGACAATGTGCAATTCGGCCTCGACTGGGACAACGATACCAATTTCCGCGTCTCGATGATGGCGAATTACTCCTCGTCGAGCATGAAGCGTGAGGTCGCCAATAACGACGTGCGCTATACCGCCTATGGCGTGCGCGGGCCGGGCACTTCGGGACCGCAGCCTGGATTCACACCCAATTCGGCTGCGCCGCCGACTTTCGACTTCACCTATCGCAATGGCGAGTTTCCCAGTTTCGGCATCGCGCCGGGGAGCCCGCAGGATTTGTTCAACAATCCCGATTTCGGCTTCTTCAAGTCGCATTGGGCGTTTGGCGACCGCTCCGACATCGAAGGTCACTCGCTTCGCGCGGACTTCGCCTATGATGTCGACAACGACTATACCAATACCGTCACGATCAGCGCCGGGTTCCGCTATGGCCAGCGCACGGTGGACTTCGCATCGGGGCGCTATCTCGCCGATCTGAGCGGCAAGGGCGAACTCGACGCCACCGCGATCCCCGAATCCGAACGGGTCGACGGCTTTTCCTACAACTGGACGCCCTATAGCTATTTCCAGGACGGGGCGATCGGCTTCAAGATCTGCGATCTGCCCGAGGTCAACAAGCCTGCGGCGTTTGCCGGATGCAGCCGCTTCGGGGATTCGCCCGCAGTGTTCAAGCCCTATGAAACCTTCCTGAGCAATCCCGAACGCGTCGAGGCGATCACGAATTTCGCCGGTGGTGGCAGGATCGAAGGCGATACGGTGCTCGTCGCCGATCGGTCGCGGATGACCAATGCGCTCGAATGGATCCAGGCGCTCTATCCCGACACGCCGTTCAGCTTCTTCGAAGACCCGCTGCAGACCTATCGGGTGAAGGAAGAAACCAAGTCGGGTTACATCATGGCCGATCTGGGCGGGGTCGACGATCCGTACCACGTCAATGTGGGCCTGCGCATCGTCAACACCGACCTGACCATCGACCAGAATCAGCCGGCCAATGCCGATCCGAGCTATTGGGGCACCGATAGCTGGAACGGCGTGCTGCGCGATTTCACCACCAATACGGTGATGCGCAGCTACACCGACTTCCTGCCGAGCGCGAACGCGGTGTTCGACGTGAGCGAGAACAGCAAGGTTCGCTTCTCCGCAGCACGCGTGGTCGCCCGCCAACCGCTGGTTTCGCTGGGTCAGGGCTTCTCGACCGACTTTACCCGCGATCCCGCCGACGATCTGTTCAAGTTCACCAATGGTGCGCGCGGCAATGCCGAACTCGATCCGTTCCGGGCGTATCAGTTCGACCTCGGCTTCGAGCACTATTTCGGTAGCCAGGGACTGCTCTCGGCTGGCCTGTTCTGGAAGGAGGTCGACAGCTTCATCGTCAACGAAACGGTTGCCGTTTTCGTCAACGATCAGGCCGGCGGACGGCTCGGACCGGTGTCGCAGCCGGCCAATGGCTCGGGCGGCCGCGTGAAGGGTTTCGAACTGGCGGCGCAATATGCCTTCGACTTCGGCCTGGGCTTCACCGCAAACTACACCTTCTCGGACACCGAAACCGATTTCAGCACCGATTTCACCGACAACCTCCCGCTGCCGGGCGTGTCGAAGCATTCGGCGAACGGGCAGGTCTATTTCGAACGCTACGGGTTCGCCGCGCGCGCATCCTATAGCTGGCGTTCGAAGCAGTACCTGGGCAATTTCGGTTTCGCCGACGGGTCGGTTACGCGGACGCTGGGGATCTACCAGAAATCCTTCGGCCAGCTCGATGGGCAGATCAGCTACCAGCTGACCGACAATTTCGAGGTCTTTGCCGAGGCGATCAATATCACCAAGGCGGATACCAGCGTGTACCTGCAATTTCCCGAATTGCCCTTCCGCTTCGAATCCGGTTCAAGGCGGATATATGGCGGGGTGAAATTCAACTTCTGATTTCGGTCCCTCCCGGAACTGATGGCGGCCCCGATTGGTACGGGCCGCCATCGATTTTCCGACGACGCATGTGGGAGACCGGGTGATGAATCACACGCATACGGGCGAGGCCTCGCCGCAGGCCCTGCAATCGATCTGCATCGTCGGCGGCGGCACCGCGGGCTGGTCCGCCGCCGCGCTGCTATCGCGTGTACTGCAGGGCAGCGGCTGCCGCATCACGCTGGTCGAATCGTCCGATATCCCGACCGTGGGGGTGGGCGAGGCGACGATCCCGCCGATCTTCGATTTCCTGCGCAATATCGGCGCCGACGAGGTTGCCTTCATCCGGCGCTGTCAGGCGACTTTCAAGCTGGGTATCCAGTTTCGCGACTGGCTGCACCGCGGGCACAGCTACTGGCATCCGTTTGGCAATCTGGGTGTCACCATCAACCAGCGGCCATTCCATCACTACTACTGGAAGAACCTCGCCGAGGGGCATGACGAGGGACTGGCCGATTTGTGTCCATCGGTCGCGCTGGCGGAAGACAACAAGTTCGCCTTCCCTTCGCCCGACGGCAACTGGCCGGGCGGTGCGGTGGCCTATGCGCTGCATTTCGATGCCGGTCTGGTGGCCGCCTTCCTGCGCGAACATGCCGAGGCGGCGGGAGTCGAGCGGCTCGACCGCCGCATCCTGCGCGCCGAACGCGGCGAGGGCGAGCACATTGCCGCGGTCCATTTCGACAATGGGGAATCGCTCTCGGCCGATTTCTACATCGATTGTTCGGGCTTTCGCGGGCTGCTGATCGAAGAGGCGCTGGAGGCGGGCTTCGATGACTGGCGCCGCTGGCTACCCTGCGACCGCGCGGTCGCAGCACCGACCGCTGCGCAATCGGTTCGCGCGCCCTATACGGTGGCCACCGCGCGATCGGCGGGGTGGCAATGGCGTATTCCGCTCCATCACCGGACGGGCAACGGCCTCGTCTATTGCAGCGACTTCATCAGGGATGACGACGCGGCCGAAGAACTGCGCGAGGGTCTGGGCGGTCCGCCGATTGCCAATCCGCGCGTGCTGCGTTTTACCCCGGGGCTGCGCAAACGCGTGTGGATCGGCAATTGCCTCGCGCTCGGCCTGTCGGCGGGGTTTCTCGAACCGCTCGAATCGACCAGCATCCATCTCATCCACACCGGGCTCAATCGCCTGCTCGACCTGTTTCCCGACCGCAGCTTCGACCCGGTGCTGATCGACAGCTACAATCGCGACGTCGAACGCGAATATGCGCATATTCGCGATTTCCTGCTGCTGCATTATTGTCCCAACCAGCGCGAGGGCGAGCCCTTCTGGGACCATGTCCGCAATATCGAACTGCCCGATACGCTGGTAGAGAAGATGGCGCTGTTCGAGCGCACCGGGCGGATCATGTCGAAGCACCGCGAACTCTTCTCCGATATCAGCTGGTTCTATGTCGCCGCCGGTATGGGCTTGCGCCCGGCGGCGATCGACCCGCTAGTCGATGTCGCGCCGTTCGAGGAGGTGCGAAAGGTGATCGTGCAATTGCGCGACGCGATGGGCGCCTTTCGCGCAGCGGCGCCGACGCATGATGCGATCCTCGACCGACTGCTCGATCCGAAGGAGACGCGGCGCCCCAATTTCGGTGCCGGAGCAGGCTGGGCCAACCGTTAGAGGCTGACGGGCCTACAACGGGCACTGTGATCGCGTCTAAGCCGGCGGAGGACCGACGGTCAGCCGTTCGATCAGCCGGTGGGTATGGATGACGGTGGGCCCCGGGTCCTCGCCCGCCAGTTGGCGCAGCAGCATGTCCGCAGCGGTATGCGCCATTTCGACGACCGGCTGCCGCACTGTCGTTAGCCGCGGCCAGACGACGCGGGCAATCTCGGAATCATCGAAGCCAACCACGCTGAGATCGGCGGGGACATCGAACCCCAGCTCGCGCGCGGCCGACATCGCGCCGACCGCCATGTCGTCATTCTCGGCGAGAATGGCGGTCGGGCGCAGCTTGCGCGAGAGGATCCGCTTGGTCGCTTCATAACCCGACTCAAAACTCCAATCGCCCGTTTCGATGAGCTCGGGCAGGTAGTCCACGCCCGCTGCATCGAAGGCCGCACGATAGGCGATCAGCCGCTGCGCGCTTACCGGGTGGTCGGGATCGCCCTTGATGATCGCGATCCGGCGATGGCCGTAGCCAAGCACATGATCCGCAATCTCGCGGGCCGCGGCGATATCGTTCATCGTCGTCGCGAGCCCCACGCCTTCGTGCGACTGCGGGGTGATCCGGGCGAACGGAATGCGCGCCTGCGTGAGCCCGTCGAGAACCTCGGCGTGGTCGGACGCGGGCGGCGCGAGGATGACGCCGTCCAGCGCGGCGGAGCGGATGGTGCGGACAACGTCCTGCGGATGGTCGGCGACGGATTCGACCGGCAGCACGATCAGCCGATACCGCTCCCCATGCAACCGCTCGAGCGCGCCGCGCTGCAATTCGACGACATAGCTGGGGCTCGGCTTTTCATAGACGAGTCCAATGAGATAGGATTGCTGGCGCACCAGGCCCTGCGCCATCACATTGGGGTGGTAGTTGAGTTCCTTGGCCGCGCGCAGCACCTTCTTGCGCAGCGCGGGCGTGATATGCGGTTCGTCGTTGAAAACGCGCGACACGCTTTTCGGCGACACTTCCGCCAATTTGGCGACATCGACGATCGTCGATCGCTTTGCTCCGCGGGCCATCGGCAATTCCGTGGCCCGATTGTCTTGCGTTGTCAACGGCGGGCTCCGGCGGTGTCTTGTAGTCAAACCGCAGGAAACCACTTCTTCCGGTCGGTGACGCGCCTCCGCCGCGCACAGATCCCGATGGGCCGCCGGGAGTTTCGCTCGCCGGTTCCCAATCCGATTGACTTCTATAGCCGTGAGCCACACCCACCGAGAGGATGCGGACGGCCGGACCCAAACTCATGCTCATCGGTGGCGGGCATGCGCATCTCGGGGTGTTGGCCGATTGGGTGCGCCGCGGCGGTCCCGAGGCACGCACAACATTGATTTCGCCACATCGCTACACGCGGTATTCGGGTATGGTCCCGGGAACGGTTGCGGGCGAATATGATGATGAACATGGACGCATCGATCTCGTGGCGCTTACCAGGCGGGCGGGGGTCGAACTGATCCTCGACCGCTGCGCCGCGATCGATCCGGAGCAGCGGACGATCGCCACGGGCAATGGCCGATCGGTCGGTTTCGACATCTGTTCGATCGATGTCGGCGGCGTGGGGCGAGCCAAGACTGTTCTCGGCATGGATCCACGGATCGTCGACGTCCGGCCGATCGGCAGCTTCCTTGCGCGGTTGACCGAGTGGCAGAGCATTACGCGCGATATACCCAGGCACATAGTGGTGGCTGGCGGCGGTGCGGGCGGGGTGGAACTGGCCTTCGCCCTGCGCCGGCGTTTCGCCGGTGGGAACGCGCGTATCACGCTGGTAGCCGGGCGGGCTGGCCTGCTTGATAATCTCGGACGCCGGACCACCGTGCTGGCGCGGCGTGAGCTGGCGCGACAGGATATCCTTTCGATCGAAGAGGATGCGCGGATCGAGGCCGGCGCGCTCACCGCCGGGGGGCGCAGCATTGAGCCGGTCGACCTCATCGTCGCCTCGCTGGGCGCGGCGGCCCCGCGATGGCCGAAAGAGAACGGGCTCGCAGTCGACAACGACGGATACATCGCGGTCGACCGCTACCAGCGCTCGCTGTCGCATCCGCATATCCTTGCGGCGGGCGATGTCGCGGCGAGACAGGACCGCCGGGTGCCGCGTTCGGGCGTCCATGCCGTCCATACGGGCCCGGTCCTCGCTGCCAATTTGCGCTGCCTCGTCGCCGGTAAGGGGGGACTGCGCAGCTACCGCCCCCGGCCCGCCAGCCTCTATCTTCTCTCGACCGGATCGGGAAAAGCGATCGCAAGCTATGGCCCGTTTGCTGTGCAGGGGCGCTGGGCAGCCGCGTTGAAGCGCTGGATCGACCGGCGCTGGGTGACATCTTTCGCCAAATCGACCGATCCGGTGTAACCCGCTCGCCCACGGCGACGAACAGGCGAGCGACAGAAAGAACTCATGAAAAAGATTCTCATCATTCTGGCCCTTGCTGTGCTGGTCGCGGCCTACTTCTTCTTCGGGCTAGGCGACTATCTTACCGTCGACGGCATCAAGCAGGTCGCAGGCGAGGTCGGCGGCTATTACGAGCGCAATCCGCTACAGGTCATTGCGCTGTTCTTCCTGACCTATGTCGCAGTGACCGCGGCATCCTTGCCCGGTGCAGCGGTGATGACGCTGGCGGCAGGCGCGCTGTTCGGGGTCGTGGTCGGCACTATCGTGGTCTCCTTCGCCTCGACATTGGGCGCCGTGCTGGCCTTTCTCGCTTCGCGCTATGTGCTGCGCGATACGATCGAACAGCGTTTCGGCGCGCGGCTCAAGACGGTGAACCAGGGGCTCGAACGCGACGGCGCATTCTATCTCTTCACCATCCGCATGATCCCGCTGTTTCCGTTCTTCGTCGTCAACCTGGTCATGGGGCTGACGCGGATCAGGGCTCGCACATACGCTTGGGTTAGCCAGGTAGGCATGCTGCTGGGCACGATCGTTTATGTGAATGCGGGCACGCAGCTGGCGCAAATCGACAGTCTGGCAGGCATCGCTTCGCCCGCCGTGCTGGCCTCCTTCGCCCTGCTCGGTATCGCCCCCTGGATTGCCAAGGCGATCATCGGCTGGATCAAGCGCCGCAAGGTCTATGCCGGCTTTGCCAGGCCGAAGAGCTTCGATCGCAATCTGGTGGTGATCGGCGCCGGGTCGGCCGGCCTTGTGTCCTCGTTGATCGCCGCGACGGTCAAGGCGAAGGTGACGCTGGTCGAAGCGAACAGGATGGGGGGCGACTGTCTCAACACCGGCTGCGTGCCTTCGAAAGCGCTGATCAAGAGTGCCAAGGTCGCCGAACAGATGCGCCATGCGGATCGGTACGGCCTCGAGCCATCCGAACCCGAGATTCCTTTCCGGCAAACCATCGCCAGGGTGATGGGGGCGATAAAGACCATCGAGCCGCATGACAGCGTCGAACGCTATACCGGCCTCGGGGTCGATGTGGTCGAAGGCTACGCCAAGGTCGTGGATCCGTGGACGGTCGAGATTGCACGCAAGGACGGGACGACGCAGCGCCTGACCACGCGCGCCATCGTGATCGCCGCGGGCGCCGAACCCTTCGTCCCCCAGATCGCGGGGCTGGAGGGAAGCGGGTATCTGACCAGCGACACCATGTGGGATGCCTTCGCGCAGATGGACCGCGTGCCTGCCCGCATCGCAGTGCTGGGCGGTGGACCGATCGGCTGCGAGCTGTCGCAGGCACTGGCCCGGCTCGGCTCAAGCGTGACGCAGGTCGAAATGGCGGACCGGGTACTGGGCCGCGAAGATCCCGAGGTGTCTGCCACCGCGAAGATTTCGCTGGAGGCGTCGGGTGTGTCAGTGTTGACCGATCACCGTGCGATCAGGGTCGCGGACGGGACCCTTTTTGCCGATTGCCATGGCGCGCAAGTCGGTATCGATTTCGACTGCCTGATCGTTGCCGTCGGGCGCGCCGCCCGGCTTACCGGCTACGGTCTTGAAGACATTGGCATCGACACGGCCAAGACGGTGGTCACGGACGAATTCCTGGCAACCAAGTTTCCCAATATCTACGCCGCTGGCGATGTGGCGGGTCCGTTCCAGTTCACGCATACGGCCAGCCACCAGGCTTGGTTTGCCAGCGTCAACGCGCTGTTCGGTCAGTTCAAGCGGTTCAAGGCGGACTACCGCGTCATCCCCGCGGTCACCTTCCTCGATCCGGAGATCGCGCGGGTCGGCATCAACGAGGTCGAGGCGGAAGAGCAGGGCATCGCTTACGAAGTCACCCGCTACGATCTCGACGATCTCGACCGCGCCATTGCCGAAAGCGAGACGCGCGGTTTCGTCAAAGTGCTGACCCCGCCCGGCAAGGACACCATCCTCGGTGCGACTATCGTCGGCGCGCATGCGGGCGAATTGCTGGCCGAATATGTGCTCGCAATGAAGCACGGACTGGGGCTCAACAAGATCCTCGGCACGATCCATTCCTATCCGACCATGGCGGAGGCGAACAAATTCGCCGCGGGCGAATGGAAGAAGGCGCACAAGCCCGAGGCGCTGCTCGCGCTGGTCGAGAAATATCACAATTGGCGCCGCGGTTAAGCGCGTCCAAGCGGACTGGAGAATACCATGCTCGGCAAGATATCCCTGCTCATCATGCGTGTCGGAACCGGCATGCTGCTGGTCCTGTGGGGCAGCGTCAGGCTGTTTGATGACGGCATGGGCACCAAGCTTGCAGAGAAGTATTACGGCGGGGTCGGCGCGGCGAGCAATATCCAGCTCGCCTTCGCCAGCGCCGAGGTGGTGATCGGCGCACTGGTCGTCCTCGGCCTGTTCCGGCGCGTGTCGCTGGTCGGCGCTGCCATCATCCTCGTTGGCGGCGCCTTGCCGATCTGGCGCCACTTTCTCGATCCCTTCGGACGGTATTTGTTCGCCAGCCCCGAGGAAGCAAACCTGCTGTTCTTCCCGTCGATCACCGTGGCGGGCGCCGCGCTTGCGCTGATCGCGTTTCGCGAACATGACACGCTGGCGCTCGACAACCTGGTCAAGCGGAAGGGCTGAACGGCCAGCGAGGGGCGGCAGTGGAGATTTTCGACCAGTTTCGCGGCCTGATCGGCATCGCCTTGCTGATCCTGCTTGCCTGGGGCCTGTCCGAAGACCGCAGGGGCCGCCCGTCATGGGGGTGGATCGCAGGCGCGGTTGCCTTGCAGGCGTTCCTCGCGCTGCTGATCGTGCGTGTGCCGATCGTCTGGGATGCGGTCACGCTCGCCAATGAGGTCGTGGCTGCGATCGAGCGCGCGACGCTCGACGGCTCGTCCTACATGTTCGGTTATCTCGGCGGTGCCCCGCTGCCTTTCGCGCTCAAGGAAGGCGTGGCCGCCCCGGTGGTGATCGCCTTCCAGATCCTGCCGCTGGTGATCGTCTTCTCCGCGCTTGCCGCCTTGCTGTGGCACTGGGGCGTATTGCGCTGGCTGGTGAATGGCCTGTCCTTCCTCCTGCGCCGAACGCTCCGGGTCAGCGGCGTCGTCGGTCTGTCGGGCGGTGCGAACATGTTTCTCGGCGTGGTCGAGAGCCCGCTGGTGGTGCGCGCCTATTTCGCCCGGATGAGCCGCGCGGACCTGTTCCAGGTAATGGTGCTTGCGATGGCGACGATCAGCGGGGCGATCCTGATCCTTTATGCCACCACGCTCTCGCGGACCGTGCCCGATGCGGTGGGGCATATGATCTCGGCCTCGCTCATCTCGCTTCCAGCAGCACTGCTGATCGCGAAGCTGATGGTGCCGGGTGAGGCTGCGGTCGACGGTGAGAACGAGGGGGAGGCCGCGCTCAAGGTGCCCGGGTTGCGCTACGAATCGAGCATCGATGCGATCATCAAGGGGACGATGGACGGGATGCAGCTGTTCCTCGCGGTGATCGCAGTGATCATCGTGGTTTTTGCGCTGGTTTCACTGGCCGACCAAGTGCTCGCGCTCTTGCCGTTGGTCGACGGCGATCCGCTGACGCTCAAGCGCGGGTTCGGCTGGCTGTTCGCCCCGCTGATGTGGCTGATCGGTGTGCCGTGGGGCGAGGCACAGGCCGCAGGCAGCCTGATGGGCACCAAGGCGATCCTCAACGAATATGTCGCTTATCTCGAACTCGCCGCTTTGCCGGGCGGCACCTTCGCTCCGCGCAGCCTGCTCATCGTGACCTATGCGCTGTGCGGCGTCGCCAATCTCGCGAGCATCGGGTTGCTGGTTTCGACGATCGGCACGTTATGCCCCGAGCGGCGCGGTGAAGTGGCGGGACTGGGCGTCCGCAGCTGGATCGCGGGGAATATGGCGACGGCCATGACCGGTGCCTGGATCGGGCTGATCACCTGGGCATGAGCTGGAAGGAGGCCGACCGATGTTCGACGCGAGGCTGCGCCCGCTGATCGACCCGCCGCTGAATCGCATCGGACGTGCGCTGGCAGCGGGCGGCGTGACGGCAAACATGCTGACCTTCCTCGGTCTCGTGCTCGGGCTGGCGGGCGCTGGCGCGATTGCCCTTGGCCAGCTTGCAATCGGGCTGGCGTTGATCATCGCCAACCGGCTGCTCGATGGGCTCGACGGCGCCGTCGCGCGCGCCAACGGTCCCACCGCGCTGGGCGGCTATTTCGATATCGTCGCGGATTTCGCCTTCTACGTGTCGATCCCGCTGGCCTTTGGGTTCCTCGATCCCGCCAACACGCAAGCAGCCTTGGTGCTGGTCGCTGCGTTCGTGCTGACCGGGGTCAGCTTCCTGGCCTTCGCGGTTGTCGCGGCTGAGCGCGGCGAAGAAACCCGCGCGCATGGCCGCAAGAGCTTCTTCTATTCCACCGGACTTGCCGAAGGCGCGGAAACGATCGCGGTGTTCATCGCCTTTGCGCTGTTCCCGGCATGGTTCGTGCCGATTGCCTATGGCTATGCCGCACTATGCGTGCTGACCGTGTTCCAGCGTAGCGCGCTGGCAGTGACGCAATTCAGGGATTGAGGCGTGCGGCGACCGCGTCGCGCAATTTCGCGATCCGCGCCGCATTGGCACCCAGGTCGCTCATCCCGACGCGCGAGACCGAACGGAAATCGATCTCGCCATCGGCAACGCGGGCCACCATGTCGTCCTTGAAGCCGAACCAGAAAGTCTCCGCGACGCCTTCGACGTGCCCGGCTGCAGCATCGGCCGTGACATCCACGAAGCCCAGTTCCTCCATTGCCTCCGCCACGGCCGCGACAGCTGCCGCGCGGTCGGCCGTGCCAATGGGGAGCGATACGAGATCGGGATAGGCTTGCGTGATGACCTGCGCATGCGACTGGTTCGCGAGCGGCGCTTCGGTTTGGGCCCACATATCCAGTTCGCCGAGCGGGGTGGTGTAGTCGTTGAGCGGATTGGCATCGCTCGCATTGCGGCGATCGACTGCCGCTTGCGAGAAGGTCGGAGGATTGGCGACATCGGTGGCGATGTCGTGGATCGGCGGAATATCCGCGGCCTGGCCGCGAACATAGCCCAGCGCAGCAAAAATCCCGAGCGGCACAAGCAGCGCGATCAACGCAAGCAGCCAGCCCCGGCGCGGTTTGCGCAGCAGCGTGGCGACTAGCGCCACCAACGCCACCAATGCGACGATGCCGAGCAGGATGGGCCCCGCCTTGATCGTCATCGTCAGCAGCCCCGTCTGCCAGCTCCACAGCCCGAACTTGGTGCCCAGCGCGGCGACCGCGAAATAGACCGGCAGCAGAAGCGCTAGGACAAGGGCGAGGCGGCTGTACCAGGGCGATCGTGTCATTGCAGGGTTCCTAACGCGGCGAAGCGATTTTGCCTACGCGGGAATCGCGGGTGCCCGGACCGCGGGCCTCACCTAGCCGCCGGTCACGCTCATATGGCGGGCGAGCGCGGGTTCGCGCTGGTCAACGTCGAAGGCATGGCGCAGCGGCTTGCCCGCGAGCAGCCGGTCGAGCGCCGCGTCGAGCGCCTCTTCGCCGCCGGCGCGGATGATATCGCGCAGTTCGACCTTCTGGTCGTGCCCGAGGCAGCCATAGACCGTCCCCGTCGCGCCGATCCTGATGCGATTGCAGCCCGCGCAGAAATTGTCGCTCAGCGGCGTAATGAGGCCGAGCCGGGTGCCGGTATCCGCGACATCGAAATAGCGTGCCGGTCCGCCCGTGCGGTGGAGCGAGGGGACGAGCGTGAAACTGCGTTCGATCTTGGCGCGAACCTCGTCGAGCGGCAGATGCGTCGATTGTCGGTCGAGCGACACTTCGCCCAGCGGCATCGCCTCGATCAGGCCAAGGTCCAGCCCGCGCTCGCTGCACCAGCCGAGCAGCGCGGGCAGTTCGTCATCGTTGAGACCGCGCATCGCCACGGCATTGATGCGGATCGCGAGGCCTGCCGCGCGGGCCGCCTCGATCCCGCTGATAACCCGGTCGAACTCGTCGCGCCGCGTCAGCTGGGCGAAGCGTTCACGGTCGAGCGTGTCCAAGCTGACATTGATCCGCCGCACGCCCGCATCATACAAATCCTGCGCCATGTCGGGCAGGCGGGTGCCATTGGTGGTGAGAGTGAGTTCCTCGAGGCCTTCACTACGCAGCCGCGCCAGCCTGCCGACCAGATCCATAATGCCCTTGCGCACCAGGGGTTCGCCGCCGGTCAGCCTGATGCGGCGGACGCCGCGCGCGACCAGATGCCGCGCCAGCGCCTCGATTTCCTCGAATGTCAGCAGGTCCCGGCGGGGGAGGAACTGCATGTCTTCCGCCATGCAATAGGTGCAGCGCAGATTGCAGCGGTCGGTCACCGACAGGCGAATATAGTCGATCTGGCGGCCGAAAGCGTCGCGCATGGCGGTGCCCTACACGCTGGCGGGCGAAGCCGAAACGGATTTTTGGCGCCTTGGGGAAGGCGGCTAACCGACGCTGCGCAGTTTGCCGAACAGGGCCGGCAGCGGTTCGGAGGCGCGCGCCTTGCCCATCGCGTCGGCGACCGCTTGCGGAACTGCGATCTCGATCGCGTGGGCGCGGTCCTCGCTCAGCCCGACCGAGACTTCATAGGTGCCCGGATCGATCACGAAGCGTCCGTCGCGTTCGAACCGGCCAAGCTGGTTGCCGCCGACTTCGAACAGTATCTGGCGGGTTTCCCCGCCGCCGAGCAAGACCCGCTGGAAATCGGCCAGTTCGGTCCGCTCCTGCCCGCGTCCGCCGGGGCGGCGCAGGTAAAGCTGGACGGTTTCGGTGCCCTCATGGCCCCCGACATTGTGCAGAACGGTACTCACAACGAGCCGGTCGTGCCCCAGTTCGGTCGTGGTCTGGCCGAGCCCGAATTCGGAATAATTGAGCCCGTGCCCGAAGGTCAGGCCCACCCGGCCGCGGTCGACCAGCGGTATCGGCAGGCGGCCGCAGGGCGCGAATTCGCCAGTCAGGACATCGGTGATGGCATGGCCCGACATACTGCCCAGCTGACCCGCGTGGATAATGCAGGGCAGTTTCGCGCCGCTGATGTCGGGATCGAGCGGACGCGCTCCGAGCGTGATCAGCACGATGCTCCGGTTGACCGCATAGAGCGCCTCGAGCAGCGTCTGCTGCGCTGCGGTCAGCGTGCTGGTTTCGCCGAGCGTGACAATGACCGTTCCCGCGCGGCGGGCGGCTTCGCTGGCCATGCCGATCGCCATATGGTCCGCATCGATCAGATCACCCGACGACGATCCTGCCTGATCCCGGCGCAAGGCCAGCCCGGGTACGAAATTGTGCGCCAGTTCACGGGTGTCGAACCCGTCGATCAGGCTGGCCCCTTCCTGCGGCAATCCGCCGGTGGGCAGCGACCGGTCACCGGCAGCTTGGCCGACGACGAGGATTTCGCCCGAATCGATGCTCAGCGGAAGCAGCGCAGGGTCGTTGCGGAGCAGGATGATCGCGTGGCGTGCGGCATCGAGCGCAACGGTTCGCGCTCCCGCCGCCGACCGCTTCGGCGTTTCGGTTTCTTCCGGTCCCGCGCTGCGAAACAGGCCAAGGTCGTATTTCGCGCCCAGCACCTTGCGCACGGCATCGTCGAGCTGCAGCGGCGTCACGCGCCCGTCTGCAACCGCTGCCACCACTGCGGCGACAGAGATGTCGGCATAGGGTGCGCCGGTCAGATCCTGTCCTGCCGCCTTGGCGATTTCCGTCCATTCGGCGAGGTCGATCCCTTCGAAACCGCCAGGCCCGCCAATGGCAAAGGTCGCACTGGTCGACTGGTCGCCGTTGTCGAGCGAAGAGGCAATCCGGCCAAGCGCGATACTGGCCGGGGGCGATTCGCGCAGCACACCTGCGACCAGGCGCAGCTGGTCCGCGGGCAAGTGCGCGCCGCGGCGACCCGTCCACGAGGGGTTATCCACGCGCAGGCACGCGAGCATGCTGCCGCCTTCCTGATCCTCGAACTGCAGCCCGCGCACGGTGGCCGATGCCAGGCACCGGGCCAGCAGCCCTGATGCGCCCCAGCTCGCGGAAAGATCCTTGTCGGTATGCGATGTGCTCAGCGCGACGGAGGGCCCGAGCAGCCAGTTCTTGCCTCTATCCCGCGCCTCGGCGGCAACGATGCGCGCGGCGCGCTCGACCACCTCGGGCGCCCAGCTTGCGGCCAGCGCGAAGGGGCTCGGCATGATGACCGCTTCGCCGCGACCGGGAGTGGCGGCATAGAGCAGGGGAATGCCCAAGCGGGTTTCTTCGATGGCCATACTCTGGAGAGTGGCAAACTCGGCGGGCGAGCCGGGACCCACGAGACCGCTCAACTGGCCCCGGCGGAGCTGGTCGCGCACGCGATCGATTGCATCGGTATCGGCTGGATCGGGCGCGCGTTCGAGCGCCAATTGCCCGACCTTCTCCTCCACCGACATGATGGCGAGCAGGTCTTCAACGAAACGCTCGCGTTCGGCGGCGTAATCGGTGGGGCGGCGTGCCATGGCAGGCCCGTGTCCCACAAATAGGTAAACATCTTGTTTTGGTAGGTTCTTCGCTTTGTGGGTCGCGCCGCAAGCCGCTTGTGAAGGGAGGTGATTTACAGATATAAAAATATCTTTATATCCGTCCTGCAATGCGCACCGATACTCTCTTCCGGGCCTTGGCCGACCCTACCCGTCTCAGGATCATGCGCCTGCTGGGATCGATGGAACTGGCCGTGGGCGAAGTCGCGCAGGTGCTGGGGCAGAGCCAGCCCCGCGTATCGCGGCATATCGGCATCCTGTGCGATGCGGGTCTGGCCGAACGCCGCCGCGAAGGCAGCTGGGTCTTCCTGCGCGCTTGCGCGAATGCCAGCGAGGCGCCGCCGCTATGCGCGGCAGTTGCCGATCTGCTGGTCGAAGCCGAAGCGACCGACGCGCCATTTGCCGAGCAATGCGAGCAGGACCGCCGCAAGCTTGCAGCGATCCGCCAGCATCGCGAGAGCGAAGCGCAAGTGTATTTCTCCGACCACGCGCATGATTGGGACGAACTGCGCCGCCTGCATTCCTCTGACGAGGCGGTGGAGGCCGCGCTGGGCAAAGCCCTCGGCACCAGGTCGCTCGGACGCCTGCTCGATATCGGGACCGGCACGGGCCGCATGGCCGAACTTTTCGCCGAACGCGCCGAGCGGATCGTGGCGCTCGACAAGAGCCTCGCGATGCTGCGGGTGGCGCGCGCCAAACTGCAGCACCTGCCGACCGAACGGGTCGAACTGGTGCAGGGCGATTTCGCTTCGCTTTCGTTTGCCGCGGAAAGTTTCGACACGGTGCTGTTCCATCAGGTCCTGCATTTCGCGCAGAACCCGGGCGCGGCGCTGGCCGAGGCGGCGCGTGTGACGCGCCCCGAAGGACGGATCGCGATCGTCGATTTCGCCGCGCACCAGCGCGAGGAGTTGCGCGATCGCCATGCGCATGCGCGGCTGGGCTTCGAAGATGGCCAGATGGCCAGCCTGCTCGACGAAGCAGGGTTCGAGCCAGCGGCCCCGATGGCGCTGGAGGATGGAGAACTGGTGGTGAAGATCTGGATTGCGCAGCGGCGCGCCGCAAACAGGAAGGCCGCATCATGAGCCCGACGATGGACCAGATGCGCGAAGCCCAGCGCGCGCTCGACGCCCCGCTGTTCTCCGGCCTGCCCGGCGACGTCGAGGTGAGCTTCGAATTCTTCCCGCCCAAGAATGACAAGATGAACGAAACGCTGTGGCACAGCGTCGAAACGCTCGCCCCGCTTGGACCGCGCTTCGCCAGCGTCACCTATGGAGCAGGCGGTTCGACGCGCGAACGCACGCATGAACAGGTCGTGCGCATCCAGAACGAAGCGCATATCCCCGCCGCTGCGCATCTGACCTGTGTCGATGCAACGCGCGAACAGGTCGATGCGGTCGCGCGGCACTATTGGGAGGAAGGCATCCGCCACATCGTCGCGCTGCGCGGTGACGCGCCCGACGGCCATTCGCGCTACACGCCGCACCCGGGCGGCTATGCCAATGCGGTCGAGCTGATCGCCGGACTGAAGCAGATCGCCGATTTCGAGATTTCGGTCGCCGCCTATCCCGAGGTTCACCCCGATTCCCCCGATGCGCAGGCCGACATCGCCAATCTCAAGGCCAAGTTCGATGCCGGCGCGACCCGCGCGATCACGCAGTTCTTTTTCGATCCGCAATGCTTCTTCGAGTTCCGCGACAAGGCCGCCGCCGCCGGGATCGAGGGCGAGATCGTGCCCGGGATCATGCCGGTGATGAGCTTCGCCGCGGTCCAGCGGATGTCCGGGCTTTGCGGCACCGCGATCCCGCACTGGATGGAAGGGCTGTTCGAAGGGCTCGACGACCAGCCCGCCGCGCGCCAGCTGGTCAGCGCGACCATCGCCGCCGAAATGTGCCGCCGCCTCTATGCGGGCGGGGTGCGCCAGTTCCATTTCTACACTCTCAACCGCGCCGAGCTCAGCTATGCGATCTGCCACATGCTCGGCCTGCGTCCGAAAGCGAAGCCATGACCAAGCGCGAGCAATTCGAGGCTGCCGCGGCGCAGCGGATCCTGATCAAGGACGGCCCATATGGCACCGCAATCCAGCAGGCCGGGCTGAAGCCTGAAGACTACGCTGCGGGCACCGCTCTGGAACAGGACCAGAAGGGCAATAACGACCTCGTCAACCTGACCCAGCCGCAGGTGATCCGGGCGATCTGCGACAGCTATATCGACGCGGGCGCGCATATCCTCGCCACCAACACCTTCAACGCCAACCGGATCAGCCAGGCGGATTACGGGGCGGAGGACCTGGTCCACGAGATCAATGTCGCCGCAGCGCGCATCATCCGCGAGGCGATCGACGCGCGCACCGATGGCGTACCGCGCTTTGTCGCGGGGGCGGTGGGGCCGACCAACAAGACGCTGTCGCTGTCGCCCGATGTCGAGGACCCGGGCTTTCGCGAGGTTACCTTCGACGAAATCGTCGCGGTCTATGTCGACCAGTGCCGCGCGCTGGTCGAGGGCGGGGCCGATTTCATTCTCATCGAAACCGTGTTCGACACGCTCAATTGCAAGGCCGCGATCATGGCGGTGAGACAGCTCGAACGCGAGCTTGGCCGCGATCTCCCGTTGATGATCTCGCTGACGCTGACCGACCTGTCGGGGCGCAATCTGTCGGGCCATACGGTCGAGGCGTTCTGGTACACGGTGCGGCATGCCAAGCCGCTGACCATCGGACTCAATTGCAGCTTCGGCGCCGAACAGCTGCGCCCGCATGTCCAGCTGCTGTCCGATATCGCCGATACCTATCTGATGGCTTATCCCAACGCCGGCCTGCCCAATGATCTGGGCGAATATGACGAGCTGCCCGAAACCACCGCGGCGCTGACCCGGGTCTGGGCGGAGAACGGCCGCATCAATGCGCTGGGCGGCTGCTGCGGCTCGACCCCGGCGCATATCGCCGCGATGGCGGCAGCGGTCGAAGGGCTGGCGCCGCGTATCCCGCCGAGCACGAAGCCCGACATGCGCCTCGCGGGGCTCGAGCCGTTTACGGTTGCGGCATGAGCGATTCGCTTGCGAACCGCGCGGTCATCCGCACCGCAGGCGTCGCTGACGCCGGGCGGCTGTCATTGATCGCCAACGCCTCCTTCCTCGAAACCTTCGCCGGAATGATCGCGGGCGATGCACTGGTCGCGCATTGCGAGACGCAGCATGCACCCGCCTATCTCGCCCGGCTTCTGGACGCAGGCGCGCGGGCATGGCTGGCGGAAGTCGACGATGCCCCGGTCGGCTACGCCCTGCTCAACCGGCCCGAACTCGATGCCGCGCGCGATGGCGATATCGAGCTCAAGAAAATCTACCTGCTGTCGCGGTTCCACGGCAGCGGTATCGCGCGCGAGCTGTTCGACGCGGCCAAGGCCGGTGCGCGGGGGCATCAGCGTCTGCTGCTCGGCGTAAAGGACGACAACCGCCGCGCCATCGCCTTCTATACCAAGCAGGGGTTCAGGAAGATCGCGACGCGCCGCTTCGATGTCGGCGGCACACTTTACGATGATGTCGTGCTCGCACGCGAACTCGACCGAGACTGAGCAATGACCGACCAATCCACCGCCCGCTTCGTCAATATCGGCGAACGCACCAATGTGACCGGCTCGGCGCGGTTCAAGAAACTGATCATGGCGGGCGATTACGATACCGCGGTGGAAGTCGCGCGCCAGCAGGTCGAAAACGGTGCGCAGGTGATCGACGTTAATATGGACGAGGGCCTGCTCGATGCCGAGCATGCCATGACCACCTTCCTCAAGCTGATCGCCGCCGAACCCGACATCGCGCGTGTCCCGGTGATGATCGACAGTTCCAAATGGGACGTGATCGAGGCCGGCCTCAAATGCGTTTCGGGCAAGCCGATCGTCAATTCGATCAGCATGAAAGAGGGCGAGGCGCAGTTCCTCGAGCAAGCCCGCAAATGCATGGACTATGGCGCGGCAGTGGTCGTCATGGCGTTCGACGAGACCGGTCAGGCGGACACCAAGGATCGCAAGGTCGCCATCTGCTCGCGCGCCTACGACCTGCTTACCGGGATCGGCTTCCCGCCCGAGGACATCATCTTCGATCCGAACATTTTCGCAGTCGCGACCGGGATCGAGGAGCACGACCGCTACGGGCTCGACGTCATCGAAGCGCTGGCCGAGATCAAGGCGCAGCTCCCGCATGTGCGCACCAGCGGCGGACTGTCCAATCTGAGCTTCAGCTTCCGCGGTAACGAGACCGTGCGCCGCGCCATGCATTCGGTCTTCCTCTACCATGCGATCCCCGCCGGGCTCGACATGGCGATCGTCAATGCGGGCCAGCTCGACGTCTACGACCAGATCGACTCCGTCCTGCGCGAGGCGTGCGAGGATGTGATCCTCATGCGCCGCCCCGATGCGACCGAGCGGCTGATCGACCTTGCCGAGAGCTACAAGGGCAAGACCGCGGCCGAGGAAAAGGCCGCCGAGGAATGGCGCGGCTGGCCGGTCGAACGCCGGCTCGAACACGCGCTGGTCAAGGGCATCGACGCGCATGTGGTGGCCGACACCGAAGAGGCGCGCCAGCGTTTCGACCGTCCGATCGAAGTGATCGAAGGCCCGCTGATGGACGGCATGAATGTCGTCGGCGACCTGTTCGGCAGCGGCAAGATGTTCCTCCCGCAAGTGGTCAAATCGGCGCGCGTGATGAAAAAGGCGGTCGCGCATCTGATTCCCTTCATCGAAGCGGGGAAGGAAGAAGGCGCGCGCGCCAAGGGCATCATCATCATGGCGACGGTGAAGGGCGATGTGCACGACATCGGCAAGAACATCGTCGGCGTGGTGTTGCAGTGCAATGGCTATGAAGTGATCGACCTGGGCGTGATGGTGCCCTGGTCGCAGATCCTTGCCGCGGCGAAGGAACACGATGCCGACATGATCGGCCTGTCGGGTCTTATCACCCCTTCGCTCGACGAAATGGTCACCGTGGCGGAGGAAATGAAGACCGCGGAAATGACCATGCCGCTGCTGATCGGCGGGGCGACCACTAGCAAGGTGCACACCGCGCTGCGCATCGATCCCGCCTATCCCGGGCCGGTGATCCACGTGCTCGACGCCAGCCGCGCGGTCGGCGTGGTCAGCCGTCTCCTGTCCGACACGCAGCGCGATGAATTCGTCGACACCACCGCCGCCGACTATACCCATGTCCGCGATACACGTGCGGGCAAGGGGCAGAGCGAATTGCTCAGCCTCGCCGATGCGCGGGCTAATTTCTACGACGCGTTCCTGTCCGACAAGGCCGCCCCGCCGCTGCACCCCGGCGTGCATGTGTTCGATGATTGGGACCTTGCCGAACTGCGCAGCTATATCGACTGGACGCCGTTCTTCCGTGCGTGGGAATTGCACGGCACCTATCCCAAGATTCTCGACGATCCGGTGGTCGGCGAAAGCGCGCGCAGCCTCAAGGCCGATGCCGAGGCAATGCTCGACCGGATCGTGACCGAGAAATGGTTCACCCCGCGCGGGGTCGCGGGCTTCTGGCCCTGCGCGCGCGATGGCGACGATGTCACGCTGCACCTGGCCGAGGAAGAGCGGCATGTGACGCTGCCCTTCCTGCGCCAGCAGGTGAAGAAATCGCGCGACCGCGCCAATATGTGCCTCGCCGATTTCATCGATCCGGCGGGTGACTGGCTGGGCGGCTTCGCGGTCGGCATCCACGGGATCGAGGAGCATTCGCAGCGCTTCCTCGCCGACAAGGACGATTACTCGGACATCCTGCTCAAGGCGCTGGCGGACCGGTTCGCCGAGGCTTTTGCCGAGCGGCTGCACCAGCATGCGCGCACCGATCTGTGGGGCTATGCCCCGCAGGAACAGCTGACCAATGAAGCGCTGATCAAGGAGCAATATCGCGGGATCCGCCCAGCGCCGGGCTATCCCGCCTGCCCCGATCACAGCCTCAAGCCGATCCTGTTCGAACTGCTCGATGCCGAGGCGAATACCGGCATCAGCCTGACCGAGAACTTCGCCATGTATCCCACCGCCGCGGTCAGCGGGTTCTATTTCGGCCACCCCGAAGCGCAATATTTCGGCGTGGCCCGCGTCGGGCGCGACCAGTTGGAAGACTATGCCGCCCGCCGCAATGTGGATATCGCCACGGCGGAACGCTGGTTGCGGCCAAACCTGGATTGACCGCGCTGCGGTAATATCGCAGTGCAGCACAGGTCGGCTGCAGGAGCGATTCTGCGGCAGGCGCGCACGGGAGAGCCCGGATGGCGACGTCCATCCGGCGCCGAAGGAGCAACCGCCCCGGAAACTCTCAGGCTAAACGGACCGTGCGCTCCATCGGCACTCTGGAAAGCGCCGCGCGCCTGCGCGCGGCCACCGAAGGGGTAAGCGCACCCATCCGTGCGCCAGTCTCTCAGGTTTCCCGACAGAGGGGGCATGGTTTTCGGCGCACCGCGAGGGCGCGCCCCCATGCTTGTGAGGGACGGGACTTGAGCGACGACACCGAAGATACGATTGCCGAAACCGAAACGCTGCCGCTCGATGCGTGGCATCGCCGCAAGGGCGCGCGGATGGTACCCTTTGCGGGGTACCACATGCCGATCCAGTACGAAGGCATCGTTATCGAACATGGCTGGACCCGCACCCAGGCAGGCCTGTTCGATGTCAGCCATATGGGCCAGCTGATGGTCACCGGCGACAAGGCCGCTGCGGAACTCGAAAAGCTGCTACCCGGGGCGATCGCATCGCTCAAGCCGGGCAAGGTGCGCTATTCGCTGCTGATCGGCGAGGATGGCGGCATCCTCGACGATCTCATGGTCACCAATGCGACGCCGTGGATCGAAGGCGACGAAGAAGCGGGCACCGAGGGACACTGGGGCGAACCGGCCTATTACCTCGTGGTCAATGGCGCGATGAAATGGGACGACATCGCCCATCTGCGCGAACATCTCGATGACGATGTCACGCTCACCCACATGGACGAACACGCGCTGATCGCGCTGCAGGGCCCCAATGCGGCGACCGCGCTCAACCGCGTGATGCGCAATGTCATCGACGACATGGTCTTCATGGAAAGCGTGGTCCACGACTTCGGCGAATGGCCTCTGCGGATCACGCGTTCGGGCTATACCGGCGAGGACGGGTTCGAAATCTCGGTCCCGGCCGAATTCGCCGAAAGCCTCGCCGATCGCCTGTGCGCCGAAATCGAAGTGCGCCCGATCGGTCTGGGCGCGCGCGACAGCCTGCGGCTCGAAGCGGGCCTGCCGCTCTATGGCCACGACATCACCCCCGAAACCGATCCCGTCTCCGCCGATCTCGGCTTTGCGCTGACCAAGCGCCGCCGCGAGGAAGGCGGCTGGATGGGTCACGAACCCGTGATGAAGGCGTTTACCGAGGGACCCGCCCAGAAGCGCGTCGGCCTCGCCATCGACGGCCGGATGCCCGCCCGCGAAGGCGCGCTGGTCTATTCGGGCGATACGCAGGTCGGCCGCATCACCAGCGGCGGCTTCTCCCCCACGCTCGAACGGCCCATCGCCATGGGCTATGTCAACACCGCGCTTGCCGCCGAAGGCACCGAACTCGAAGTCGAGGTGCGGAAGAAGAGGCTCCCCGCCACGGTCGCCTCGCTCCCCTTCGTCCCCCATCGCTACCACAGAGGGAAATGATCGAAATGGCCCGCTATTTTACCGATGAACATGAATGGATCGACGTCGAGGGCGACACCGCCACCGTCGGGATCACCGATTACGCACAAGGCCAGCTGGGCGACATCGTCTTCGTCGAACTGCCCGATGTCGGCAGCGTGATCGAGAAGGGCAAGGATGCCGCCGTGGTCGAAAGCGTCAAGGCGGCGAGCGATGTCTACGCGCCGATCAGCGGCGAGATCATGGAAACCAACGACGCGCTCGAAGACGACCCCGCGCTGGTCAACACCGCTCCCGAAGAGGACGGCTGGTTCTTCAAGATGACCATCGGCGACAAGTCGGAGTTCGACGGTCTGATGGACCTGGCCGCCTACAAGAGCTTCTGCGACGGGCTTTGATCCGCTGATGCCCTGTGGGGCGTGAAGGAACCACGATGCGCTACCTACCCCTGACCGATACCGACCGTTCGGCCATGCTCGACACGATCGGCGCGCCCGATATCGATGCGCTGTTTGCCGATGTGCCCGAGGCGGCGCGGCTCTCCGGCCCGATCGAAGGCCTGCCGATGCACGCCAGCGAAATGGCGGTCGAGAAGCATATGCGGCGGCTGAGCAAGAAGAACCTCGCCGCAGCCGATGCGGCGTTCTTCCTCGGGGCAGGGGCGTACAAGCACCATATCCCGGCCAGCGTCGACCACATCATCCAGCGCGGCGAGTTCCTGACCGCCTACACGCCCTACCAGCCCGAAATCGCGCAGGGCACGCTGCAGATGCTGTTCGAATTCCAGACGCAGGTCGCGCGGCTCTATGGCTGCGCGGTCGCCAATGCCTCGATGTACGACGGCTCGACCGCATGCTGGGAAGCGGTGGCGATGGCGGGCCGTGTGGCGCGCGGCAAGAAGCGCAAGGTCGTGCTCTCGGGCGCGCTTCACCCGCATTATGCCGAAGTGGTGCGGACGATGGCCAAGTTCACCGACGACGAGATCGCCGGTGCGCCGCCCAGCCTGACCGCCAGGCCCGACGATGACGGGCTGATCGCGCGGATCGACGGGGACACCAGCTGCGTCGTGGTGCAATATCCCGATATCCTCGGCCGCCTGCCCGACCTCGCGAAAATCGCCGAGGCCGCGCATGACAAGGGCGCGCTGCTGATCGCGGTCAACACCGAACCCGTGGCGCTCGGCGCGATTGCATCGCCGGGTGAGCTGGGCGCGGATATCGTAGTTGGCGAAGGCCAGTCGATCGGCGTCGGCCTGCAATTCGGCGGCCCCTATCTCGGCCTGTTCGCCGTGCGCGATGAAAAGCATGTCCGGCAGATGCCGGGGCGCCTGTGCGGCGAGACTGCCGATGCGGAGGGCAAGCGCGGCTTCGTGCTAACGCTGTCGACGCGCGAACAGCATATCCGCCGCGAGAAGGCGACTTCGAACATCTGCACCAATTCGGGGCTCTGCGCGCTGGCGTTCAATGTCCATATGACGCTGCTCGGCGAAAAGGGGCTGCGCCGGCTGGCGATGGAGAACCACCGGCTCGCCTGCTTTGCCGCCGACCGGCTGGCCAAGGTGCCCGGCGTGAAGCTGCTCAACGACACCTTCTTTAACGAGTTCACGCTGCTGCTCGACGGCGATGCGCGCAGCATCGTGCGCAAGCTGACGCAGCAGGACATCCTCGCGGGCGTCTCGCTCGCACGGCTGTTCCCGGGCCATGATGCGCTGTCCAACGGGCTGCTCGTCGCGGTTACCGAAACAACGACCGAGGAGGATGTGGAAACGCTTGCCTCCGCACTCGAGGAGGTGCTGGCATGAACGCGCCCAACGCATCGGGCTGGAAGCCCGGCACCCCCGTCGAAGGACACAATGCGATGAGCGGTCCCGATACCGCCACCGGCAACCGCGCGCTGATGCTCGAGGAACCGCTACTGTTCGAGATCGGCCATGTCGAAACCACCGGGGTGGACCTGCCCGAACCGCAGGCGGGAGCCAATCGCCTCGGCGGGTTCGACCGCAAGGATCCGATCGGCCTGCCGGGCCTGTCCGAACCCGAAACCGTGCGCCACTACACGCGCCTGAGCCGGCAGAACTACGCGATCGACCTCGGTCTGTTCCCGCTCGGCTCGTGCACCATGAAGCATAATCCGCGGCTCAACGAGAAGATCGCGCGCATGCCTGGCTTTGCCGACGTCCATCCGCTGCAGCCGGTCGATACGGTGCGAGGCGCGCTCGAAGTGATCAACGAACTGGCATTCTGGCTGATCGATCTGACCGGAATGCAGGGCGTCGCGATGAGCCCCAAGGCCGGGGCGCATGGCGAATTATGCGGCATCTTGTGCATCCGTGCCGCGCTCGAAGCCCGCGGCGATGCGCGCGAGGTCATCCTCGTCCCCGAAAGCGCGCATGGCACCAACCCCGCCACCGCGGCTTTCGCCGGCTACCGTGTCGAGGATATTCCGGCCAATTCCGACGGAAGGGTCGATCTAGAAGCGCTGAAGGCGCGCCTTGGCCCCGATGTTGCGGGGGTGATGATCACCAATCCCAACACCTGCGGCCTGTTCGAACGCGACATGAAGGCGATTTCGGATGCGGTCCACGAGGCCGGCGGCTTCGTCTATTGCGACGGCGCGAACTTCAATGCCGTCGTCGGCAAGGTGCGCCCCGGCGACCTCGGCGTCGATGCGATGCACATCAACCTGCACAAGACCTTCTCCACCCCGCATGGCGGCGGCGGCCCGGGTTCGGGCCCGGTCGTGCTATCCGAAGCGCTCTGCCCCTATGGCCCGCTGCCGTTCACCGCGCGGACCAAGGATGGCGTGGTCCGCCTGGTCGAGGAAGAGAACGCTGCCGAATTCGACCACACCAAGGCCTTCGGCCGGATGACCGCTTTCCACGGTCAGATGGGCATGTTCACCCGCGCGCTGGCCTATATCCTCAGCCACGGTGCCGATGGCCTCAAGCAGGTGTCCGAAGACGCCGTGCTCAATGCCAATTACATCCTGCGCAGCCTCGAAGACGTGCTCGATGCACCCTTCGGCCACAGCGGGCCGTGCATGCATGAAGCGCTGTTCAGCGACAAAGGCTTCGCCGACGATGTCTCGACGCTCGATCTGGCCAAGGCGCTGATCGACGAGGGCTATCACCCGATGACGATGTATTTCCCGCTGGTGGTGCATGGCGCGATGCTGGTCGAACCGACCGAGACCGAGAGCAAGGCGGCGCTCGACCAGTTCATCATGGCGCTGCGCAGCGTAGCCGGGCGCGCCAAGGCGGGTGACGAAACGCTCAAGACCGCGCCGCACTACGCGCCGCGGCGCCGGCTCGACGAAACGCAGGCCGCGCGCAAGCCGGTGCTGGCGTGGAACGATCCCGATATGGCATGACGCTAACGGGGGTTGCGGCATTGCGTTACTGCTCTACAACCGCCGGATAACACAATAAAAATGGGTCGTTCGATGGACCGCGGGGAGGCGGGGGTTGAGCGAGGACAGGGACGACAATCTGCTGATCCGCGGCTGGCGCAATGTGCGCGAGGCCGGCCCGCGTCGTCTGGTGTTGACCGCGGTGCTGGTGCTCATGGCGCTGCTGATCGCGCGCTACAGCTGGAACATCCCGCACGAGGTGGTCCCCGACGAATGGCGTATCGAAGGCGCCGAGAATGTCGACATCACCACGCCGGGTACGGGCGACGCCGAACGCGCGCTGTATGACTGGCGCAGCTCGATCTTGGCGGACAAGATCGAACAGGACGATCGCATCACGATGGTGGTCTATGACGACCAGACGCTGATCGCCGCGCGCAAACGCTCGCCGCTCGATCGCGGGATGCTGTCGCGCGCGCTGCAGATCATCGACGGGATGGAGCCCAAGGCGATCGGGCTCGATATTCTGTTCGACCAGCCGCAGGACGAGGATGCCGAGCTGCTCGCCACCTTGCGCGGCATGCAGACCCCGACGCTCGTCGGCTACGCCAATTTCGCGACCAATGAAGCCGATATCGTCTACGACCAGCAGGTCTATCTCGAGGAGTTCCTCGCCCAGCTCGAAGGGTCGAATGCGACCCCCGCCAGCATCCGGCTCGACAACACCAATGGCGTGACGCGCAAATGGCCGAGCATCGAACCCGACCTGCCGCCGGTGCTGGGCCGCGCCATGCTCCGCGCCGCGGGCGAGGGCGAGCTGGCACTGCCGGGCTACGAAGGGGCGTTGCGCTATCGCCATCCCGCGTTCGAGAACGAGCCGATGTACGGACGTCTCCAGATCGACAATTTCCTCGATCCGGTGCTGATGGAAATTCCCGAGGTGCGCGCCATGCTGCGCGAACAGATCGAAGGCCGCTATATCCTCGTCGGCGGCGACATCATCGATTACGACCGCGTCCAGACCACCCTCTCCAGCGTCATCGGCGAAAATCCCGCCGGGCTGCGCGTCCATGCGGATATGATCGCGCAAATGCTCGACGGCGATCGGCGCGGGCAGGTGGGGGGCCTCACCCTGTGGATGATGGCGATACTGGTGGTCGCCACTGCCGTGCTCACCGGTCTGCTCGAATGGGGTAGCTGGCGCATCTACCTGCTGCTCGCGGCGCAGTTCGGCACCTTTATCGGCGTGCCTTTCGTGATGGAATGGCAGGGGGTCGATACGCTCGGCGTGCCCGCTGCCGGCTGGCTGCTTGGCTGGATCATCGCCTTTACCGCAGTGGTGTCCGCCGCGCGCGCGAGCGGCGCGGTGCAGCGGAATTTCGCGCAAGGCGCGCTGGGCAAATACCTCCCGCGCGAAATGGCGCAGGAAATCCTCGAAAACCCGCAGTTGCTCTCGCTTCATGGCGAGAAGAAGGAACTCTTCGTACTGTTCTCGGACCTCGAAGGCTTCACCAAGATGAGCCATGCGATCGAGCCGGAAATGGTCGCCAAGCTGCTCAACCGCTATCTCGACATGCTGTCGGACGTGGTGCTCGATCATGGCGGCGTGATCGACAAATTCGTCGGCGATGCGGTGGTCGCCTTCTGGGGCGCACCGATCGCGCGGCCCGACGATGGCGAGCGCGCCGCCCGCGCCGGTTACGCCCTGTGGCAGGCGGGCGAGGCGTTTCGCGAAGAAGTCGCGGCGATGGACGCCGGGCTGCCCAAGATCGGCAAAACCCGCGTGGGGCTGCATTTCGGCGAGGCGGTGGTCGGCAATTTCGGCGGCGAGAACCGCATCCAGTATACCGCGCTGGGGGACAGCATGAACACTGCCGCACGGCTCGAGGCGGCCAACAAGGCGCTGGCATCCAGCGTCATGGCCAGCCGCGAATTCTCCGACCGGGCGGGGCTCGACTGGTGGCGTCCGATGGGCCGCGTGGTCCTGCGCGGACGCGCGCGCGCCGTCGAGCTGATGGAGCCGGTACCCGATTTCCCCGCTGCCGATCGGGCATTGCTGGCGGATGCATACAAGCTGGTCGGGACGGACGATGCTAGGGCAGCGGAGATCATCGCCGATGTCGTCAGCCGTCATCCGGCTGACACGGCGCTGGAAAACCTGTTATATCGAATTCAGAACCTGGATGATGGAGGGGCTTATGTCCTCGGTTAAGAACATACTCGCAGGGGCCGCGCTCTCGTTTGCAGCGCTCGGTTTTCTTGGATCGACACCCGCGCAGGCCGGGGTGGTGGTCAAGTCCAGCGGGCCGTCTGCCGAAACCTATCCGGTGGGCAAGAAGCTCGACGATGCGGCGAGCGTTACGCTCCGCACCGGCGACAGCATCACCGTGCTGACCGGCAGCGGGACACGCGTTATCTCGGGTCCGGGCACGCACCGGGTGGGGGCACGCGGCGCGAGCAAGCGGACCGCCTTTGCCATGCTCACCCGCCAGCAGTCGGGCGCCCGCGTCCGGACGGGGGCGGTGCGCGGCGGGGCTACCGGATCGTCCACCAATTCGAATCTGTGGAACATCGACATCAGCCGTCCGGGCAAGGTCTGCCTCCCGGCAGGCGATGCCATCACCTTCTGGCGTCCCTCGATCGAAGGCGGGGAAACCTGGGTGCTGGGTTCGGCGATTTCGGATTTCCACCTCCATTTCACCTTCGAGGACGGCTCCGCCACCGCGTCGCTCAGCGCCGACGAACTGCCGCTGGCGCAGAACCGGCTCTACGACCTGTCGGGTCCGGCGGGCGGGGCGAAGCAGCGCCTCGAATTCATCGCGCTGGACGAAACGCCGCAAGATCCCGAAGATCTAGCCGTTGCGCTGGCCAATCTGGGTTGCATGGGCCAGCTTGACCTCTTGAGCGAGAAACTGGCGAGCTAAGCAACTACCGGTGGCCCCGCGGCACGGGGCATGGCGGCTGCCGCGGGGGGCGGCAGCAGCAGATTAGGGCAATCGGGGAGGGCCGATGAAACGCCGGGCAGCACGCTGGCAAGGGGGACGGGGCGGAGCCGTGCGGGCGTTTGCGCTCGCGCTGCTGCTTGCGCTGGCCGCTGTCGCGCCCGCGGGCCCCGATTCCTCCGCCGCCAACGCCCAGTCCTCGACTGCAAACTTCGAAGGCGTGGCAACCTGTGCCGGCTCGACCTGCCACGGCCGTTCGGAAGGCAATGGCGCGGTCGTCCGGCAGGACGAGATCGCGACCTGGCAGGCCCCGTCTTCGGCCAGCGGGGCGCATAGCCGTGCCTATTCGGTGCTCGCCAGCCGCCGCGGCCGCCAGATCGCGCAGACCTTGGGGCTGGGGGCGGCGACCTCCGCGCCCGCCTGCCTCGGCTGCCATGCAACCTATGTCCCGCAATCGCGCCGCGGCGCGCGTTTCCACACCAGCGACGGGGTGGGCTGCGAGAGCTGCCATGGCGCGGCAGAAGGCTGGCTGCAGGTCCATTACGAGAAGGCCGCCAGCCATGCTTCCAATGTGCGCGCGGGGCTGGTGCCGCTCGAAGATCCGCAGGTGCGCGCGAAAATCTGTCTCGACTGCCATTACGGCAGCACCGATACGGGCCAGTTCGTCACCCATTCGATGATGGCTGCGGGCCACCCGCGGATTTCGTTCGAGCTCGACCTTTTCTCCTCGCTGCAGCAGCATCACACCGAAGATGCCGACTATGCCCGCCGCAAGGGGCGCAGCGACAGCGTGCGGTTGTGGGCGGTGGGCCAGGCGGAAGCGGTTGCGCGGGCGACCGATCTGTTCGCGCGGCCCGGCTTCGGCATGCGCGGCATGTTCCCCGAATTCTATTTCTACGACTGCCACAGCTGCCACCGCGCGATCACCGACGGGCCCGCCCGGCGGCTGACTTTCGAGACCAATCCCGGCCGCCCGATCCCCTTCGGCAATGCGCCGTTCAACGATGAGAACATCATCATGCTGTCCGCGGTCGGCCGGGCGCTGGCCCCCGGCGCTGGCGAGGCTTTCGGTGACGCGAGCGTGGAATTCCACCGCGCGATGGGCCGCGACCGCGGCAGCGCGCAGCAAGCCGCGATTGCCTTGCGCGAGCGGGCGCAGGCGCTGTCCAATGCGCTGGCCGCGCGCTCGTTCGGCAGCAGTGATGCCTATCAGGTGATCGCGGCGATCGCCTCGCAGGCGACCGCGCCGCGCTTTACCGATTACACCGGGTCGGTCCAGGCGGTGATGGCGGTCGATACGCTGCTCAATGCACTGGTCCGCGAAGGCCGCGTGACGGTCGGCGCGGCGGCTGCGATCCGCGCCAATATCAACCGTGCCTATGCCGCAGTGGCCGCGCCGGAGACCTATCGTCCCGCCGCATTCCGCAGCGCGCTGGCCAGCGCGACATCCGCGATCGGGAGCCTGCGATAATGCGCCGGCGCGCGCTTGGCTGCCTGACGGGGGCCCTCGCTCTGGTCCTGGCATCCTGCGGCGGTGATGGCGGAACGACGGGCGGCGGCGGAGGCGGCACGGCGTCTCCGACACCCAGCCCAACGCCGACCACCGGGGGGCGGCTGTTCACCGATCCGGCGCAGCGCGCGCTGTCGGTCGGAGATGTCCAGCAGATCATCGCGCAAGCCGTGGGCGAGGCACAGGCGCGCGGCCTCCCCGCCACCGTCGCGGTGGTCGACCGGGTGGGGAATGTCCTCGGCGTTTTCGCCATGACCGGCACGCCCGGCAACACCCGCATCAGCCGGCGCACGATTGCCGGGCGCGCCGTGCCGGGTGACGAGGTCGGGCTGCAGGGCGTCCAGGTGCCCACCGCCGCCGCCGCCATCGCCAAGGCGATCACCGGTGCCTATCTCTCGAGCGGAGGCAATGCCTTTTCGACCCGCACGGCCAGCCAGATCGTGCAGGAGCATTTCCCGCCCGCCGCCTCGACCGTGGGGCTTGAAAGCGGGCCGCTGTTCGGCGTGCAGTTCAGCCAGCTGCCCTGTTCGGACCTGTCCACGCGGATGAGCGACGGGATGATCGGCCCGCAGCGCTCGCCGCTGGGGCTGGCCGCAGATCCGGGCGGTTTCCCGCTTTACAAGTACGGCGTTGTGGTCGGCGGCATCGGCGTTGCCGGCGACGGCGATTACGGCTTCGATCCCGATACGATCGACGTGGACCGCGCCGCCGAGGAATTCGCCGCGGTTGCAGGGACACAGGGGTTCACCCCGCCGCGTGCGATCGAGGCGGACCGCATCCCGGTCGACGGCACCAGCCTGCGCTATAGCGATATCGCGGCCAGCGACCTGGGCCCGCTGCAGCGCAGTTTCGGCGCGGTTAACGGCCCTTCGGGCACGCTTGTGCCGGTGTTCGGCTATAATGACGGCACGATCCGCGCGGGGACCGCCTATGGCACCAACGCCTCGGGCATCCGCCGCAGCACCGCGAGCGAGTTTGCCAATCGCGATGCCTATGTGCTGGTCGACGCGGCCGGGACACCGCGCTTCCCGATCCGCGCGGGGACCGACGCCGCAAGCATTGCCGATCCGCTGAGCGCTGCCGAAGTCCGCGCGGCGATGGAGGAGGCATTTACCGTCCTCAGCCGCGCGCGCGCGCAGATCCGCCGCCCGCTCGACAGCCGGATGCAGGCGACGATCAGCGTGGTCGATACGCATGGCGCGGTGCTCGGGATCGTGCGTTCGCCCGACGGGCCGATCTTCGGCACCGATGTATCGCTGCAGAAGGCGCGCACTGCGGCCTTCTTCTCCAACCGCGTTGCAGCGGCGCAATTGCAGGCTGCCGGACCCGCAGTGGCGGACTATGTCCAGCGGGTGCGCAGCTTCCTCGGCGATGCCAACGCGCTGACCGGGACCTTCGCCTTTGCCGATCGGTCGGGCGGCAATCTGTCGCGGCCCTATTTCCCCGATGGCGAGGTGGGCGATGTGGCCGGCCCGCTCTCGGTCGAACGGCCGGGCCAGTTCAGCCCGTTCATGACCGGGCTGCAGACCGAGCTGATCGTCCCCAATCTCGTCCAGCATCTCGGCTTCGTGATTTCGGGCGGGGCCAGTCCCGATACGCCGCGCACCTGCACACAAGTGCCCGATGCGCCGGGCGGCGGGAAGCGGCTGGCGAATGGCATCCAGATCTTCCCCGGTTCGGTACCGATCTATCGTGGGGACCAGCTCGTCGGCGGCATCGGGGTATCGGGTGACGGGATCGACCAGGACGACATGGTCAGCTTCCTTGGCCTGCATAATGGCGGGCAGCGCACGGGCGGTATCGGCAATGCACGCTTCGAGATCCGCGCCGACCGGATCGTGGTCAATGTCAACGGTAGCAACGTGCGGCTGCGCTACGTCAATTGCCCCTTCGCGCCGTTTCTCGACGATCCCCGCCAGAATGTCTGCGAGGGGCTGTGATGGCGGCGGCCGCGCTTACCCCGCTGGCTTTGCTGCTCGCTGCCCAGGCGGAACTGCCGCCTGAGCCCGCGTCTGCGGAAGCGCCGCCGGTGGTCAATCCCGAACCGGGCGAACCCGCCGCGGTCGACCCGGCGATCATCGATGGCCGCCGCCGTCCCGATTATACCGAGCCGCTGCCCGATGCGGTGTCTCAGACCAATGAGGGCGCGGTGCGCGCGCCGCCGCCCGAGGCGTTCCCGGTCGACCAGGTCCCGATCCCCGACCGCTGGCGGCTGGTCGAAAGTCTCGGCCTCGTGACCGAACGCTGGTGGGACCCCTATAACCAGAACACCTACAAGGGCGACCGGCCGATCAATCCGGACAAGGTGCCGTGGCTGCCGATCACCGGCGACGACTGGTTCTTCATCGTCAATGCGATAAGCGACACGGTGTTCGAACCGCGCACCTTCCCCATTCCGGTGGGTGTGCAGACGACCGAGCGGCCCGACAGCATCGACGTTTTCGGCAAGGACACCAGCTATGTCCTGTCGCAGAGCTTCATCGTCGGCGCCGCGCTGCTCAAGGGCAGCACCGCCTACAAGCCGCCCGATGTCGAATACCGCGTCACGCTGGCGGCCAATCTCAATTATGTCGATGTGCCCGAGCGGCGCGTGCTGTTCGTCGAACCGAGCAAGCCCTCGCATCGTTTCGACCACTTCGTCGGCGTGCAGGAAGCCTTCTTCGACTATCACTTCCGCAATGTCTCTGACCGGTATGATTTCGATAGCGTGCGGATCGGCATCCAGCCCTTCCAGGCTGACTTCCGCGGCTTCCTGTTCAACGACAACCAGCTTGGCGTGCGGTTTTTTGGAACGCGCGACAACAACCGCTTCCAGTACAATTTCGGCGGTTTCTGGCGGCTCGAGAAAGACACCAATAGCGGGCTCAACGCGGTGCTGCAGACGCCGCGCGATGATTATGTGTTCTACGTCAACGCCTACCGGCAGGATTTCCTGATCCCCGCGCTGACAAGCCAGCTGACCTTCGTGTGGAATGCCAATCGCGAAGCCCAAGACGTCCAGATCGACGACAATGGCTTCCCGGTGCGCCCCGCCTTGCTGGGGTCGCTGCGCGGGCGCGATTACGATGTCTTCTACGTCGGCTACAATGCCGACGGCCGGATCGGACGGATCAATCTGACGGGCAGCGCCTATTATGCCTTCGGCGAGGACCGCAATTCCTTCTTCACCGACCGGCCCGCCGATATCAGCGCCTATTTCGCCGCGCTGGAGGCGAGCTATGACCGCGACTGGATCCGTTTCCGCCTGTCCGCCGCCTATGGCAGCGGCGACGGCGATCCCTATGACGATGTCGAGACCGGCTATGACGCGATCTTCGAAAATCCCGTCTTTGCCGGAGCCGATACGTCCTACTGGATCCGCCAGACGATCCCCTTTGCCGGCGGCGGCCGCGCGATCAGCGTCAACGGGCGCAATGGCATCCTCAATTCGCTGCGCAGTTCGAAAGAGCAGGGGCAGTCGAATTTCAACAATCCCGGGCTGATGCTGCTGGGCGCCGGCGCCGATTTCGATATCACGCCCGAGTTCCGCCTCTCCGCCAATGCCAACCATTTGTGGTTCGAGAACACGGCGACGCTGCAGGCGCTGCGCAACGAAGGCTCGATCCCCAAGGCGATCGGCTGGGACCTGTCCGCCGCAGCGATCTGGCGGCCCAAGGCGACGCAGAACATCGTTTTCCGCCTGTCCGCGGCGACGCTCATTTCCGGTGACGGTTTCGACGATCTGTTCACCTCGCTTGGCAATCCGCGCGCCTATTATTCGGTGCTCGCAAACGCGGTGCTGACCTACTGATGCGCAGTCTTTCCCGCCTCCTGCTGGCCATCGCGGTCATGCTTCTCGCCGGGGCCGTGGGCCTGCGCGCGGCGGAGAAGGAAAACCCGGTCAAACGCGACTACAGCCTCGTCACCGCCGCGCCTGCGCCGCGGGTCCAGACCGAGGCGCAGATGGCGGCGAAATCGGCGGGCTGCGTTTCCTGCCATGTCCGCACCGACCAATCGACGATGCACGAAACGCCCGCAGTGCGGCTGGGCTGCATCGATTGTCATGGCGGCAATGCCGAGGTCTTCGGCGACAGCGAGCTGGCGCATGACGATCCCGCCTATACCGCCGCGCGCGATGCGGCGCATGTGCTGCCCAAATATCCCGAAAGCTGGCACTGGCCCTCGTCCGCCAATCCCAAGCGCAGCTATGGCCTGCTCAATAAGGAAGACCCGGTCTTCGTCCGCTTCGTCAACCCGAGCGATTATCGCGTGGTGCGCGAAGCCTGCGGCGCCTGCCATATCGAGACGATCGAGGCTTCCGAACGCTCGATCATGGCGACCGGCGCGATGCTGTGGGGCGGTGCGTCCTACAACAACGGCATCCTGCCCTTCAAACGCTACATTCTCGGCGAGGCTTACACGCGCGAGGGCGAACCCGCGAAGATCGAAAGCCCCGGCGCGCCGGTAGCCAGTGTGACCGACAACCAGGAGGCGCGCGGTGCGCTGGCGGCGCTCTATCCGCTGCCGACCTGGCATGTGATCCCGCCGAGCGACGTGTTCCGCGTGTTCGAACGCGGCGGGCGCAATGTCGCCAGCCAGTTTCCCGAGGTCGGCATTCCCAATCCCACCGGGCTGATCCAGCGGCTGGAGGAACCGGGGCGGCCCGATCTCAAGCAGTCCAACCGCGGTGCGGGCACGGGCCTGCGCGTGGCGATTCCCGTGCTCAACATCCACAAGACGCGCCTCAACGATCCCTTCATGTGGTTTATGGGGACCAACGACCAGCCGGGCGATTATCGCCATTCGGGCTGCGCGAGCTGCCACGTGGTCTATGCCAACGACCGCGAGCCGCGCCATTCGCTGACCTATGCGCAATATGGCCGCGACGGGCAGAGCGCGACTGTCGATCCGACCATCTCCGGGCTCTATGAAGGCGCGCGCGGGGATGCGCATGGTGGGGGCCACGGCGCAGGCGACGACGCGGGCCATGGTGCGGTCAAGCAGCCGGGGGATGACGATCATGCGGTGGATCGGCCCGGCGATGGCCCGGACAAGGAACGCGGCCATCCGATCCGGCATATCTTCACCCGGTCGATCCCGACCGCGCAATGCATGAATTGCCACATGCACCAGCCGAACATCTTCCTGAATTCCTACCTCGGTTACACGATGTGGGACTACGAGAGCGATGCGCCGCATATGTGGCCCAAGGAGCAGAAATACCCCACCGCCGAAGAAGTGCACGCGGTGCTCGATCGCAACCCCGAAGCCGCCGCACCCAAGGGCAAGTGGGCCGATCTCGACTTCCTGCGCAATGTCTACGACCTCAATCCCGAGCTCAAGGACACCCAGTTCGCCGATTATCACGGGCACGGGTGGAATTTCCGCGCGATCCTGAAACGCGACCGCGAGGGAAATCTGCTCGACAAGGACGACAATATCGTCCCGCCCGACGATCCGGAAAAATGGCGGCGCGAAGGCGAGGGCAAGTTCGTCGAACCCGGCACCAATCCGGGCAAGACCGTCCACATGATGGACATCCATGCCGAAAAGGGCCTGCAATGCGCCGATTGCCATTTCGCGCAGGACAGCCACGGCAACGGGCTGATCTATGCCGAGGTCGCCAATGCGGTGGAGATCGGCTGCAAGGATTGCCACGGCACAGCAGATGCCTATCCCACGTTGCTCACCAGCGGCCCCGCTGCGCCGCCCAAGGGCAACGATCTCTCGCTGCTGCGCAATCCGGATGGCAAGCGGCGGTTCGAATGGACCTATGGCGACGATGGCCGGCGGGTGCTCGTCCAGCGTTCGATCGTCGATCCCGCGCTTGAATGGAAAGTCAGCCTCGTGCGCGACAGCGTCGACCCGGTCTCGCATGACTTCAATGCCAAGGCCGCGCGCGCTAAGCTGATGAGCAAGCAAGGCGCGGAAACCGGATTGTTCGAATTCGGCACCGGCATCGCGCCCGAAGACCGCGCGCATGGCACCGAGGAAATGGCCTGTTTCACCTGCCATTTGTCATGGACCACCAGCTGCGGCGGGTGCCACCTCCCGATCGAGGCTAACTGGAAAACCAAGTCGCACCATTACGGGACCGAGGAAACGCGCAATTTCGCGACCTACAATCCGCAGGTCGCGCGCGACCAGATGTTCCAGCTCGGCCGTCACCAGACCACCAAGGGCAACCAGGTCGCGCCGATCCGTTCTACCAGCGCGCTGGTGCTGTCCTCGACCAATATCAACCGCGAGCGGATCTATGTGCAGCAGCCCCCGGTCGCGGCCTCGGGCTATTCGAGCCAGGCCTTCGCGCCGCATTTCCCGCATACGGTGCGGCTGACCGAGACCAAGACCTGCACCGACTGCCATCTGTCGGCGGCGGACGATAACAATGCGATCATGAGCCAGCTGCTGCTGCTCGGCACCAATTTCGTCAATTTCGTCGGACTCAACGCCTGGGTCGGGCTCGATACCGGCTTCGAGGCGGTGCGCGTAACCGAATGGGACGAACCGCAGACCGTGCTGGGCAGTTATTTGCACAAATACGCCTATCCCGATTACTGGCGCATGCATGTCGAGGACAATGATCGCGAATTGAAGGACTGGATCCGCGGCCAGACCTTCGATGGCGATGCCAGCGGCGAAACCAAGCCCTTCGAGCAATTCGCCAATGTCCACGAAGGCACGCGCGATGGCGTCGGCTGTCTGCAACTGCGCGGCGAATATATGTTCGTCGCCGAAGGGAAGGGCGGCTTCCGCGTCTACGATGTCGCCTCGATCGCCAATAAGGGCGTCTCCGAACGCATCCTCACCGCGCCGTTCAGCGCGATGGGGCACGACACGCATGTGAAGACGAAGAATGCCACCTGCATGGCGCTGGCGACCACCCAGCCGGTCCGGCCCGACCGCAACCGGGCAATGGCCGCTACCCCCGTCAACGATGCCGCGGGCAATCCGGTGCTCAATGCCGACGGTACGCCGATGACGCTGCTGCAGGTCAATGAAGAACAGCCGATGAAGCCGATCTACGACTACGCCGTGGTCACCGACGCGGTCGAAGGGCTGGTGCTGGTCGATATCGTGACGATGGCCGATGGCGAATTTCGCAACAACCAGCTCGACCGCACGCGGTTTGCCGATGGCAGCACGGCGTGGAACCCCGATGGTGTGCTCGCGGGTGCGCGGCATGTGACGCTCGCCGGCGACATCGCTTTCATCACCGCCGACGCCGGGCTGGTGGTGGTCGACCTGGCAACCCCGGCAAACCCGCAGCTGATGGCCGTGCGCGCGCTTACCGATGCCCGCGCCTCCACCATCCAGTTCCGCTATCTCTGGGTGACCGATGCCGAGGGGGTGAAGCTGTTCGACGTCACCGACATGCGCAATCCGGTCGCCATGCCGCAGGCGAGCGTGCCGCTGGCCGATGCGCAGCGGGTCTATGTCGCGCGTACCTATGCCTATGTCGCGGCCAAGCAGGACGGGTTGGTGATCCTCGATGTGACGCGACCGCTATCGCCCCGCATCTATCAGAAGGTCACGCTGGGCGGGACGCTCAACGATGCCGAGGATGTCATCGTCGGTTCGACCAATGCCACGCTGTTCGCCTATGTCGCCGACGGGCGCAACGGGTTGAAGGTGCTGCAATTGACGACGCCCGACAGCCAGCCGAATTTCTATGGCTTCAGCCCCGCGCCCAAGCCCGAACTGATCGCCTGGGCGCGGACCAAGGGGGCCGCGCGCGCGCTCAGCAAGGGGATCGACCGCGACCGCGGGGTCGATGAAACCGGCGGTCAGATGGCGGTCTTCGGGCGGCTCGGATCGCGCCCGTTCAACCGCGAGGAGATGGAAAAGCTGTTCCTCACCCGCGCCGGCGTACCGTGGAAGGTTTCGGACGAGCCCGATATGGGCGCATGGGTCGGCGGGCGCGGACCGTGGCTGGACCCGGACCGGGCGGCGCTGGGCGACTGAGCGCCCCGGAGTATTTCCCGGATCAGGAAGTCACATCGCTGGGCGCCGCCCCATCAGGGGCTGGGCAGGACTACCGGCGCTCGGCCTTCATTTCGCGCACCATGGGTTTGAGATGCTCGCCATAATGCGCAAGCACTTCCCATTCACCGCAGCTTTCGTAATGCGTCACCAGGTCCGTGCCGTCCCAGTAATGCAATGCGTAGCTGGCCGGCTCGGTGGTGATCAGCGCGCGATTGTCCGCTGCATGCTCGTCGATCGGGCGCAGGTCGAGCGCCACCAGCGGCGCGACCGAAGGCGTGATGCCGAGCGGGATGCCCCTGAACCGCGCTGCGACGCGGCGATGCAGATGCCCGCAATGAATTGCCTGGATCGTATCCTGGTGCCCGTCCACGGCGGCGGCGAAGTTGGCAATCCACGGCTCGTCCGGCGCAGGGTCCATCCAGTCGATCCCGGCGACGATCGGCGGGTGGTGCATGAAGATGACGCAGGGCTTGCCGTCGCCGCTCGCCAGCGCCGCGCGTAGCCAGTCGCGCCGTTTTTCGCAGAAGGCGCCGCCATGACGGCCCGGCTCGAACGTATCGAGGCAGATGATCCGCAACCCGTCCTGCTCGACCACATACTGCAGGAACTCGCCTTCGCAGGGCGTGTCGGGAAATGCGCGGAGCAGTTCTTCGCGGTCGTCGTGATTGCCGACCAGCGGGAGCATGGGGCAGGGAATATCGGCCAGCACCGCGGCGATCTTGGAAAAGCTGTCACGGTCGCCATGGTCGGTGAGATCGCCCGACAGCACGAGGAAATCGAGCGTGTGCGGGGTCTTTGCCAACCGTTCGAGCACCGCGCCGAAGCGGATGCGGTTGAGTTCTTCCGGACGCGCGTCCGGATCGAAACCGATATGGACATCGGTCATCTGAGCGATCAGCAAAGCGTCTCTCCCCCTGATGCCACGCCGACCCTCATTCGCTGCCCTCGCGCTGCCGCGACAGGCGGGCCACCCGATCGGGCACCGGGCTTTGCGGGCCGTCCTCGCGGCGCTGGAAGGTCGGCGGGTGATAGCTGTGGCACATGGCGCAGGTCGACGGGACATCCGCCGCAACTGCGTCGGCGCCCTGGTGGCATTCGCGGCAGCTGGTCAGCGTCGGCAGGAGCAGGTCGGTGGCGCTGGCGGAGGTGTCGGCGGCGTGGCAGCTGCTGCATTCCTCCTGCTCATGCGCCTTGTGATCGAACCGGCCATTGAGGAAATAGTGGCTGCTCTGGAACACCGGCACGACGCTTGGCTGCCCGTCAACCGTGGTGGGGATGTGGCATTCGCCGCAGACGCCATCCTCGGACAGCGCCCGTGCGACACCGAGATAGTTGCGCGCAGGTGCGCCGAAATCCTGGAAATAGCGGCCGCCGCGCTTGAATTCGCCCGGGCGCCTCAGCCCGCTGGTGATCGGTTCGCGCGGGGCGCGGTCCATCGCGATCAGGTCGGCGCGCATCTGCGCGACATCGCCATGGCGCAGGGACCGGAAGGTCGTGCCGACCTTGTCGTAGACGAGGCTGTGGCAGCTCTCGCAATCGCTTTCCATTTCCACCGGCAGGAAGCCGATGCGGTCGGCGGTCGGACGGTGGCAATCGGCACAGACCAGCGCTTCGCCATAATCGGGCAGCGTCCCCGCCATCCGCGCGACGCCATTGGTCTCCGAGAGATGCATGTCATGCGGGAAGCGCAGCCCGCTGTTTTCGCGCGCCTTGCCGTCGAGCGTTACGCGCGCGGTGCGATCGCTGCCTGCCTCGGTGAACACCAGCGCCTGCAGTTCGGGGTGGTCGGTGCCAAAATCATGCGCATTGCCGAGCGCGGTATCGCCCAGCCGCGTGTCCATCGCCTCGTGGCAGCTCGAGCAGAATTGCTGCGCGGCAGGCTCCATCCGCCCGGCGCCTTCATGCTCGGTATGGCAAGTGGTGCAGGCTTCGGGGCCTTCCTTGCCGAAGACCCCGGCGACGTCCCACAGCAGCGCTTCGCCCGTACCCATCGGCCCGCGTGAGGCGGCGAGCCGGTCCATCTCGGCGTGGTCGCCGATATTCTCGTGGCACGACAGGCAGGTCTCGTCGCGGACCGAGACGAAGGGCTCGACGTGGCAGGCCTCGCAATTGTTCTCGAGCGAATGGTGCGCGAGGCTCAGCTTGCCGGTGCTCCAGCTGTCATCCCATGCCACCTGGTCCACGCCATGCGCACCGGGCTGCTTGTCCGCGCGTGCGAGATTGGTCCAGATCGGCACGGCGAGGAAGGCGATGAGGATCACCAGCACGCCGATCCACGCGGCCGCGCGCTTGCTCGGCATGACGCTGGCGAGATCGAAGCCGCGCACCGCATCGCGATTGCCGAATTCGCGCTCTTCCTGCGTCACCGTGACCAGCGTGCGCCCGTCCGCCTCCAGCCCGAAGGTCAGCGTATAGAGGCCGAGCGTCAGCGCACCGCCCGCCGCCGGGTCGATGCTGACCGATTTGCGCTTGTGCCCGTCGAAAGTGAAATCGCGGCTGCCCGCGGCCTCGATCGCCAAATGGCCGCGGTCGGTGCGGGTGACCGAGACATGGTGCTGCTCGACCGCAAGGTCGGCCACCACCACATCGTTGGTCGTCGCGCGGCCGATTGCCAGCCTGTCGCCTTCGACAACGCGGTCGCGCACGATTTCACGCCCGGTGGCGGTGAGGTCGATGGTGCGGATGAGGAATGTCATGATCCGCGCCTCACCAATAATAGAACACGCTGACGACATGCGCCGTCAGTGCCGCGAGCAGCGCGATGGTCAGCGGCACATGCACATAGAGCCAGATCTGGAGCAGCGCCTTGGTCTGCATCTGGCGGCGGATCTGGTCGATCTGTGCGGCGCGCTTGCCGAGCAGCGAGCGGACCTTCTGCTGCGCGAGGTCATGCGTGTCGTCGTCATAGGCACGCCCGGTCGAGATATGCTGCAGCGCCGCGCGTGTCGCATCGCGGCGGCTGGATCCGCGGAACCGCGCGGCGATCCCGGAAGAGAAGACATCCTGTTCGAGTGCGGCGATCACCCGGTCGGCATCGTCGCGCGACAGCGGCTGCGCGGCGGCCTCGAGCTGCTTGTCGATCGCCGCGAGGCTTTCGATCATCTGTTCGCGCGTCATCTCGCGGCGGTTTTCGGACAGGGCCTGCGGCAGCGAGGCATAGACCGCGATGCCATAGGCGCCCGAGATGATCACCAGCATCATCAGGACCCAGGCCAGCGTATGGACGTTCCAGCCGAGCTGGAAGCCGGTGTGCAGCGTGCCGATGATCACCAGCGACAGGCCGAGATAGACATGCGCGCTGGTCCACGCCTTGAGGCTCCAGCTGCCCGGCGTCGGGCGGCGCTTGCGAATGCCCAGCCATGCCAGCCAGACGATCAGCCCCGCGCCTACCGTGCCCAGCGTATAACCGTACCAGCTCCCGCCATTGTGCCGCGGATCGACGTCGATCAGCACATAGGTGAGCACCACGAAGAGCCCGAGGAAGGCTGCCACCCGGGCCCAGTAATAGGCGCGGTGGGCGAGGAAGCTTTCGTGATTGGCCGAGCGGCGCTGCTCGATCTCGGCATAGCCCGTGGCATCGTCGCTGGAGGAGACGGTTGCCATCAGTCGGCCCCTTCTTCGAGCCGTGCGACGGTGAGGAAGCGTTCGGGGCTCACGCGGATCGCCGCGCCGGTCGGGCAGGCGCGCACGCAGGCGGGACCGCCCTCGATCCCGCTGCACATGTCGCATTTGATCGCCAGCTTGGCGGTCTCGCCCACTTCGGCGGCCTTGCGCGTGCGCCATGCGTAGCTGGCTTCGCCGGGGCCGGGCCCCGCGCCGAACAGCAGCCAGCTGAGCAGGCCGGGCTTGGGCGGCGGCTTGGCATCCATCCGGATCACGCCATAGGGGCAGTTGCGCTGGCAATTGCCGCAGCCGATGCAGGTCTCGTCGATCACCACTTCGCCGTCGGGGCCGCGCTTGATCGCATTGGGCGGGCAGTCGGCCATGCAGTGCGGATGCTCGCAATGCCGGCACGAGGTCGGCACGTGCAGATGCGCATAGGTCCGCCCCGCCTCGCGATCGAGCCGGCTGAGCCCGTCATGGCTGTCGGCGCAGGCCTTCTCGCAATTGTCGCAGCCGACGCACAGCTTCTCGTCGATCAGCAGCACGTCGGTCGCTTCGCCAAGCCCGTTCTCGACGAGGAATTGCGCGGTCTGCGAATACATGTCGACCGCGCCGCCGAAGCTCGCCTTGCGGCTTTCCACGAAGTCGTTGATCTCGCGCCGCGCCGCCATGTCCTTGAGCGCGCGGGTGCGGATATCGGGCTTGGCGTCGAGCAATGCGTTGAACATCTCGCCCGGGAAGCGGATCACCTCGCTCTTGATTGCCGCGCGGACGCTGGCGGAGCGTTTCGACCCGTCGATCACTGCCATTTCGCCGAAATAGGAGCCGGCAGGAAGGTAGGAGAGGAACACCGGCTTGCCGCCGAGGTCCTTCTCCACCACCATCGATCCGACGCGGACGATATAAATGTCCTTGTCGTCGGCGCCTTCTTCCACCACCACTTCGCCCGCGGGGACCGAGACCACTTCGGCGGCCTCGACCAGCTCGGCGATGTCGGCCGGGGTCAGGCCAGCACCGAAGATCTGCAGCACCTGCCGCTCGATCGAGATGCGATTGACCGCGCGGTTGGCCGAGGGCGCGGTAGCCAGCAGCTTGAGCGCGGCAAGGCGCGAGAATTCGACCACCACCGTGGGTTCGGGAGCGCGGATGGTGGACCCGCGCTTGCGGCCCGAAATCAGCCCGACCTCGCCAAAGATCGAGCCGGTTTCGATCGGCACGGTAATCGAACTGTCTTCGGGATCGACCTCGACCAGCACCGATCCCTCGGCAATCGCGAACATCGACGAACCCGGCTCGTTGCGGGTGAAAATCACTTCGCCGCGGTCATAGGCATGGACCCGGCTGTCGAGCATCAGCTCGCGCATCTGTAGCGGGCTCAGCTCCTGCAGGATGACGACCTGCGACCGGAACGCCTCGAGCCAGTCGCCGACCGAACGGTCCCCCGGCAGCGCAGCGAACTTCTCCGCCAGGATCGGTTCGTCGGCCGGTTTGAGATCGGTGTTGCCATCGAGGAATTCAATGACGTCATAGCCCTGGTTCATGCAGTGCTTGATCAGCGGATAGCCCGCTAGCGCGCCGATCACATGGATACCCGGCTGCGTGGTCTCGAAGCTGGGGGTCAGCTTGGGAAAGGCAGTGCGGTCCTCGCTCGCAAACTCGACGCCGCATGCTTCGACAAAGGCGCGCGGCGGCTGCGAGCCGGTACGCGCGATGATCCGGTCGCAGCGTATGGTTTCCTCTCCGTCGCGCGTTTCGAGGACGAGTTCGCCCGCGCGGACCTCGAGCGGACTGGTTTCGCGGCGCACCGAGATGCGTCCGTCGGCCTCGCCTTCTTCGAGCAGCTTGACGTTGGCGCCCTTGGCGCGCGCGAAATCGGCGCGGCGGTTGAGGATCGTAACGACATTGCCCTGCGCCTCGTCGGCGGCGAGGCCGAGCGCGTTCTCGATCCCCGCATCGCCCGAACCGATCACGGTGATGTGCTCGTCGACATATTCGGTGGGATCGTCGAGCTGATACTGGACGTGCGGCAGGTCGCCGCCCGGCAGCCGGAGCAAGTTGGGATTGCCCTGCGTCCCGATCGCCAGCACCACCGCTTCGGCCTCGACCGTCGATCCGTCCTGCAGCGTCAGCGTGAATGCGCCCGCCTGTCCCGCAATGCCGGTGACATCGGCATTGGTGCGCACCGCGACCTTGCCGTCCGCGACCTGCCGGTCCCAGGTGTCGAGGATCACCTCGCGCTTGCCGGCATCGAAATCCAGATCGCTGCGCAGTACCAGATTGCTGGGCGTCGCCATGACGTGCTTGCCCTTCTGGTATTTGTAGATGGTATCGGAAAGATGGTCGGTCTTTTCGAGCAGCACATGGCTCATGCCGCGATCTGCCGCATGCGCAGCCGCGCTCAGCCCGGCGGGGCCGGAGCCTACAATCGCTACACGAACTCTATCGCCCAAACCGCAATCCCCCCCGGAGGCTTGCGAACCCGTATTTTGTTATGAGGCGGCATCATAGGCAAAACTCAAGCGGTGGCAATTGCTTGTCGGGCCCAGCCGCGATAGCCAGCGGGCAAGGGGGACGTGATGGGCGAGAAAAAGACCGGCAACCGCGTGACAGGGGGGTACTGCTGTTCGGCCTGGCGCTCGCAGCCATCCTTGCCGCAGTTGGCTACCGCGCGCTCGACGGGGTTGATGCCGATACGGACGAATCGCCCGCGGCCACACCGCTCGAAGCGCTCGAGGCGCGTGTCGTCGAAGAACCCGGCGATGCCGCGGCATGGCAGGAGCTGGGCTTCACCCGCTACGGACGCGGTGAATTCGGCGCGGCGGCCACGGCCTATCGCGAAGCCACCGCGCTCGAACCGGACACTGCAGTACTGTGGTCGGCATACGGTGAAGCGCTGGTGATGGACAGCCAGCGCGATCCGCTGCCGTCCGAAGCGCTGGCCGCTTTCCGCCGCGCAATCGCGCTCGATCCGGCAGACCCACGGGCGCGCTATTTCCTTGCCGTGAAGCGCGATCTCGATGGCGACCACGAAGGCGCGATTTCCGCGTGGCTGGAACTGCTCGAAGACACGCCGCCGGGCGCGCCGTGGGAAGCCGATCTCGCGCGGACGATCGAGCAGGTGGCGACGATCAACAAGCTCGAGGTCGCTCCGCGGCTCGAACGCGCGCAGGCTGCGCGGTCAGTCCCCGCAGCGACGGGCGCGGGGCTGACCGCGACCGGCGCGATACCCGGGCCGAACGCCGCCCAGCTTGCCGCCGCTTCGCAAATGCCCCCGGGCGAGCAGCGCCAGATGGCCGAGGGCATGGTCGCCAGCCTCGAACAGAAGCTGGTCGCCGATCCGTCGAACCTCGACGGGTGGGTGATGCTGATGCGGTCGCGCACCACGCTGGGTCAGCCCGATCGCGCGCGCAAGGCGCTGAGCGATGCGGTCGCGGCCAATCCCTCCGCCGCCACACGGCTGCGCGCCGAAGCGGAAGCGCTCGGAATTCGCTAACCCTTGGGCGGCAGCTCGGGCGCGGGCTTCACGGTGATCGTGATCTGCGCCAGCGAGATGATCGCAACCCAGAAACCGAGCACCGACAGCGCGGACGCGCCCATCACTGTGAAGGCGGCGCCCTTCAGCCCGTTCCAGCCCATCGCCACTTCGAGCAGCGCCAGGCCGATGATCGTGGGGATCGCGCGGATCAGGAAGGCGGTGCCTGCCCGGCCGGCGCTGACCAGCAGCGATTCGAGACTGGCCCCGACCAGTTCGATCGCGCCCGCGATGGCAAGAATCACCATGGTCCAGAACACGCGGAATTCGGGTCCCGCGATCAGGACCAGCGCGGTGCGGCCGAAGAACAGCGTTACCAGCACCGCCAGCACCCCGGCGATCAGCGCGATATTGGCCATCCGCCGGGCCATGTCATGCGCCGTTTCCCGGGCATGGACCAGTTCGGGATAGATCGCCTTGGAGACTGTCTGCGCCAGGCTGACGAGCGCCTGTCCCAGCTGGCTGGCGACGCGGTACCCGCCCGCCGCGGTTTCGCCGCCGATCGCGCCGACCAGCAGGATCAGCACCTGCTTGGCGCCGACATTGAGGCTGCCCGACATATTGGTCGACCAGACGAAGCGCCAGGCACCCGGATGCGCGCGCGGAATATGGCGCAGGCTGATGCGCGAGAGGTTGATCCGCTCGAGCCGGCCGGCCGCGATCCACAAGGATACGGCCACCGCGATTTCTGCGGCGGCCCAGGCGAGGATAAAGCCGGTCACGGTCGGCATGGCGATTGCGGCAATTGCCGCGCCCGCCGCGCGCACCACTGGTTGCACCGCTTCGGCCGCGGTGGTGCGCGCATAGGCGAAGCGCAGCCGCAGCAGGCCGGTGGGGGTGGTGCGGATCGCCAGCAGCGAGATCACGCAATAGCCGAAGGCCACCGGTAATAGCTCGTCGGGCAGCGGCAGCCAGAGCGGTGCGCTCCCCACCAGCGCGGCTGCCAGCACGAGGCCCAGCGCGACCGACAGCAGGTCGAGCGCAATCGCGAAGCCGGTCGCATCGGCGGGCCCGTCCTCGTCCGCACCCCAGCGCACGACGAATTGCCAGGTCTGGAAATTGGCCAGCCCGGTGACCGTCTGCCCCAGCGCTAGGATGATCGCGAAATAGCCGAAATGGTCGAGCCCCAGCGTCCGCGTGGCGAGCGCCAGGTAGATGATGCTCAAAACGGCGTTGAGGCCGCGCCCGGTCAGCAACCAACCGATATTGCGGAGCAGGCGATGCATCGTCCGGCCGGCGGCGTCAGATGGTGGCGAGCCGCTTGGTCAGCAGCTTTTCGGTGACCTGGAACGTCCGCTCGTTGTCGACATCGATGGCGCAGTGCCCGTGGCTCATTTCGATCGGCACCATGGCGAAGCCGAACCGGCGCGAAACCTGCGCGAAGAGCTTTTCCTTGGTGCCCCAGCCGAGGAAGAAGCGGATCAGATTGATCACGCCGAAAGCCTTGGCGATGCGCTTCGGGAATTTCACGAACTGCCCGCCGCCGCGCATGATCTCGGCCGCCGCAAGTGCCTGCGGACTGCCGATCCAATAGGCATTGCAGTTCGAATAGCCGCCATCGGAAAATTCGTAGAACTTCTTCTGCCCTTCGGGGTCCGCGGCCTGAACGTCTTCCTTGTGCGCCAGGGCAGCTGCAGCGCCCGCACCACTGGCAATCGCCTTGTCGGCGAATTCGGTAAAGTCCTCGGGCAGCCATAGGCAATTGTCGGCAGTAGTGATGAGGATCGGATAGTCCGCACCCTCGGCCCCGGCAAAGACGCTGTCGACGAGATTGAACGCGCCGGGCTTGAACACCAGCCGGCCCTCGGCCTGGAGCTTGGCAATCGAGGGAATGGCGGCGATCTCGTCCGCCTCATGCGCCACGACGCGGATTTCGCCGATGCGCGGGCTGGCGGCGACATTCATCACAACGCGCTCGATCATCGGCATGCCGCCGACGGGAACAACGCATTTCTGGGCCACATTGGCGCGCTCGGCGAGTGGATCGAGCACGCCCGACCGCTTGCCCGCCATGATCAGCGCGGTGACCTTGCCATTGTTGTCTTGTGTCATGGGCGCGCAAATAGGGCCGAATGGCGCGGTTGTCACTGTCGCGCGCTTAAGGCACGGGGAGGGCGTGCGAATTATCTTCTCCCGCAAAGGGTTCGACAGCGCCTCGGGCGGCGGCCCATCGCCGATCGTCGAGAGTCGGCCGGTCAGCCTGCCGATCCCCGCAGGCACCGCCTCACGCACCACTTATGGCGATCTCGGTCTGGGCGAACATGCCGCGCGCGCCAGCCGCGGGCGGGTCGATGCGGGGACGCTGTGTCACCACGACCCGATGTTCCTCGCCGATGGCACCTGCCTGTTCGGCCAATGCGGCGCGGCGCAGACCCATCTGGCGAACCGGGGCGTGGGGCCGGGGGATGTGTTCCTGTTCTTCGGGCTGTTCCGCGAGGAAGACGGCGATCTCCACCACCGCATCTTCGGCTATCTCGAAGTGGCCGAAATCACCCATCTCGCGCAGGGTGCACCCGACTATCTGGTCGCGCGCGGCCATCCGCATGCGCTGGCGCTCCATGCGCGCAACGACGTGATCTATGCAGGCCCCGGCGTGGAAGCGCGGCAAGCGAGCGATGCGCTGCGCCTCACCGTGCCCGAGGGACCGCCCTCGCTATGGGGGCGCCCCGCTTGGCTCAAACACGGCGGGCTGAGCTATCACGACCGCGCCGACCGCTGGCTGCGCGGTGGGCGGCTCAAGAGCGTGGCGCGTGGGCAGGAATTCGTTGCCGATATCGGCCGCCGCATGGCCCCGCGCGAATGGCTCGCGCGGATGCTTGAGGAGATCAGAGCGTCTTGATGATTGCGCTGAAATCGAGCCCCGCATTGTACTCGGCGAATTGCTCGTAAAGCTCCTTGGCGTGGCGCCCGAGCGGGGTCGAGGCATCGGCGGTCTCGGCCGCCTCCATCGCCAGCTTGAGATCCTTGAGCATCAGTCCCGTGGCGAAACCGCCCTGGTAATCCTTGTCCGCCGGGCTTTCGACGCCGACGCCGGGCAGGGGGGTGTAGGCATTGAGCGACCAGCAATAGCCCGAGGACTGGCTCGATATCTCGTAAAACTTCTGCGGATCGAGGCCGAGCTTCTCGGCCATTTTCATCGCCTCGGCAGTGCCGATCATCGAGATGGCGAGCAGCATGTTGTTGCAGATCTTGGCGGTCTGGCCCGCCCCAGCGTCGCCCGCGTGGATCACCGCCTTGCCCATCGCGTTGAGCACCTCTTCGGCGCGCTTGAACGCTTTCTCGGTGCCGCCGACCATGAAGGTCAGCGTGCCGCCATTCGCCGCCGCGATCCCGCCTGAGACCGGCGCATCGACCATGTCGTAACCGGCGGCCTCGGCCTCGGCGATAACCTCCTTCGCGGTGGCAACGTCGATGGTCGAGCAATCGAGCAGCACCGCGCCTGCGGGCGCCTTGCCGATGACGCTGCCCTCGTAGACCGACTTCACGATCCCGCCATTGGGCAGCATTGAAACCACCGCATCGACGCCTTGAACGGCCTCGGCGGCATCGGTGAAGGGCGTGCAGCCGTTGTCCTTAGCTGTCGCGAGCGCTCCTTCCGAAAGGTCGAAGGCATTCACGGCATGCCCGGCCTTCACGAGGTTGGCGGCCATCCCGCCGCCCATATTGCCGAGGCCGATAAAGGCGATTTTCATGATCTATCCTCTCGCAAATTGCCGTGCCCTGGCGACATTCGGGCGACAAGGGCGACAGTGTGTCGCCCCAATCCAACATCGCAAGGTGCTGAATTATGATATATTTTTGGGGCGAAGGCGACAGCTTTGCCAATATGACGCCCCCCCCGGCCCAGATGGCGGCCCCCAGCCGGAAACGGGCTTAACAGTTTCGCGGGGGCGTAGGAAAGCGGTGCTTTCGCACCACTGGCTTACCGCCCCTTCCACTTGCCTTCGCGCTTCTCGACGAAGGCAGCCATGCCTTCGGCCTTGTCCTCGCTCGCGGCGAGGATCTGGAAAATACGGCGTTCGATGATCAAGCCCTGGTCGAGGCTGGTTTCGAAGGCCGCATTGACCATTTCCTTGTTTGCGATCGCGGCCATCGGCGGCATACTCGCGATCTGCGCGGCGGTTTTCAGCGCTTCGTCGAGCAGCGTGTCATGCGGGACCACGCGCGCGACGAGATTGCTGCGCTCGGCTTCCGCGGCATCCATCATCCGGCCGGTGAGGCACATCTCCATCGCCTTGGACTTGCCGACCGCCTTGGTCAGACGCTGCGATCCGCCCATGCCCGGCGCGACGCCCAGCTTGATCTCGGGCTGGCCGAACTTGGCGTTTTCGCTGGCGATGATGAAATCGGCCATCATGGCGAGCTCGCAGCCGCCGCCCAGCGCGAAGCCGTTGACCGCCGCGATCCACGGCTTGCGCGTTTTCTTGACGATCTCGCTCGTCCAGGGGCTGAAGAAATCCTCGAGGTAGAAATCGGCCGCGGCTTTCTCGCTCATTTCCTTGATGTCCGCGCCCGCGGCAAAGGCCTTGTCGCCCGATCCGGTCAGAACCGCGCAGAGCTGGCTTTTGTCCGCTTCATAGGCGGCGAAGGCCTCGGTCAGTTCCGCAAGGATCGTGCTGTTGAGCGCGTTGAGCGCCTTGGGACGGTTGAGCGTGATCAGCGTGACCGCGTCCCGCTGTTCGACGGTGATGGTTTCGTAAGCCAATGTTCTCTCCACGTCTCTCCTGCGAGGGCAGGAGCCTAGATGACTTGTCGGCCGCGCGGAACCGCAACGGCGTATGGGCCCCTGCCTGCGCAGGGGCGACGGATATCACCGTTCGAGCGGCGTCCATTCCTCGCCCTCGGGAAGCGGGGCGAAGATGCAGTCGATCAGTTCTTCGCTCACGTCCTCGGGCGCTGCGGGGTCCCATTGCGGGTCGTTCGTCTTGTCGACGATCACCGCGCGCACGCCCTCGGCGAAATCGGGCCGGGTCAGCACGCGGCTGGCGATGCGATATTCCATGCGCATGTTGTCGGCGAAGCTGCCGAGTTGTTCGCTCTCGCTCAGCTGGCGCAGCGCGACCTTGCAGGTCTGCGGGCTCTTGCCGCGTAGCGTGGCGAGCTCCTTCGCCGCCCATTCGCTGTCGTCTGCCTCGAGGCTGGCGAGGATGTCCTCGTAGCGATCCGAGGCGAAGTGCTTCTTGATCAGCGCGGCATTCTCTTCCAGCCGCGCGGGCGGCGGGGTGGTGGAAAGTTCGGACAGGATTCCGCCGATCCGGTCGGGATGCTCGATAATCCGGGCCTTGGCTTCGGCGAGTTTCTCGGCCGGCAGGTAATGCGTGGCGATACCCGCCCAGACGCATTCCGCACCGTCGAGCCGCGCACCGGTCACCGCGAGGAACTGGCCGAGCCGCCCGCCCAGCCGCGACAGGTGCCAGCCACCGCCGACGTCGGGGAAGAGGCCGATGCCGCTTTCGGGCATGGCAAAGCGCGTGTTCTCGGTCGCGACGCGATATTTGCACGGCAGTGCGATACCGACGCCGCCGCCCATGGTGATGCCGTCCATGAAGGCGACGATCGGCTTGCCGTATTCGAACATCTGGTGGTTGAGCCGGTATTCGTCGTGGAAGAACTCGCGCCCGCTTTTCCCGCCATCGTTGAGTGCGGAATGGCGCAGCAGATTGATGTCGCCCCCCGCGCAGAAGCCGCGCCCTTCGGCATGATCGAGGATGACGGCCTCGATGCCGTCGTCGCACGCCCAACCGGCGAGCGCCGCGCTCATCGCGTGGCACATGTCGAGCGTCAGCGCATGCAGCGCCTTGGGGCGGTTGAGCGAGAGATGGCCGGTGCGGCCATGGGTGTGGGTGTGAAGGTCGACGGTTTCAGTCATTGGCGGAGCATCTCCCGGCCCACGATCATGCGCATGACCTGATTGGTGCCTTCGAGGATCGAATGGACGCGCAAATCGCGCCAGAAGCGTTCGATGGGGTATTCTTTCAGATAGCCATAGCCGCCGAACAATTGCAGCGCATTGTTGACGACATTGCTGCCGCTATCGGTCGCCAGCCGCTTGGCCATGGCGGAGAACTTGCTCTTGTCGGGCGCATTGTCGGTGACCTTCGCGGCCGCGAGATAGAGCAGCGCGCGCGCCGCTTCCAATTCGGTCGCCATGTCGGCGAGCATGAACTGCGTGTTCTGGAAATCGGCGATCGCCTGGCCGAACTGCTGGCGTTCCTTGGTGTACTTCACCGCCTCGTCGAGACAGCGCTGCGCCCCGCCGAGCGAGCAGGCGCCGATGTTCAGGCGGCCGCCGTCGAGCCCCATCATGGCATAGCGGAAGCCGTCGCCTTCGGGGCCGACGCGGTTGGCGACGGGCACCCGTGCATCCTCGAAGATCAGCTGCGCGGTCGGGCTGGCATTCCAGCCGAGCTTCTTCTCCGGCTTGCCGAAGGACACGCCGGGGGTGTCCTTGTCGATCACCAGGCAGGTGATGCCCTTGGTCTTGTGCTCGCCCGTGCGAACCATGGTGACATAGACGTCGTTGAAGCCCGCACCCGAGATGAACTGCTTGGTGCCGTTGAGCACGTAGTGATCGCCATCGAGCCTGGCGCCGGTCTTGAGCCCCGCCGCGTCGGATCCGCTGCCGGGTTCGGTCAGCGCATAGCTGGCGATCTTCTCCATGGTGACGAGCTCGGGCAGGTAGCGGCCCTTCAGTTCGTCGCCCCCGAACCGGTCGATCATCCAGGCGGCCATGTTGTGGATCGAGATGAACGAGCTGGTCGCAGGGCAGCCATAGGCCATGGCTTCCATGATCAGCGCCGCTTCGAGCCGGCCCAGGCCGATACCGCCGGCTTCTTCGGATACGTAGATTGCGCCGAAGCCGAGCTCGGCGCTCTGCTTGATCACATCGACCGGGAAATGCGAGGTCTGGTCCCATTCGCCGGCATGCGGAGTGATGTTGTCGGCGGTAAAGCGCTGCGCCACTTCCTGGATCGCGAGCTGCTCTTCGGTAAGCTGGAATTGTCCTGTCATGGCGGGTGACCTAGCGGTGGTGAGGGGGCGTGAAAAGGGCTGCTGCGGTCAGCCTTCGATGATTGCTTCGGCCTCGATTTCGACTTTCCATTCCGGTCGGCAGAGCCAGGCCACACCTGCCATCGTTGCGGCGGGCGGGGCCTCGCCAAAGAAGCGGGCATGAACTTCGCCGACCGCTTCCTGATCTGCCGGATCGGTCAACAGCATCCGCGTGCGCACGACATCCTTCGCGCTGCCGCCCAGTTCCTCGATCGCGCGCAGGATGAGCACGAAACAGCGTTCGGCCTCGGCCGCGGCGCCGCCCGGGGTGGAACTGCCGTCATCTTCGATCGGTCCGGTCCCCGCAACGAGAATGCGATTGCCGTCACGCACCGCGCGGGCGAAGCCGAACTGCGCTTCGAACGGGGAGCCGGTGAAGGCGCGGCGGCGCGTCATCCGCAGGTGATCTCGGTGATCAGCCGCGCTTCGTCATAGCGCACGTTTACGCGATTGGTGCGGTAATCCATCGTCCATGCCGAATTGGGCGGCCCCCAGCGCAGCACTTCGGCGCCGCTTTCCGCGAGGATCGCGGCGCCTGCTTCCTCGGTCGCTTCACGGCCGACATGCGCCTGCGCCGGGGCTGCGTCGCAGGCCCCGAACATGGCGTCGCGAGGCGGGGCGGGCGGTGCAGGCGCGGGTTCGGAATAACCGGCGCAGGCGGCCAGGGGCAGGGCAAGTGCGGTGAAGATCAGGATACGCATGGCAACACTCCTATTCGCATTTCTTGAGCGGCATCGGTTCGAATTGCTCTTCCCCGACAGGCGCGGACGTCAGCGTGCGTCCACCGTCCGTGAGCGTGAACTTGCGCGCCATGTCCCATGTTTCGCCTTCGCCTTCCATCGCCAGCGAAACGACGATGTCCCGCGGGCTGCCGACTTCGACCCCGGTCACATCGCCATGCGATTCGTAGAATTGCATGGTCTTCGGGCCGATCTCGACCCGCAGGTCGGAAGCCGGATCGCAGCTTCCCTCGACATAGTCCCACACGCCGCGGAAAGCGGCGGGGATGGTTTCTGCAACGACGGGTCCGGGAGGTCCGGCGCCGTCGCCGATCCCGCCATCGGGTTCGACCGGCATCATCGTTTCGGCAGGCTCGGGCTCACCCGCATCGTCGGACCCGCCCGAACAGGCGGCAAGCAAGAGGACCAGCGGCAGGGTGGCGGGGAACAGTGTGCGGTTCATCGTTTCTCTCCCAAGTTCGCCTGGCGCGGCGCTTACCCCATCGTGGGGATGACGAAGGCGTTCGATCCGTCGCCGCCGCCATCGGGCCAGCGCTGGGTGACCTTCTTGGCCTTGGTCCAGAACTTCAGGCCTTCCTGGCCATACTGGTCGGTGTCGCCGAAGCCCGAACGTTTCCATCCGCCGAAGCTGTGATAGCTGACGGGGACGGGAATCGGAACGTTGATCCCGACCATGCCGACATTCACCCGGTGCGCGAATTCGCGCGCCGCATGGCCGTTGCGCGTGAAGATGGCGACACCATTGCCATATTGGTGCTCGCTCGGCAGCCGCAGTGCATGCTCGAAATCGTCGGCGCGTACGATCTGCAGGACCGGTCCAAAGATTTCCTCGCGGTAGCTTTCCATGTCGGTGGTCACGCGGTCGAGCAGCGTCGGGCCGACGAAGAAGCCCTTCTCGTGGCCCTGCAGCGTGAAGCCGCGGCCGTCGATGACCACTTCGGCGCCTTCCTGCTCGGCAGTGTCGATCCACTGTTCGATCCGCGCCTTGTGCTCGGGCGTGACGACGGGGCCGTAATGCGCGTCGGGATCGGTCGAAACGCCGATGCGCAGCGCATTGATCGCGGGGATCAGCTTTTCGCGCAGCCTCTCGGCGGTGTCCTCGCCCACGGGCACGACCACCGGCAGCGCCATGCAGCGTTCGCCGGCAGAGCCGAAGGCGGCCCCGGCGAGATCGCCCACCACCTGGTCGAGATCGGCATCGGGCATGACGATGCCGTGGTTCTTGGCGCCGCCCATCGCCTGGACGCGTTTGCCCGCAGCGACGCCGCGCTTGTAGACGTAATGCGCGATATCGCTCGACCCGACGAAGCTGACCGCGGCGATATCCTCGTGGTCGAGGATCGCATCGACCATTTCCTTGTCGCCGTGGACCACTTGCAGCAGCCCCTCGGGCGCGCCGGCCTCGACGAACAGTTCGGCCAGCCGGATCGGCACGCTGGGATCGCGTTCGGACGGCTTGAGGATGAAGGCGTTGCCCACCGCGATCGCCATGCCGAACATCCACATCGGGATCATCGCGGGGAAGTTGAACGGGGTTATGCCCGCGCCGATGCCCAGCGGCTGGCGCATCGAATAGACATCGATGCCGGGGCCCGCGCCTTGCGAATATTCGCCCTTCAAGGCCTGCGGGATGCCGCAGGCATATTCGATGACCTCGAGCCCGCGCTGCACATCTCCATGCGCATCGTCCACGACCTTGCCGTGTTCGCTGGCGAGCAGTTCGGCCAGTTCCTGCTTGTTGGCTTCGACCAGCCGTTTGAATTCGAACATCACCCGCGCGCGGCGCTGCGGATTGGTGGCCGCCCATTCGGGCTGGACCTTCTTGGCGGCGGCGACCGCGCGGTCGAGCAAGGCGGCATCGCCCAACGGAACCTCGGCCTGGACTTCGCCCGTAGAGGGGTTCCAGATCTTGTGGGTGCGGGCCGCGGGAGCGCTCGCTCCGCCGACGATGAAATGGTCAAGCTGACGCATGAAAGTTCCTCTCTTTTCTTTGCAACGGCCCATACGCGCGCAAGGTCCGAAAGCAACCGGTATCGGGTGAAACCTTTGCCGCGCGCGGCTAGCCGACGCCGGCCATCATCTGCGCGCACAGGATCGCGCCATAGGTCCCCAGCGCATAGCCCAGCACGGCCAGCAGCACGCCGACCGGGGCCAGCGCGGGGTGGAACGCCGCCGCCACCACCGGCGCCGACGCCGCGCCGCCGATATTCGCCTTGCTGCCCACCGCGACGAAGAAGAACGGCGCCTTGATGATCTTCGCCACGCTCAGCAGCAGGATGACGTGGAACAGCATCCAGATGAAGCCGATCGCCATGAAAGCGGGCGCATCGGTAATCTTGGTCACGTCCATCCGTGTGCCGATCACCGCCACGAGCAGGAAGATGAACAACACGCCAAACTTGCTCGCGCCAATCCCTTCCAGCTCGCGGGCGCGGGTGAAGCTGGCGGCGAGCCCCGCGGTGGTGGCGATGACCACGACCCAGAAGAATTCGCTCGCCAGCGTGGCGTCCTCGCCCTGCATCGCGGCGAACCAGCCGCCCAGCCAGCCGCCGAGCAGATGCGCAAGCCCGACGATGGCGAAGGTCACGCCGAACAGCAGGACATAGTCATTGGCCTTGGCGACGCGTTCGATGCTGGCAGTGTAATCGGCCATCGTGTCGCGCAGCCGGGCAATCGACGAACTGTCCGCGCCCAGCCACTTGTCGACGCGCTCATGCGCGCCCGCGCCATAGAGCAGGAACACCATCCAGATCTCGGCGACGATGATGTCCACCGCCAGCAGCGCGGCGAAGCCTTCGAGCGGGTAGCCATAGACCTCGAGCATCGCGGTCTGGTTGGCGCCGCCGCCGATCCAGCTTCCCGCCAGCGTCGCCAGCCCGCGCCATGCGGCGGTATCGCCCGAACCGATGATCGAAGGTTCGAACTGCGCCACGATCCACAGTGCCAACGGCCCGCCGAGGACGATGCCCACCGTGGCGGTCAGGAACATGACGATCGCCTTGCTGCCGAGACCGAGGATCCCCTTGATGTCGATCGACAGCGTCATCAGGAACAGCGCGGCAGGCAGGAAATAATCTTTCGCCACCGGCCACAGATTGCTCTCGGACACGTCGATCAGGCCGAAAGTCGTCATCAGGCTGGGGACGAGATAGCAGACCAGGATGATCGGGACGAAGATGTAGAAGCGCTGCCAGCCGGGTCGGTCGCGCGTGGCGAAAACGAAGCCGAGCACCAGGGCGAGCAGCCCGAGAATAATCCTGTCGTCGCTGATCATGGCGTGATGAAACCCGTCCTTCGATATCGGTTTGCGCGCGGCCTAGCGCGGCGGACGGGGAAAGCCAAACGGCCTTCACCCTCGTTCCGGGTGGCCTCGCGGTACGGGTGCCTACCCGTTCCGGGTGCAAGCTAACGCATGTCAGTCTCGGATCAACGAGCGCGCAAATGCGTTGGGCCGGTAGTGATACGCGCGTCCGATCGGGCGCGTGTTGCATACGTGGGGCTGGCGCGGCGCGCGGGCCCTGCGGCCGTCTGATGGGCTTAACGCGAGGTTTCCGGTGTTCACGCAACTCAATCCACCGCTTCCGGTGCTGGTGACCGACAAGGGTGCGGGGCTGGCCTTTGCCGTGATCGACTATGGGGTCGAACACAATCTGATCTGGGTCACCGCGCTCGACGGGTCGGGCGAGATCTGGTGCGCCCCCAATCCCAAGGTTCGCCTGCAAGCCAATTGGTCGATGGGCCGCACGAAGGACACCAGCCTCCAATTCGTGCCCGAAGGAGTGTCGTCGCAATGAAACCCGGCGTTCTGGCGGTCGACGATAGCGTCGCCCGCGATATCGAAGCACAGTTCCGCGCGCATATCGCCGATACGGCGTTCCCCTGCGTCGGTGCAAAATCGGCCCAGGCGCGCGACCTGCTCGACGTGCTCGTCGCGCACGACATGCGCAGCGGCTGGGACGATCTGCGGATCCACGACCGGCTGATCGAATGGGCCGAGCGGTACCGCAACGATCCCGAGGGCCTGCGCAGCATGGCGGTGGTGTTCGAGCAACCTGGCTCGCTCGACGAGAGCGAATATGAAAGCCTGTTGTGGGAACGGCTCCAGTCCTTTGCCGAAAAGGACAAATGGCTCGGCCAGAGCTACGACCCCAGCGTCAGCCCCGATCCGACCGATCCGCATTTTTCGCTCAGCTTTGGCGGCGAAGCCTATTTCGTCGTCGGCCTGCACCCGCATGCCTCGCGCCCGGCGCGGCGCTTTGCCTATCCGACGATGGTCTTCAACCTGCACAACCAGTTCGAAGCGCTGCGCGAGGACGGGCGGTACGAGCGCATGCGCGAGGCGATCCTCGAGCGCGACCGCACTCTGGCAGGCGATATCAACCCGATGCTCGCCCGCCACGGTGAGAGCAGCGAAGCGCGCCAATATAGCGGCCGGGCCGTCGATGACGACTGGACCTGCCCGTTCCGCGATCCCCGAATGGAGAAGCAATGAACCGCATAGAACCGCGCAGCGGCGTGGCGTTCGAACTGCCGAAAGGCGCGCAGCTCACCGTCTGCGATCCCGAAGGCAGCCAGGTTTCCGACCTGCTGGCTTATAACGCGCAGGACGTCCGCGAAGTCATCTCCAACGGGCGCACCTTCGATTATGAAGAAACCATCCGGCTCGGGCGGGGGCACCGCCTGTGGTCGAACCGGTCGAACCCGATGCTGACGATCACGTCGGATACGGTCAAACGGCATGATTTCCTGCTGACCCCGTGTTCGGAAGACACGTTCCGGCATTTCTATCCAGACAAGCCGCTCCATCGCGGCTGCTTCGGCAATCTGGCCGAGGCGCTGGAGCCCTATGGCATCGGGCCGGACGACATTCCGACCGCGTTCAACCTGTTCATGAACGTCCCGGTCGATGGCGACAGCGGTGTGCTGACGGTCAAGCCGCCGCTGAGCGAGCCGGGCGACACGATCGTCATGCGCGCGGAGATGGATTTGATCATCGGCCTGACAGCCTGTTCGGCCTACGATTCCAACGGCGGATCGTTCAGGCCGATCGACTATGAGGTGAGCGCGAGTGGCTGAGGCCATCAATTTCTGGTCCGGCTGGCCCCGGATGCTCGAAATCGCCGGCAATGCCTTTCTCTTCTACGTCCTGATCATCATCATGGTGCGCCTGGTCGGCAAGCGCACGACCAGCGAGCTCAACAATTTCGACTGGATCATCAATGTCGCGGTCGGCAGCCTGGCTGCGAGCGGCATCCTGCTGCGTAATGTCGCGACGCTCGATGCGGTGACCGCGATCATCGTGCTGGCAGCCTGCCAGTATCTGACCACGCGGATGGTCCAGCAAAGCGAGACCGCCGCCGACGTCGTCAAGGCCGAGCCAACGCTGCTGACGCACAAGGGCGACTATCTGCGCGACGCGATGGAGCGTACGCGGATTTCGGAGGAAGAGATCAGGTCCGCATTGCGGCAGAACGGTATCACCGCCAACGCCGATGCCAATTGGGTGGTGCTGGAAACCAATGGCGAGCTGTCGGTGATCCCGCGCCAGGATGTGCGCTGGGGCGATGCCGAGGCATTGTCCGACGTTCACTGCCCGGATGACCTGAAAGACTAGTCCCAGTCTTCCTTCACCTTCAGCGGCCCGTCGCCGTAAAGGTAATCGGGGTCGAACTGCGCATAGCGTTTCAGCGCGGCCCAGTCGCGGGTGTACAGATCGCCGCGCCGGATTTCGGCAATGCCCAGCTCGCGTAACTTGCCCACGGCGCGGTTCGCGTGGATCGCGCTCACCCCGCACATATCGGCCATGTCGAACTGGGTGAAAGGTGTCCGCAGCGCGCGCGTCACGCCGCGCCCGACCAGTTCCAGCCGGGTATGCAATTCGGCATAGAGATGCGCGATGCGCCGCGGCGCGTCGAGTTGCTCCAGCGTCTGGATCCATTTGCGATGGATCGCCGCGTCGAGCAGTGTGGCAAACCACATTGCCCGCGCGACGCCCGGCCGATCGCGCATCACCGCGCGCAGCGTCTCATGGCTGACCGAACCCACCTTCACCTTGCCCGCCGCGTCGATATTGTGATCGAGCCGCTTGAGTGCAAAGCCATGCAGGTCGACGAAATCGCCCGGGACATGGACGCCGGTGATGAACCGCTTGTTGCCGCTCTCGATGGTGCGGAAGATGTATCCCTCGATCAGGATCGTGCTGCGATCGGTCTTGATGCCGCGGGACAGCAGACGCGCACCGTCGTCATGCTCCTCGACGCTCTCCACCAGCCCCTCGATATATTGCAGATCGTCGAGGCTGAGGTTGTGACGCAGGCGTCCGGCGAGGAAATTGCCGGTCAGGGGGAAGCTTGCCGTTCCCAGGAGTTCGGTGGTCCCGTTCATCGCGCGCGGTAAAGCAAGTCGCGCAAACACCGTCTATTAACGCATGTTAGCTTTCTGTTCTTTTTGCGCCCGGGCATCATTTTTCGTCCGCTTGCGCGGTCAAGACCCGCACGGTTGCTTCCTCGACCCGGCGCAGGGGATGCGCGCAGAGCGGGGTGAAGCCCGCGACCTTTCCGCCGGCGCCGTAGCCCCAGTTTGTGAGTCGCCCGGCAAGGTCGCCGGTCGCGCGGTATGCGGCTGCGTAGTCGGCATTGCCATCGCGCAGTGCGATGCCGGGGTCGTGATCCTCGCAATCGAGAAAGGCGAACAGCGCCTGCCGCGTAACATCGGGGCGGGCGACGAGATCCTCGTAGCGAATGACCAGCGCGGCATGCAGGAAAGGCAGGTCCCCGGCCACGAGGTCATAGGCGTCGAGCGCATAGCGGATGAGCGCATCCGGCTCGTGATCGACCCATTTCGCCAGCGCTGCCGCCATCATTTCGGGATGGCGCAGGATCACGACGAATTGCGAGGTCGGAAACAGCTGCTGGTACAATCGCATCCGGGTGAGGTTCACCGGCGATTTTTCGAGCCACCAGGGCTTGCCCCGGTCCAGCCATGGCGACCAGTCCGACAGGATACGTTGCTGCGTTTCCAGAGTATTCCAGCGCGACCCTTCGGTATGATGCTGGTGCGGGTCGGTCGCATAGTGCCCCGGCCGTCCATCGCATGCGGTATGCGGGATACCGCCCTGCAGATAGCATCCCTCGTTCTCGGGCACCGGCGTGCCTTCGATGCCGCCGACCGCCGTATGCGCGCCGAGAATACGCGCCAGCAGGCTCGTTCCGGTCCGATGCAGCCCGGCGACGAACACGAAGCGATTGGGGCGCTGGCTCACGCGAATTCGCGCAGCGACAAGGCGCCGTCGCCATAGAGGTAATCGGGGTTGAAGCCGGCATAGGCCTCCAGCCTCGTGCGGTCCGCAATCCGTACCTTGCCGCGCTGGAAATCGGCCAGCCCGTTCTTCCTGAGGTCGGCCAGCGCGCGGTTGGTGTGGATCGAGGTCGCACCGCACATGTCGGCAATGTCGCTTTGCCGCAGCGGGGTCTCGAAGCCATCGGCATAGCCAATGCCGACCATTTCGAGCCGGCGCCAGATTTCGGCGAAGATATGCGCAATGCGCTTGGGTGCGGTGAGCTGTTCGAGCTTCATGATCCATTCGCGATGCATCGCCGCGTCGAGCAGGGTCGAGAACCAGAACAGGCGCGCCAGATGCGGGCGGTTCGCCATCACCTCCGCGATCGCTGTATGCGGCACCTGGCCGAGTTTCACCGAACCCACGCAATCGATGTTGTGATCGAGCCGCTTGAGCGCGAAGCAATGCAGGTCGACGAAATCCCCCGGCACGTGAAAGCTCACCGCATAGCGCCGGTCCTCGCTTTCCAGCGTGCGCAGGATGAAGCCGTCGATCAGCAGCGTGGAGCAATCGCATTCCTCGCCGCGCGCGATCAGCCGCTCGCCGTCTTGCAGCGTCAGCGTCCGCGCGACCAGACCTTCGAGTTCGGACTTCTCGGCATCGCTCATGTCGTGCCGCAAGCGCCCGGTCAGGAACCGTCCAGTCTTGGGATAGCGGTCCAGCTCGTCGGTGAGCGCCATCATGTCCTCCTGTCGACAAAATGCAATGCGGTGTCGGCCGTTCCGGTAGCACATTGCATAAATGTTAGCTTTGCCGAAGCGCGGCTCATGGTGCGTTTGCCTGTCATGTCTTTCAACAGCCCGATCCGCCCATGAAAATCGCGGTCCTCGCCCATATCCGCCATGCCATCGCCGAACCCTTCGGCGGCGGGATGGAGGCGCATTGCGACATGCTGTGCCGCGGGCTGCGCGCAGCCGGACACGAGGTCGATCTGTTCGCCGCCGAAGGGTCGCATGACGAGAATCTGGTACCGATCTGCGCGGCGCCCTATGACGAGGTGCTGCCCTGGCGCGTCTATCGCGGCACCAGCGAACTCGCCGCCTACCAGCGTGCCGCCTTCGAGCGCGTGCTGCTGAAGATCGGCGGGGGCGGGTATGATGTGGTCCACAACAACTCGCTGTTTCCCGAGATCATCGCCTGGTGCGCGCAAGCGGGGATTCCCTGCGTCACCTCGCAGCACGTCCCGCCCTTCGGGACGATGTTCGATGCCGTGGAAGCGGCGCGCGCGCAGCCGAATATCGGCTTCACCGTGACCTCGCATGACCAGCAATCCCTATGGGCCGATCGCGGGTGTCCCGATCTCGAGGTGATCCCCAACGGTATCGATACCGATCGCTGGGTGCCCGCGGGCGATCCGGGCGACTATCTGACATGGGTGGGCCGCATCGTCCCCGACAAGGGACTGGCCGAAGCGATCCAGGCGGCGCGCAAGGCGCGGGCCCGGCTGAAGATTTTCGGGCCGGTCGAGGATGCTGCCTATTTCGCCGCCAAGGTAGAACCGTTCCTTGACGGGGGAATCGAATTTCACGGACACCGCAGCGCCGAACACTTGCGACAGGAAGTCGCGCAGGCCCGGGGCGCGCTGGTCACGCCCTTGTGGGACGAACCGTTCGGCCTGGTGGCGGCAGAAGCGCTGTCCTGCGGCACACCCGTCGCAGGGTTCAATCGCGGGGCGCTGTCCGAAGTCGTGGGAGACTGCGGGATCCTGGTCAAAGGCGGCGATGTCGGCGCGCTGGCGCACGCCATCCGGAGGCTTGGTTCGATCGATCGCGCCGCGTGCCGCGAACGGGCGACCAGCCAGCTCTCGATCGGAGCGATGATCACAGGCTACGAGCGTTGCTATGCCAAGGTCATCGCCGGTGCGCGGCTCGCTTCTTTGCCGCGGCTTGCCTGGGCCTCGAGCTCTTCGAGCACGACCGAACTGCTCGCATAGGGCTGGTGTTCCTGCTGCCGGGTGAGTGCAAAATGCGCTTCGCCCGGTTCGCGCAGCTTGATCCAGCCGCCGTTTCCATCGGGCTCGATCAGCCCCATGAGGCGGAAAGCGCGAAGCCAGTGCTGCATCGTTGGCTCGCCCCATTTCTCGGCAAAGATCTGCGCATTGGCGACCACGCTGTCGAGATGGTGCACCGGCGGCATGTGATGCTTGTGATATTGGTGATAGGCCTTCGCCCCGCGCGCCCACCACAGCGGCACGTCATGCGCCGCAATCGTGCGACCGAAATCGGTATCCTCGCCGCCATAGCCGAGATAGCGCGGATCGAACCCGCCGAGGTCGCGGAAGGTTGCGGCGGGCAGCGCAAAATTGAGCGACCAGAAGCAGCGGTAGTCGCCGCAGTGCCCGACCATTCCGCGCGGCGGACCGGCGCGGTCGCGATGCGTGACCGCGAGCCGTTCGAACTGCGCATAGTCGATACCATGCTCGGTCGCGCCCTGTGGGAGATAGCCGACCTCGCCCATCAGCACGCCTTCGTTGAAGGCAGAGGCGGCGGCATAGTCCTCGATCAATCCCGGCGCGGGGATGCAGTCGACATCGAGGAAGATCAGCAATTCGCCGCGCGCATGTTCGGCAGCCGTGTTCCTTGCCTCCGCGAGGCAGATGCCCTTGCTGCCCAGCAATACCTGCCGGACCGGGAAGCTCGTGCTGGGGAGATCGTAGCGATTATCCTGCATGACCGCGACCACCAGTTCGCACGGCGGGCGGCGCGAATGGTTCAATCCGCTGACCAGATTGCGCAGATGGTCCTCACGGCCATGCGCGAGCGTACATACCGAAATCGTCATGCCACAATCTCCAGCGCGGGCTTGCCTTCCGTCCCCCGCCACAGCTCGGCCGCGAGACTGTCGAGCCAGGCCGCTGCGGCCTGGGCCGGGCGTGGTTCGATGATCGCCCGCTGCTGTTCGACATCGATCAGCGCCGCGGCCGTCCACAGCCGCTCCCACGCGGCTGGGTGCGAAGGCCAGTGGCGGGAGACCGCCGCCAAGCCTTCGCGATCGAGCACTTCGGCCTTGCAGAACTGTTCATCGAAGTAGCGCCATTCAGGAATGACGACCCAGGGCTTGCCCGCTGCCAGCACCATATGGACGGTGGTATTTCCGCAGGACGAGACAACGCGGTCCGCCGCGGCGATCCAGTCGCGCGGGTTTTCGACCCAGCCGCGATGCTCGAGATTGCCCGGTGGGGTCTCGTGCCATTCGCTACGGACCTTGCCGATGGTGATCCAGCGGGCCTCGGGCTCGGCGCGCGCGCCCAGCGTCAGCGGAGTGGACGGGGTACCTTCCCCGCCGCCGCCGGCGATGACCAGCACGATGTCGTCCTCCTCGCCCAGTCCGAGCTTGCGCCGCGCCTCGCGCTTGGCGGGGAACGGCGAACAGTCGATCCCTACGCCCGAGGCATACTGCGTCTTGCGGCGCAGATAGGCAGGGCGGTCGTGCTGCTCGATCCGTTCCGAATAGGGAGCCAGCAGGCCGACCGCGCTGTCATAGGCCGCGAGATGCCCTGCATCGCCGCGCTCGCCATGCTGGAGCACCGCGACATGCGGCACCGAACACAGCCGCGCCAACTGGCCCAGTTCCGCAGAGACATCGGTCACGAAGAGGGCTGGGCGGGCCTGCGCAAACCACCCCGAAAGCGCGGCAAAGGCATCGGTAATCGTCGGCCAGCCGAGCGGGGCACAGTGAACCGTCTCGGGCATCGGCAGCGCTGCCATGGCGGGCGCTTCCTGCCCGGTGGGTTCGAACAGCGAGGGGATTTTCCGGATTTCGATCCGCTCGTCGAGCACGGGGAAGATGTCGTCCCGCGCGCAGAACAGCGTCACGCCGCGCGACCCGATCAGTTCATTGGCGATCGCCGCCGCGCGCTCGGCATGGCCGCGCCCCTGGTGATGGACGAAATAGCCAATGGGTCCGGTCATGCTCATGCTGAAATCCTCGTATCCCGGCGCTCGCGAAGTCGCTGCGCGCGGTGCTGTGCAAGAATGCCCTCGAGCGTGCCGGCTGCGTGGCTGCGCCGCGCCAGATAGACATTGGGGCGCCTCGCCAAGGCGGCGATCTCGGCCGCGTGATTGCCGACCATGATCGCGTTCTGGCAGGCAGTCAGCATATCCTCGTCATTGCCGCTGTCGCCGGCCGCGAAGACCTGCTCGACCGGAACATCGAACATGCGGGCAACATGGCCCATCGCCGCTGCCTTGCCTGCCATGGGGGGCAGGACATCGAGCAAGCGGTCGTGGCTGAACACCACGCGCGCCGGAATGCCGTGGCTGCGCAGCCGGTCCTCGACCTGCGCCGCCATCCCGGGCGAGTTGGCAAAGTAGCTGCGCTTGAAGGGGCGTTGCTCGTAGCTCGCCTGCGGGATCAAATCCGGCAGATCGTCCAGCGCATCGTCGATGGCAGTGGGGTGCCATTCATAGCCGATGCCGTCGGCATAGTCGGTGTCGAGCACGAGATCGCCGCCACGTTCGACATAGATCTCGGTACCCACCGAGGTTATCCAGGCGCGCGGATCGGGCAGTTTCCAGTCGCGCACCAGCCGCCGCGCTTCGACGATCGAGCGACCGGTGGCGATGACGAAGCCGAACTGCGCCTGCCGCTGGAAGAACTGCCCGATGCGCAGCGCGCCGCGGTCGCACCCGGTCAGCGTGTTGTCGAGATCGCTGACCAGCAAATGGGCAGGTCTCGGGCGCAGCGCGGTGGCGGGCGCGGTGACCTGCCTGGCGATTGCCATGAAGCCGCCCGCATAGGCATCCCAGTTGACCTCCCGGCTGTTGGCCTGTCCATTGTGCGAGCAGGTTTCCCACAGTCGGCGATCGGTCACCAATCGCTCGATCGCTTCGGCGATTTCGCTCTCGCTCCCCGGGTCGACCAGCAACCCATGCTCGAGCTCGCCGACGATGTCCTGCGGGCCGCCGATCTTGGTGGCGACGACGGGAACGCCATGCGCCGCAGCCTCGACCAATGTCAGGCCATAGGGCTCCGTCAGCGCCGGATTGACGAACACGCCGCGCGTCCGGGCGGCGAGAGTATAGAGTTCCTTGACCTGCTGGCGCGTGTGCGACTTGGGATAGGCGACCTTGCCGTAGAGATCATGGCGGTCGATGGCATCGACGAGACCGCGCAGCACATCCTGCTGCTCCGCTTCGCCCGATTGCAGATCGTCGCGCAGCCCGGCGAGAACCACCAGATTGCACTGTTCGCGCAGCGTAGGCGACTTGCCGAAGGCTTCGACCAGCCGGACGAGATTCTTCTTGTGGACGGGGCGGGCGATCGCCAGCACCACGGGCTTCATCGGTTCGCGCAGGAATGGGGAAACGAGTTCGATCGCCGACGAGATTTCCCCGCCCGCGGCGCTGCGGTCGATCCCCGGGATCAGGCGATGGATCTTGCCGATCCGGGCCGAAGGATAGGCCGCAAGCTGCCGTTCGCATTCGTCGCGCGACGAGCCAATGATAGCCCGCGCACCCGCGATCGCCCGGTTCTCTTCCGCGATCCGCCCCTCGAGCGCGGCGCTGGGCGCAGGCATTGCCATGCGCTTGTCCATGCCGAGCGAATGCGCAGTGTAGATGAAAGGAATGCCCAGCGCGTCTTCGACCTTGCGCGCCACATCCGCTGCATCGGCGAAATGCGCGTGGATGAGGTCGGGCAAGCGCTCGCGCTGCCCCAGCTCCGCAATCAGCGCTTCGGTAAAGGCGGCGCGGTCGGCGCTCAGCGCTTCCTTCGCCAGATAGCGCCGGTTGCCGCTGTCGATCCGCCGTATGACCAGCTTGGGACCAAGCCATTCTTCGGCCTCGGCATGGATCGCGCCGAGCCGCGGATCGTCGAACCGCCGTGTAATGACTTCCGCCATTTCCACATCGCCGCGCCGGGCAAGCGCTTCCATCTCGCCCAGGATGTAGGTGATGTGCCCCCCCGTATCTTCGGTGATCCCGTACCGGACCGGCTCGCCTTTCAGGCAGCCGCCGAGTGCGAGCGATACGATATGCAAAACTGGTCCCCTTGATTGGCTTCCCCCGGCTAACGGGCGAGGCGGCATCGCTGCCTCCCAACCATCATTGCGTAAGCTGGGAACACGGGATGGCCGAAGGGGTTAGCGGCGCCCGGCAGTGTGCCGCGACGAGAGCGTGAGCAGGTCTTCGGGCGTATCGATGTCCGCCAGCGCCGCGGCGCTGGCCGGGGCGATCGCGGTTGCGTCCGGCAAACCGAGACTCCGTGCGCCCGCTTCGCCTTGCAAGGCGCAGAGGCGGTCGAAGGTGCTGCGCGGAAAGCCCGCGGGCGATCCTTCGACCCCGTCGGCATAGCGCGTAAATACCGGGCCATTGGCTTTGGCCAGCCGGCGGAGATGGTCAGGCTCGACCAGCGGCATATCGGCCAGTGCAATGACCACGCGCGAACAGCCTTGCGCGGCCCGTACGCCTGCCGCAATCGACGTCCCCATGCCGTCGGCGGCGCGGTCGTTTGTGACCGGATGCCAGCCGCTCCGCGCCGGGATGCCTGAATGCGGGCCGCTCACGATGTAGCGCTGCGCAAACCCAGCTTCTTCTGCCGCCAGCGCGGCCCATGACCATAATGGCTGGCCGCGGAAGTCCTCGGTGAGCTTGTCGCGGCCGAACCGCTTTCCCTGGCCCGCGGCAAGCAGGATGAAGCCCACCTCGGGGTCAATCGGCGGCACGCAATTGCTCGTATTCGGCAACGATCTCCGCCAGCGCGGACAGCGCCAGCGTGGTGGGTGACTTGCATGAGGGGATCAGGCCGATCGGGCTGCAGATGGAAGCAATGGCCTGCTCGTCCACGCCGCGCGCGGCGAGCGTCAGCGCGCGTTCGATCCGCGCATTCTCGCCCCCCTGCGCGCCGATGTAGAATGCCTGGCCCGAGGTCAATTGTTCGAGCAGCGCGGCTTCCCACTCATGATCGTGGAATAGTAGCAGCGCGGCGGTCCAGCGGTCGAGCGTGATATGCGGGGCGGGGGAGCCGAGCGTAAGGTCGTCTTTGCGATGCACCTCGACATGCAGTCCCATCGCGTCCCCGAGCCGAGCAAAGGCGTCGAGTTCGGGCCCCTCGCCGATAACCGCGATTTTCAGGCGCGGGTGATAGCGACGCTCAGCCAGCGGGGAAGGGGATGGCAGCGGGAGTATGGCCGGGCGGCGGCTGTCGAGCATTCGCACGATCTCGCGACATGCGAGCCGGTCGGGTGCAGGATCGAGCAGGATATCCAGCCCGCCGCCGCAGGGCAGGCGAAAATCCACCATCGCCGAACCGCTTCCATAGCGGATGACGCGCGGGCCCGCCTGCGCGCGCAGATCGGTTGCGAGTTGCGCTTCGAGACAGCCATCGGACAGGCTGCCTACGGTCGTCCCATCGGGAAGCACCGCGAGTTGCGCGCCCAGCCGCCGCGAAAAACTGCCTTCGATCCCGACAATCGTACACAGCCCGACGCCGGGTTCGCAGGCTGCGACCAGCGCGGCGTGATCCTCGTCGGCGGAAAGATGGAGAGCCGGGTCGGCCAGCATCAATCGGGCATGCACGCCAGCACGCGGTCGGGGGTCATCGGATAGTCGAACAGCCGTGCGCCGCTGGCGTGGTAGATCGCATTGGCAATCGCCGCGGCGCCGCCGCACATGCCCAGCTCACCAATGCCCTTGGCCTGGATCGGGCTGGCCGCGGGATCGCGTTCCTCGACCATGATGACCTCGAGATCGGGCACGTCGCGGTGGACCGGGACGTGGTATTCGGCCAGATCGCAATTCACCAGATGGCCATCGCGCGGATCGAATTCGAGCGCTTCGGTCAGCGCCGCGCCGATGCTCCAGGTGATCCCGCCAAGGCATTGCGAACGCGCGGTCTTGCGGTTGAGCACGCGGCCGAAGCCGAATGCGCCAAGCATGCGATCGACGCGGGTCTCGCCGGTATAGTGGTTGACCCGCACCTGCGCGAAGAAGGCGCCAAATCCCGCCGCGGTAAAGTCGTCTTCGATAGCGCCGGGTTCGTAATGGCCTTCCTGCGCGAGGTCCTCACCACCCAGCAATTGTACCAGCGTCTGGCCGCCGACGACCTGGCCATTGGCGAGATCGAGCTCGGTCTCGGCCACGCCGACACGCGACGCCAGTTCCTCGCGCAGCGCCTTGCACGCCACATAGACCGCCGAACCGCTTGAAGACGCACCCCAGCTGCCGCCCGAACCCGGACCGCGCGGGTGGCGTGTGTCGCCAAGGTCGACCAGCACGTCGGCGGTATCGAGGCCGAGCATCTCGCCTGCGATCTGCGCGAGGATCGTATAGGTCCCCGTGCCGATATCGGTCATGTCGGTTTCGACCAGTGCGGTGCCATCGGGCTTGAGCGTCACGCGCGCCTTGGCTTCGCCGACATTGTGAACGCGGGCGGCGCTCGCCATCCCGGTCCCGACCCACCATTCGCCCTCGCGCGTCATCCGCGGCTTGCGCGGCCCCGCGTCCCAGCCAAAGGCCTCGGCGCCCTGCCTGAGGCATTCGGCCAGCTTGTGCGACGAGAACGGCAAGCCCTCTTCAGGATCGTCTTCGGGGATATTGCGCAGCCGCAGTTCGACCGGATCGATACCCACCTCCTCGGCGAGGACATCCATCGCGCCTTCGAGCGCGGGCATGCCCACCGCTTCGCCTGGGGCGCGGACCGAGCCGGCGGTCATAAGGTGAATTCGCGCGACGTTGAGCATCAGCTCGCGATTGTCGGCGCCGTAGAGGAAGTGGGAGGATTGCAGCACAGGTTCGGCGAAGGTTTCGCCCGGCAGGTTCGACACCAGCGCTTCATGGCCGAACCCGGTCAACCGGCCATCCGCATCTGCCGCCAGCCGCAGGCGCTGGGTCGTTTCGGACCGGCGCATGATGCATTGGAATACCTGCTGGCGCGACATGACGACGCGCACCGGGCGCTCGAGTTCCATGGCCGCAAGCGATGCGGCGACGGTTTCCTCGCTGATCCCCAGCTTCGAGCCGAACCCGCCCCCGACGAAGCGCGAGACCAGCCTGACCTTGTCTTCCTCGAGGCCCAGCGAATCCGCCAGCTCGGTGATATTGTAGTTCAGCATCTGCAGCGATGCGTGGACGGTCAGCTTCTCGCCATCCCACTCGGCAATGGCGGCATGCGGTTCCATCGCGGCAGAAGCATGCCCCTTGGTGGTGTAGGTGACGTCGACGCTATGCGCGGCGGTAGACATGGCCTGCGCCAGATCGCCTTGCCGGACGGTCTCGTCTTCCTGTTCCTCCGCCTCGACCTCGGCAGGGAACAGCGGCGCGCCCGGCTCTTCGCGATATTCGACGACCAGATGCTTCGCCGCGTCGCGCGCCTGTTCGAACGTTTCCGCCACCACCAGCGCAATGGGCTGGCCCCAATAGCAGACGGTTTGCGGCGATTGCTGCGGCGCCTCGTTCGCGGTGCCCTGGGCGGCGCGCGTGGTCAGCCGTTCATCGTCGATCACCGCGATGACACCGGGCCGGTCCAGCACGCTGTCCTTGTCGATGCGGACGATCTCGCCGCGGGTGATGGTGGCCGTGACCAGCACGCCTTCGGCGCAACCGTCCACCGGGTATTCGGCAGCATAGGGCGCCGTGCCGGTGACCTTGGCCAGCCCTTCGACACGGCTAAGCGGTTTTCCGATCACGCCCTGTTTCATCGAATCCAGCCGGTTGGCGGTATCGGGCTCGTCCTGCTTGAGATGCGCGCTCATGCGGCGTCCTCCGTCGCTTGCGACAACACCGCATGCAGGGTGCGCCGCGCCAGGGGGATCTTGAAGTCGTTCTCGCCATATCCGCGCGCGCCTTCGAGCAGCATGTCGGCCGCGGCATCGAACAGTTCGGCAGACGGGACCTGCCCGACCAGCGTCTCGGCAATCCGCGGATCATGCCACGGCTTGTGGGCAAGGCCGCCAAAGGCGAGATCGGCGCGCGCAATCTTGCCGCCTTCCATTTCGACCACCGCCGCGATCGAGACCAAGGCGAAGGCATAGGACGAGCGTTCGCGCACCTTGCGGTAAAGCTGCGTTCCGCCCACCGGGCGCGGCAGCGTAACCGCCGTGATCACTTCGCCCGGTTCGAGGACATTCTCGATCCACGGCGTATCGCCCGGCAGGCAATGGAAATCACGTACCGGGACAGTCCGTTCGGCATTGCCGGTGGCAATATGGACCGTCGCATCGAGCGCGCTCAGCGCCACCGCCATGTCCCCGGGATAGGTGGCGATACACTCTTCGCTGGTGCCGAGGATCGCATGCAGCTTGGCAATCCCGTCGATCGCGCCGCAGCCGCTACCGGGTTCGCGCTTGTTGCACGGCTGGTCGATATTCATGAAATAGAAGCAGCGCGTGCGCTGGCACAGATTGCCGCCGGTGGTGGCCTTGTTGCGCAATTGCTGCGTCGCCCCAGCCAAGATCGCCCGCGCCAGCACGGGATAGTCCGCGCGGACCCGCGGGTGCACCGCGGTCGCCGTATTGGTGGCCAGCGCGCCGATGCGCAGCCCGCCAGCATCGGTGTCCTCGATCTCCGCAAAGCCCACCCGGTTGACGTCCGCCAGTTGCCCGGGGGTCTCGACCTGCAGCTTCATCAGGTCGAGCAGATTGGTCCCGCCGGCGATTGCAGTGGTTTCGGGTTCGGCGAGCATTTGCGCCGCATCCGCCAGCGTCCGCGCGCGGCTGTATTGGAAGGGCCTCATGTAACCTCCTCCTCAGCGACTTCGCGAATCGCGGCAACGATGTTGGCATAAGCGCCGCAGCGACACAGATTGCCGCTCATCCGCTCGCGGATTTCCTCGTCGCTCAGTTTGATGGCGCCGAGATCGCCGCTCGCATCGCTCGGCCATTCATTCGCCAGCTCCTCGATCATCGCGGTGGCCGAACAGATCTGCCCCGGCGTGCAATAGCCGCACTGGAAGCCGTCATGCTCAAGGAATGCGCGCTGCAAGGGCGAGGGCGCGTCGGGCGTGCCGAGCCCCTCGATGGTCGTCACGCTGTCGCCATCGTGCATCGCGGCGAGCGTCAGGCAGCTGTTGATGCGGATGCCGTTGACGATGACCGTGCAGGCCCCGCACTGGCCATGATCGCAGCCCTTCTTGGTACCGGTCAGGCCGACATCGCGGCGCAGGAAATCGAGAAGAGAGACCCGCGGGTCTTCGGGGATCGGGTGCTGGGTTCCATTTACGGATATTGTCTCGGCCAAGGACGCCTCCTTTACCCGATTAACCCTTTCCGCGCGAAAGGTGTCCGCATTTGCGCAAATTTATGGAGTCGGCGAGGCGCGGCCTACAGGTCGGGCAGGCGCTGGTCGGCGAAACCCCAGCCGTGGAGCGATTTCGATTGCGCGCGATCGAGCAGGGTCTTGGCATCGTCGATCGAATAGGGATGCGCGTTCTCCATCGCCTTGAGCTCGTTCCATGCCAGCGGAATGGCCACCGGCGCACCCGAGCGCGCCCGCGCCGAATAGGGCACCACTGCCGTCGCCCCGCGCTGGTTGCGCAGCCAGTCGATGAAGATCCGCCCCTTGCGCTTCGCCTTGCTCATGGTGGCGGTGAAGCGCTCGGGCTCGGCCATGCTCAGCGCCTCGGCGAACCGGCGCGAGAAATCCTTGTGCGCCTCCCAGTCATGGCCGGGCGTCAGCGGCACCACCACATGCACGCCCTTGCCGCCCGTCAGCATGGCAAAGCTGGTCAGGCCGAGATCGGCCAGCTGGGCGCGGATGTCGCGCGCCGCCTGTTTGACCTCGTCGAACCCCAGCCCCTCGTCGGGGTCGAGATCGAAGATCATCCGGTCGGGCCGTTCGACCGCATCGGAACGCGCGCACCAGCCGTGAAATTCGATCGTCCCCATCTGCACGCATTGCAGCAGCCCGCGCGCATCGTCGACGAACAGGTAATCCTCGTGCCCGCCATCCTTCTCGCGGATCGGCACGGGGTGCACCGCATCGCCAAAGCTGCCGCTATCGTGCTTTTGGAAGAAACACTTCTTCGCCCGGCCCGAAGGGCAGCGCACCAGGCTGATCGGGCGCCGCGCGGCGAAGGGCAGCATGATCGCCGCCACGGCCTCGTAATAGTCGGCGAGCGCGCCCTTTGTCTGGCCGCTGTCGGGAAAGATCACCCGATCGCGGCTGGAAATCCTGACCGCGTCGCTGGTTTCGGCCGGTTTGGCCGGCGTTTCCGGCTGCACGCTGCTCGCATCCTTGTCGCCGCGCAGACCCAGATAGCTGCCGTGGCGGACATTCCCGTCGGCGGTAAACTCGGCAAAGGCGATTTCCGCGACCAGCTTGGGCGTGACCCAGGTGACCCCGCGCGACGAGGCCCGGTCGACTTCCGCCGGCGGGGTCTTGCGCGCCAGCCGCTTCATCTTGCCCGCGAGTTCGTCGAGATCGTCGGCGGAAAATCCGGTGCCGACATTGCCTTTGTAGACGAGGTCGTCGCCCTCGTGCTGCGCGACCAGCAGCGAAGCGAACGGCCGCCCCTTCGCGCTCGACTTCTTCCACCCGATGATCACGAATTCCTGTCGCCGCGTGCATTTGACCTTCACCCAGGCCTTGCTGCGGCGCCCGGCATATTTGCCGTCGACGGTCTTGGAGATGATGCCTTCCTGCCCCGCATCGCACATCGCGCGGTACAGATGTTCGCCCGCGCCCAACACGTGTTCGGCAACATGGATCGGCGGATCGGCGGAATCGAGCAGCGCTTCGAGCCGTTCCTTGCGTTCGATATTGGGCAGGCCGGTCAGATCCTCGCCATCGAGTTCGAGCAGGTCGAAGGCATGGAAGGCGAGCTTGTCCTCCTTGGCCTGCGATCCGTGCCCGCGCTTGAGCACCTGTTGCAGGGTGGAGAAGTCGGGATTGCCCTTGCCGTCGTAAGCGACGACTTCGCCGTCGATCAGGCACGAGGGCAGGTCGAGCGCGGCAATCGCCTCGACCAGCGGGCCGAACTTGTCGGTCCAGTCCTTGCCGTTGCGGGTGAACACGCGGACGGTATCGCCCTTGACCGCCACCAGCGTGCGATAGCCGTCGAATTTGATCTCGTGCATCCAGCGATTGCCGGCGGGCACGTCGTCGACCAGCGTCGCCAGCTGCGGCTTGCGGTAATCGGGCAGCGGGGCGGCCTTGCTGCGTTTGGGCTTGGATTTGCCGGCATTGCGCGCGGAGGCCTTTTGCATCTGCGCAAGGAAGGCATCGTCCTTCTTTCCTGCCAGCGGGTATTCGCCCTGCTTGTCGCTGGCGATCCCGGCCATCGAACGCCCGGTCAGCACGCTGGTCAATTCGCGCTGGACCAGCCCGTCGCCCGCTTCGGCATTGTCGTCCTGCAGTTTGCGCAGCAGCCAATTCTCGCGTTTCTCGCCGGGCTTTTGCTTCAGCCGGATCAGCAGCCATTCGCCCTTCATCCGCTCGCCTTCGAGACAGAAGTGCAAATGCCCTTCCTCGAGGTCGCTCGCGCTCTTGCCCTCGATTGGCTGCCACGTCCCGCGGTCCCACAGCATCACCGTGCCGCCGCCATATTCGCCCTTGGGGATCACGCCTTCGAAATCGGCATAGGACATCGGGTGGTCTTCGGTCCGTACCGCCAGCCGCTTGATATCGGGATCGGGGGACGGCCCCTTGGTCACCGCCCAGCTCTTGAGCACGCCATCGACCTCGAGCCGCAAGTCCCAGTGCAGACGGGTTGCGTCATGCTTCTGGACGATGAAGCGGTTGCCGGTCTCGCTGGCGAGCGGCTCGCCCGCTGGTTCGGGGGTCAGCGAGAAGTCCCGCTTGGCGTTGTATTCGGCGAGGGGGTCCTTGCGCGCGGCCATGGCCTAGGCGGACTTCTTGCGCCGCGAGGTCTTGGCGGGCTTCTCCTCCCCGACCGACTTCTTGAGCGCCGCCATCAGGTCGATGACGTTGGAGCCGCCACCGGCATCGGGATCGTCGACATCCTCGATCACCGCGGTCTTGCTCTTCGACTTCGCTTTCTTGTCGATCAGCTTGCGCAGCGCCTGACCATAGCGATCCTCGAATTCACTCGCATCGAAGGGCGCGCTCTTCTGCTCGATCAGCGTGTTCGCCAGCTCGAGCAGTTCCTTCTTCGGCTTGGCATCGTCGATATCGTCGAAAAACGCCTGCCCTGCGCGCACTTCATCGGCATAGCGCAGCGTTTCGAGCAGCAGCCCCTTGCCGCAGGGCTTCACCGCGACCAGTTTCTCGCTGCCGCGCACCGACAGCTGGCCCAGCGCGACCTTCTTAGCCTTGCGCAGCGCCTCGCGCAGCACGATGAACGCTTCCTCGGCAAGTTCGTCCTGCGGCGCGACGTAATAGGGCTTTTCGAAATAGAGCGGGTCGATTTCGCAGGCATCGACGAACTGCACCAGTTCCAGCGTCCGCTTGCTCTCGATCCTGACCGCGTCGATCTCGTCCTCGTCGAGCAGGACGTAATTGCCCTTCGAAACCTCGTAGCCCTTGATGATCTCGTCGCGGTCGACGGGACCGATCCCGGGCACGACCTTCTCGTAGGAGATGCGCTTGCCGCTGGGTTCGTGGATCTGGTTGAACCGGATCTTCGCCCCCGATTTGGTCGCCGAGTAGATTTCGACCGGGATCGAAACCAGCGCCAGCCTGATCTGCCCCTGCCAGTATGCGCGTGCTGCCATGTGCCTTCCCTTCAGGCGAAACAGCGCTCCGGGCGCGTATGCGTTCCTAACCGCGCGTGGGAAGCGGCGCGGGCGGTTCCTCATCCCCGCGGGGCGCGGGTGCCGTTCAGTCCCGTATTGACCAAATGCCGGGGATCGTGGCAAGCGGCCCGCGCATGGCACGCAGCATGAGCGAACCGACCGGCAACCCCCGCGGTTGCCAGCTCGATTTCTCCGCGATTGCCAATGCCTTGCGGGTGTAGCTCAATGGTAGAGCAGCAGCTTCCCAAGCTGACGACGAGGGTTCGATTCCCTTCACCCGCTCCACTCACCAGGTCCGTTTGCGGGGGATCGGCGGCGCCGGCGGTATCGCCGCCGGGGGCGATGCATGCGAATGGGGGCCATGCGCGACAAGACCGACAGCTACTGGATGGCCGATCTCTACGGCGAGCTCCAGCTTGAGCCGCCCGGAGCGAAACGTTCGTGGCTGGCGGTGGTGCCGGGGCTGTTGCTGGTCGCAATTGCCGCCTGCGCGGCGCTGTGGCTGAGCGAGCATTACGGCGCGCCCGCGATCCTGATCGGGCTGTTGCTGGGCTTCGCGCTGAATTTCGCAGGCGAGGATGCGCGGCTCCTGCCGGGGTTCGACCTCGCTTCGCAGACATTGCTGCGGGTCGGCATCGTCCTGCTTGGCCTGCGTGTGACCTTTGCGGAAATCGCCAGCCTCGGGGCGGGACCGTTCCTGGCGCTGCTCGCGATCATGGCGTGCGTGATCGGCATGGGCATCCTTGCCGCGCGGCTGGTCCGGCTCGACTGGCAGTTCGGCCTGCTGGCCGGCGGCGCGACTGCGATTTGCGGGATCTCCGCGGCGCTGGCGTTATGGAGCATCATCGGCAGCAAGCGCGTGGGGCAGGAAGGCTTCGCGATCGTGGTGCTCGGCACCACGCTGGCAAGCGCGCTGGCATTGGTGGCCTATCCCGCGCTCGCCGGGGCGCTGGGTCTGGACGACCGGCAGGCGGGGTTCCTAATCGGCGCGGCCATTCACGATGTCGCGCAGGCGATCGGGGGCGGCTTTGCCTTTTCGGACGAGGCGGGGGCAGTCGCGACGGTGGTCAAGCTGTCGCGGGTGGCCATGCTGGTGCCGCTGCTGATCGTGGTCGGGCTGCTGCTGCAGCGCGGCGGGACGCGCGATGCGGGCACCGGACCCGCGCTTTCGCTACGCCGGGGTATCCCTTGGTTCATCGCGGGGTTTGTCGCATTGGTGACGCTCAACAGCACCGTTGCACTCCCGCCCATGGCCGGCGAATGGGGTGCCAGCGCGGCCAGCTTCTTCCTGCTGCTCGCGGTAACCTCTGCCGCGATCAAGGCCAATCTGTCGGGAATCCTCGCGCATGGCTGGCGCTCGTTCGTGCCGGTGGTAGGATCGACACTCGTCGCTTTCATCCTCGCGCTGTCGTTCGCGCATTTCATCTAGCCAGCGGAGCAATCCCGATGTCGATCTTCACCGACCATCCCCATGCGATCGGCGAGAGCTATGGCGAGCACCTCGTCAGCGCATCGCGCTTCGGGGGACGGCTGATCGTCGCCGGGCTGGCGTGTATCACACACGGGATATTCCCGTTCTGGTGCAAGAGCACGGGCAGCCGGGCGGTGCACCGGCTGGCCGCCGACATGATCCATGGCCGCGAGAAATTCGACGGCAAGGCCCGGCAGGGCCAGCAGAAGGACTGGTGCATCTAGGCCCCGCGCGGCCCTGACTATCGCGGCGGCATGCGGATCGCGCCGTCGAGCCGGAACTGGTGCGCGTTGATGTAGCTGTTGCGCGCAATCTCGCAGATCAGCGAAGCGAATTCCTCCGGATGCCCGAGCCGCTTGGGGAAGGGCACGCTGGCGTTGAGCTGGTCCCACATCTGCGGGTTGCGGTCCTTCATGCCGAGCATCAGCGGCGTGGCGAAAATGCCGGGCATGACCGAATTTACGCGGATGCCCAGATCCATCAGATCGCGCGCCATCGGCAGGACGAGCCCGTTCACCCCGGCCTTGCAACTGCCGTAGATGACCTGGCCAATCTGCCCGTCCTGCGCGGCGACACTGGCGGTCAGCGTGATGCAGCCGCGTTCGCCATCCTCGTTCAGCGGTTCGGCATTGGCCATGCCCAGCGCCGACAGGCTGGCGACCCGGTAGGACGAGACGAGGATGCCCTCGGCCCCGAACGCGTAATCCTCGGTCGACAGGCGCTTGTAGCCGCCGCTTGCCTTGTCCCAGCCGAGCGTCTTGCCGCGGCGGCTGGTCATCGCGCAATGGACTGTCACGCGTTCCTGGCCATGCGCGCTGCGCGCCGTGGCGAAGCCGTCAACCACCGCTTGCTCGTCGGTGATATCGAGATGCGCGAAGGTGCCGCCGATGGCCTTGGCATGGGCTTCGCCGGCTTCGCCATTGACGTCGAAGATCGTCACCTTGAGCCCGGCATCGGCCAGCGCCTGCGCGCTCGCCTTGCCCAAGCCCGATGCCCCGCCGGTGACGACGGCTGCCATGCCCTGTTCCAATTTCACTCTTGCTCTCCCCTCTATGTTTCCCTTGCGCCCGTGCTATCGCAAGCCGACGGGTAGAGGAAGGGGAGCCGAGACCGCCATGACATCGCTGCTGTTTGCCATGGTCGCGAGCTTCCTGACCGCCACGGGCGCGCGCGACCAATTGCTTGTCGCGCGGCTGGCGGGCGTGCTGGGCGCGTCCACCCCATTGCTGGTCGTGGCGCTGGCAAGCTCGGCGGTCACCGCGGGCATTGCGGCATGGGCGGGTGCCTGGCTGGCCCGGACCATGTCGGAGGATGCAGCGACCATGTTCGTCGCCATCGCCCTGCTGCTCGCGGCGGTCGAATGCGCCTGGCCCAATCGCGAGAAAACGCCGAGGGAACCGACCCGCTCGCTCGGCGCGCTCGCGATCGTGCTGTTCGCGCGGCAATTGACCGATGCCTCGCGCTTCCTCGTCGCGGCTTTCGCGGTGGTCTTCGCCTATTGGCCGCTCGCGGGACTGGGCGGGGCGCTGGGCGGCGGCGGCGCGGTGGCGGTGGGCTGGTCGCTCGGATTGGCGCTGGAAGACAAGCTGCCCCTGCGCGCGATCAGGATCGCTCTGGCGCTGATCTTGTTCATCCTTGCCGCGATCACGGGGCTGAGCGCGCGGGGCATTATCGGATAAATCGATCACTGCCACCACCGATAATCGAGAAACCCAAATCGACGTTCGGCGTTAGTGTAGTGAATTCCACAATCATGAAGGGGCAAATCAAATGGCAGACGTCGGCGATAACTCGAAAGCTGGTCTGGTAAGCGCGCTCAATGGCGCGCTGGCCGATACGGTAGCACTCTATTTCAAAACGAAGAATTTCCACTGGCATGTCGCGGGGCCGCGCTTTCGCGACCTGCACGTCCTGTTCGACGAACAGGCTGCCCAGCTGGTCGGCACGGTCGACGATCTTGGCGAGCGCGTGCGCAAGAATGACGAATATACGCTCACTTCGATCGGCAGCGTGATGAAGAATACCCGCATCAAGGATCAGGACGACGTCACGCTCTCGGCCGACACGATGGTCAAGGAACTGCGCGACGACAACAAGACGCTGCACGGGCGTCTGCTCGAGGTGAAGGAAGCCGCCGAAGAAGCGGGCGACAACGCCACCAGCGGGGTGGTCGACGACTGGATCGACGAATGCGAGGAACGCATCTGGTTCCTCAACCAGACCAGCAAGTAAGCGATCCGCCTCATACAGGCACACCGGCCGCCTTTCCCCTTGGGGAAGGGCGGCCTTGGTGTATCAGGGGCGCATGGATAATGTGACCATCGTCGAGAACTGCAATGATGCCGCCATCGCCGACTGGCTGGCGGCGCGGCTGGGCGACGCGCTGAGCGCGAGTACGGGGCCAGTGACCATCACCGTGCCCGGCGGTTCGACCCCGTTCCCGATCATCGAAGCGCTGCTGGCGCATGATCTCGACTGGACCCGGCTGGTCGTCTGGCCGGGCGACGACCGCGTGGTGCCCGAAGACCATGCCGCGTCGAACACCGGCCGCTTGCGCGATCTGTTCGAACCTGCCGGGGCCGAAGTGGTCACGCTCACCGAGATGGAAGCGGTGCCGCGCTTCTCGCTCGCTTGGCTTGGCATGGGCACCGATGGCCATATCGCCTCGCTCTTTCCCAATACCGATCCCCGGGTCGACGACCCGCGCCGGATCGTCCGCCTGACCCCCGACCCGCTGCCGCCCGAGGCGCCCTTCGACCGGATCAGCCTGACCATGCCCGCACTGCTCGCGAGCGATGCATTGCTGTTCGTCATCCGCGGCGAAGAGAAGCGTGCCATTTTCGAACAAGCCCTTGTGGGCAAACATGATTTCCCGGTTGCACGCCTGCTGGGCGCAGCTAAACAGCCGGTCACATGCTTCACCTGATACCCAAGCCGCTGCACCGGTTGGCACTCCGTCTGGCCCATCGGCTGCGCCATCATTGGCGCAAGGCCAGCGGCAGAACGGGCGCGGGGGTGAGCGTGATCGCGCGCGACCTCGGCGGCCAGATCCTGCTCGTCCGCCACAGCTACGGTCCGGCGGGCTGGTTCCTGCCAGGCGGCGGGATCGGGCGCCGCGAGACTCCCGAACAGGCCGCGCACCGCGAAATTCGCGAGGAAATAAGCTGCACCATCGAGGGGCTGAAACCGCTCGGGGTGATCGAGGAAGAACTCTCGGGCGCCCCGCACAGCGCGCATATCTTTGCCGGCGTGGTCGATGCGATGCCTCGGGTGGACGGGCGCGAAGTGGTGGAGGCGCGGTTTTTCCCGATCCATTCGCTGCCCGAACCGCTCAGCGCGCGCACCACCGCGCGGCTCGCGCTGTGGCAGAACCGCAAGAACTGACCTGCTGGGGTCGGCGCGGGACCTAGAGCAGCGATAGCTGCGCGTCGGGACGTTTGTCCTCGTCGCTGCCGCCGCGTTCGAGCTTCGACAGCGTCAGCCCCATCAGCCGGATCGGCATCGGCAGCGGCAGTACCTCTTCGAGCAGCGCGCGCCCGACTGCAGCGAACTCGGCCTTGCTGGCGATCGGCCGGTCGAGCGTTTTCGCACGGCTGAAAATCTGGAAATCGCTGTATTTCATCTTGAGCGTCACCGTGCGGCCGCGCGCCTCGGCACGCTCGATATAGCCCCACACGATATCGATGATGTCTTCCATCGTCTCGCGCAGTTCGGCGCCCGCGGACAGGTCGCGGCTGAAGGTCCGCTCGCCGCCGACCGACTTGCGGATCCGGCTCGAGCGGACCGGACGCAGGTCGATCCCGCGCGCGGCGCGATAGAGATAGTCGGCAAAGCTCCCGAAATGCGCGCGCAGCCACTCGATCTCCTTGGCCGCGATATCGCCGCCGGTCTCGATTCCCAGCCGGGCCATTTTCTCGGCGCCCTTCGGACCCACGCCGTGGAACCGGCGGATCGGCAGTTCGGCGACGAAGGCCGCGCCTTGGCCGGGCCGGATCACGCAGAGTCCGTCGGGCTTGTTCTGGTCGCTGGCGATCTTGGCGAGGAATTTGTTGTAGCTCACCCCCGCGCTTGCGGTGAGCCGGGTCTTGGCGCGGATTTCCTGCCGGATCAGCTCGGCGATGCGCGTTGCGCTGCCGATGCCGAGCTTGTCCTCGGTCACGTCGAGATAGGCTTCGTCGAGACTGAGCGGTTCGACCAGGTCGGTGTGGTGGCGGAAGATCGCGCGAATCTGCTGGCTGACCTCGCGATAGACGTCGAAGCGGCTCTTGCAGAACACCAGGTCGGGGCACAGCCGCTTGGCGGTGACGCTGGGCATCGCGCTGCGCACGCCGAACCGGCGCGCTTCGTAACTGGCGGCAGCAACCACGCCGCGCCCGCTCGATCCCCCCACGGCAACGGGTTTTCCGCGCAGCTCGGGATTGTCGCGCTGCTCGACGCTCGCGAAAAACGCATCCATATCGACATGGATGATCTTGCGCAGGCCATCGGCCTCGCCATCGGTGTCATCGGGATTGCCCTGGCCTTCGCTCATGCGCGAATAGATAGCCCTGCGGGTTGCAAAGCGGAACCTTGTCCGCCACCTGACATTTTGTGCAGATGCGAAGCGAACCTCTTGCCGGCGGCGAACGTCCGATAGCCGACGCTGCCAAAGGCAAGTACATTGGCGAGCGCGAGCTGATCACGATGATGGCGCTGCTGATGGCATGTAATGCCTTCGGCATCGATGCGATCCTCCCGGCATTGGACGATCTCGCCCTGTCGCTGGGTGCGCCGGGCAACGATCGGCAGTTCATCGTCGGTGTCTATTTGCTCGCTGCCGGGATCGGGACGCTGATCCCGGGGGCCTTCGCCGACCGCTTCGGTCGCCGGCCGGTGCTGTTTACCGCGCTGGGCTTCTACATCGTGCTGTCGCTCGGCTGCGCGCTGGTCACCGATTTCACCTCCATGATCGTGCTGCGTGCGCTGCAGGGTTTCTTTGCAGCAGGCATCATCGCGCTGCCGCCGGCCATCATCCGCGACCGCGTGGGCGGCGACAAGATGGCGCGGATGATGAGCCTGATCTTTGTCATCTTCCTGCTGGTTCCCGCCGTCGCGCCGAGCATCGGGCAGGGCGTGCTGCTGCTGCTGGGCGACTGGCGCTGGATCTTCGTGACGATGGCGGTCTTCGGGTCGCTGATGTCCGTCTGGGTCTATGTCCGCCTGCCCGAAACGCTGCACGAGGACGACAGGCAGCGCATCGATCTTGCCGTCATCGCGCGCAACATGCGCAGTGCGGTCACGCTGCGGTCGACGGTTGGATATACGCTGGCGAGCGCGCTGGTGTTCGGCGGCCTGTTCGGCTTCATCAATTCCTCGCAGCAGTTGATCGGCGAGGCCTTCGGGGCGGGCGACATGTTCCCGCTGCTGTTCGCGCTGTGCGCGGGGTGCATGGCGCTGGCGAACTGGTCGAACAGCCGCATCGTCGAACGGCTTGGCGCACGGCGCGTCAGCCATACCGCGCTGTTCGTGTTCATCTTCGTCGCCGGGCTGCAATTGTGGTTCGCCTATCAGCCGAACGAAAGCCTGTGGACTTTCATTCCGCTTATGGCGGCGAACATGAGCCTGCTCGGCTTTATCGGGGCCAATTTCGGCTCGATCGCGATGCAGCCGTTCCCGCACATTGCGGGCGCCGCGTCGAGTGCACAGAGCTTCCTGCGCATGACCACCGGGGCGTTGCTGGGTGCGGGTATCGGCTATGCCTATGACGGCACGGCGCGTCCGCTGGCGTTGGCGCTGCTGGTAACGGCCACCGTCAGCCTGCTGCTGGTGCTCTTTTCAGAACGCGGTGCGCTGTTCGGGCCGCCCGATCCGGATGTCGAGGAAACCTAGGCTTCGCTGGCCAGCCTGCGCCACGCAAGCTCGGCATATTCACACAGCAAGGGACGGGTGTCGCGCGGGTCGATGATGTCCTCGACATTGAAGCGTTCGGCGCTGCGGAAGGGCGAGGTCACCTGGTCGAGCCGCGCGCGGATCGCGGCGAGTTCGGCTTCCGGGTCGGCGGCGGCTTCGAGCTCGGACTTATAGGCCACTTCCAGACCACCCGCGATCGGCAGGCTGCCCCAGTCACCCGACGGCCAGCAGAACCGGTACTGATAGGTTTCGGCATTCGACATGGCGCTGCCTGCGATGCCATAGGCGCGGCGCAGGACAACCGAGGCGAGCGGGACGCTGGCCTTGTAGACCGCGTTCATCGCCTGCACCCCGTAGCGAATCGTCCCTGCCATCTCCGCTTCGCGCCCGATCATGAAGCCGGGATTGTCCACCAGATGGACGATCGGCAGGCGGAACTGGTCGGCCAGCTTGACGAAGCGCTCAACCTTCTCGCTCGATTTCGCATCCCATGAGCCGCCGAGATAGGACGGGTCGCTGGCAAGCACCGCCACCGGCCAGCCGTCGAGCCGGGCGAGCGCGGTGATGCAGGCGCGGCCCCACATGCGGCCGATTTCGAACACGGTACCCTGGTCGAACACCATCTCCATGCAGCGCCGCATCGAATAGACCGCCTTGGGATCGCGCGGGACGAGGTCCAGCAGCGCCTCTTCGCGCCGGTGGACCGGATCGGTGCAGTTGGAACGCCGGGCAAGCTGGCCGACATGTTCGGGCATGAAGGCGAGGAAATGCCGTGCGCGCGCGAAAGCCTCCGCCTCGCTGGCAACCTCGTCGTCGACCACGCCGTTGCGCGTATGGATGCCGCTGCCGCCGAGGTCTTCCTTGGCCTGCTGGTGGTCGGCCGAACCCTTGTAGCTTTCGCCGAGCCCGTCGACCACCGCGGGGCCCGCGGCAAAGATCTGGCTGAGGCCCTTGACCATGACCGAATAATGGCTCGCCACCACGCGCGCGGCGCCCAGACCCGCGGTGGGGCCAAGCGCAAGCGCGACCACCGGCACGGTGTCGAGATTGGTTACGACATCGCCCCAGCCGGGCACCGCGGGGATATAGGTCGCGCCGATCTGTTCGAGGGTCTTCACGCTGCCGCCGCCGCCGGTGCCGTCGATCATGCGGATGATCGGCAGCTTGAGCTCGTGCGCCATCTTCTCGGCCTGCACCATCTTGCGGCTGATCCCCGCATCCGCCGCGCCGCCGCGAATGGTGAAATCGTCCGCAGTGGCAACCACCGGGCGGCCGTTGATCCGGGCCTTGCCGAACAGGAAGGGGGCAGGAAGGACGGATTGGAGATTGCCGTCCTCGTCGTAGCTGCCCTTGCCCGCGATCTTGCCGATTTCGCGGAAGGTGCCGTCGTCGCACAGCGCGGTGAGCCGGGCGCGGGCATCCATCTTGCCCCGGCCATGCTGGCGGGCGACCTTTTCCTCGCCGCCCATCTGCTCGGCCAGCGCCTCGCGCCGGCGCAGTTCCTCGAGTTCAGCTTCCCAGCTCAAAACCACTCCCGTCATGCTGAACTTGTTTCAGCATCCATTCTTCGGCTTCGTGCGAAGATGCATGCGGCGAAATGGACCCTGAAACAAGTTCAGGGTGACGGAAGAAGACTATTCCTCTGCAGGCTCCACCACGCACAGCACCGCCTCGACCTGCACCTGTCCGCCTTCGGTGGCGGCGAGCTCGGTCACGGTCCCGTCGAACGGGGCGGTGAGCGCGTGTTCCATCTTCATCGCTTCGAGCACCATCAGGCGCTGGCCAGCGGTGACGGTGTCGCCCTCGGCCACATCGACCGCGATGACCTTGCCCGGCATGGGCGCCAGGATCGCCCCGTCGCCAGCTGCAGCGGCCCCGCTGCCGCGGCTTTCGAGCGCGAATTCGAAACTTTGGCCATCGGCAAAGACCACGGTGCGCGCATCTTCGACGAAGCCGGTCGCATGCGCGGCATCGCGCTCGCCGGTCACGGCAATCGTCCGGCTTTCGCCCTTGTAGCACAGCGTGGTGGCAACGCGCGGCGCGGCATTGAGGCGAAAGCCGATCGCCGCCGGAGCGGTTTCTTCTAGCGCATCGAGCAAGGTGAAATCGGCTGCGGCCTGCCAGATCGCATCATCGGGTGCGTCGTCGCCGACCAGCCGGTCGAGCTTGCGTTCGATAAAGCCGGTGTCGAGTTCTGCCTCGCCGAAATCGTCCTCGAGCAGCGCGTTGGCAAGGAAGGCGGCGTTGGTCTTGACCGGCCACACTTCGACGCTCTCGGCAATGTCGGCCAATGTCTCGATCGCCCTGTCGCGCGTCTCTTCCCACACCACCAGCTTGGCCACCATCGGATCGTAATGCGGGGAGATCATATCGCCTTCCGCAACACCCGTTTCGATCCGCCCCGTGCTGCCAAGGTCGAAATGGTCGAGCGGGCCGGTCGAAGGGAGAAAGCCGCTGGCCGGGTCCTCGGCATAGAGCCGCGCTTCGATGGCGTGGCCGTCGATGCGCAGTTCATCCTGCTGCAGCGGGATCGGCTCACCGCTGGCGACACGCAACTGCCACTCGACCAGATCGACCCCGGTGATTTCCTCGGTCACCGGATGTTCGACCTGCAGGCGGGTGTTCATTTCCATGAAGAAGATGCGATCGGCGCGCAGGCCTTCGCTGGCGTCGGCGATGAATTCGATCGTGCCCGCGCCCTCGTAATCGACCGCCTTGGCGGCGCGCACGGCGGCGGCGCAGATTTCTTGGCGCGTCGCCTCGTCCATGCCCGGCGCAGGGGCCTCTTCGATCACCTTCTGGTGGCGGCGCTGGAGGCTGCAATCGCGCTCGAACAGGTGGACGACATTGCCGTGGCTGTCGCCGAACACCTGCACCTCGATATGGCGGGGCGAGGTGATCCATTTTTCCAGCAGCACTTCGTCATTGGAAAAGCTGGCCTTGGCCTCGCGGCGGCAACTTTGCAGGTCCGTTTCGAAGTCGTCGGCCTTGTCGACCTTGCGCATACCCTTGCCGCCGCCGCCCGCGACCGCCTTGATCAGCACCGGATAGCCGATGGCGTCGGCTTCCTTCTTCAGCCGTTCGGCCGACTGGTCGGCGCCAAGATAGCCGGGCGTGACCGGGACGCCCGCTTCCATCATCAGCGTCTTGGCGGCATCCTTGAGCCCCATCGCCTCGATGCTCGACGGCTTGGGACCCACCCAGATCAGGCCGGCATCAATCACGGCCTGCGCAAAACCGGCGTTTTCGGACAGGAAGCCGTAGCCCGGGTGGATCGCGTCCGCGCCGGTCTGCTTCGCCGCAGCGATGATCTTGTCGCCGACGAGATAGCTTTCCGCCGCAGGCGAGGGGCCGATATGCACCGCCTCGTCGGCTTGCCGCACATGCAGCGCCCTGGCGTCGGCGTCCGAATAGACCGCGACCGTGGCCACGCCCATGGCGCGCGCGGTGCGGATGATGCGGCAGGCAATCTCGCCGCGATTGGCGATAAGGAGCTTTTGGATCATGGCGCTGCCGCTAACCCATTTCCCGGGTCATTGCGAGGGCTTGGCGTAGCGATCTGCCGCCCCGAGTGTCGGCTGAATTCACGGAGCCATTGCGGGCTGCACCGAATTCAAACCGCGGGCGGCTACCAGCCGGCCACCGGCTTGAAATCGTGGCGCGACCAGATGATCGGCTCCTGCGGCTGGGCCGGGCGGTTCCAGATCGCTTCGAAGAAGGCGGCGAACATATGCCACACCTTCTCCATCCCGTTCACCCGGGTTCGCGTGTCCCAGGCCAGCTGCCCGCGATCGAGGACCTTGCGGCCGATCGCGCCATAGATCCGTGCTGCGGCCAGCACCGCCCAGCGCTGGCGGAACCGCAGGCGCTTGGCACCCAGCTTGGCCGCCGCCTCGTGCTTTTCCATCAGCGCGATCAGGCGCGGCATCAGGCTGGCGAGCTTGAAGCGGTTTTCAGGCAGCGCGTGTTCGCCCGCTTGCCAGCCCATCGTGTCGAGCCAGGTGCGCGGCAGGTAACAGCGCCCGGCTTCGGCATCCTCGACGATATCGCGCGCGATATTGGCCATCTGGAAAGCGAGGCCGAGGTCGCAGGCGCGGTCGAGCGTTTCGCCATCGTCCGGGTGCACACCCATGATCCGCGCCATCATGATCCCCACCGCACCCGCGACGTGATAGCAATAGCGCAGCATGTCGGCTTCGGTCGTCGGGCTCCAGCGCGCGGCGTCGAGCGCAAAACCGGCGATCACGTCGTTCGCCTCGGCCAGCGTCAGCCCGCATTCGTCGGCGACGAGGCCAAAGGCGTCGAAAGCGGCATCGGCGGTCGGCTGTTCCTCGAAAGCGCGCTTGGTGAGGATGCGCAGCGCCTGCACCCGGTCCTCGGCATCTTTCAGGCTGCCCTGGTCGCCCAGCGGGCCGCCCTTGTCCTGATTGTCGGCAATATCGTCGCAGCGGCGGCACCAGGCATAGAGCAGCCAGCTGCGCTCGCGCGTGGCCCGGTCGAACAGCTTCGAGGCCGCAGCGAAGCTGTGCGAGCCCTGCTCGATCGACTCGAGCGATTTGTCGACCAGCACCGCGCGATCGCGGCCACCCCCGGCGCGGGCCGGGGTGGCACGCAGATAGCGCGACTGGACGAGGGTGCGCGGCTTGCTCAGAGGTCGTCGGCCTTCATCTGGAAGATCGGTGTATGCGGTTCGTATGACGCCATCTTGTCGATCAGCCCCGCCAGCGCGGTATCGTGCACCAGGATATTCTGATGCACCGGCCGCACGAAACCGACCTGCGCCATCTTGCTGTTGAAGGCGATCAGTTCGTCGTAAAAGCCGAAGGCGTTGAGCAGGCCGACCGGATTGTCGTGATAGCCCAATTGCGCCCAGCTCATCGCCTCCCACAATTCGTCCATCGTGCCGACCCCGCCGGGGATGGTGACGAAGCCGTCGCTGAGGTCGGTGAAACGCTGCTTGCGCTCGTGCATGCCGCCAACGGTGTAAAGCTTGGTGCAATCGTGATTGGCGACTTCGCTATTGGCCAGCGCATCGGGGATCACGCCGATCACTTCGCCGCCGGCTTCCAGCGCGCCGCGCGCGGTCGCGCCCATCAGGCCGAGGCGGCCGCCGCCATAGACCACACCGATGCCGCGTTCGGCCAGCCCGCGGCCCACGTCATAGGCCAGCTGGATATAGCGAGGGTCGTCGGGCGAGGCGGAGCCGCAATAGACGGCAATACGGTTCAGTTTGCGGCTCATTCCGCGAGGTCCTCCAGCATCAGTCCGGCAGTCGCCTTGGCGCTGCCCACCACGCCGGGAATCCCGGCGCCGGGATGAGTCCCTGCCCCGACGAGGTAGAAATTGTCCAGCACATCGTCGCGATTGTGTCCGCGGAAATAGGCGCTCTGCGTCAGCACCGGCTCGAGGCTGAAGGCGCTGCCCATATGTGCGTTCAGATCCATCGCGAAATCGCGCGGCGCATAATGGAACTTGGTGACGATCCGCTTTTGGAGATCGGGTATCAGCCGCCGTTCGAGTTCATCGAGGATGCGCTTCTCGAGCAGCGGGCCCATTTCCTCCCAATCGACCGCCAGCTTGCCCATATGCGCCACCGGGACCAGCGCGTAGAACGTGCTCATCCCCTCGGGCGCCATGGTCGGATCGGTCACTGTCGGGTGGTGCAGGTAGATCGAGAAGTCCTGCGGCAGCACGCCGTGGTCGTAAATATCCTCGAGCAGGCCCTTATAGCGCGGTCCGAACAGGATCATGTGGTGCGGGATGCCGGGCCAGCTCCCCTCGATCCCGAAATGGACCACGAACAGGCTCGGGCTGTAGCTCTTGCGCGACAGGCTGCGGGCGTAATCCGCGCCGCGCTTGGACCCGGCAAGCAGGTCCTTGTAGCTGTGCATGATATCGGCATTGCTCGCCACGGCATCGAAACGTTCGCGCCAGCCCGAGTGCGTCTCGACTTCGCTCACCTGCTTGCCCAGCGTGTGGATGTGGACCACCGGATCATGCATCCGTACGGTCCCGCCGAGCCGTTCGAAATGGCGCACCATGCCCGCGATCAGGCGATTGGTGCCGCCCTTGGCCCACCATACGCCGCCATCCATTTCGAGCTTGTGGATCAGCGCGTAGATGCTGCTGGTCTTCATCGGGTTGCCGCCCACCAGCAGCGTGTGGAAGCTCAGCGCCTCGCGCAGCTTCTCATTGTCGACGAAGCTCGAAACCATCGAATAGACGCTGCGCCAGGCCTGCTGCTTGGCCAGCGCGGGCGCCGCCTTGAGCATCGACTTGAAATCGAGGAAGGGCACATGGCCCAGCTTGACGTAGCCTTCTTCGTAAACCGCGGCGGAATATTCGAGAAAGCGCTGGTAGCCCGCGACGTCGGACGGGTTGAGCTGCGCGATTTCGCGGAACAGCTGTTCTTCATCGTTCGAATAGTCGAACTGCGTCCCGTCGGGCCAGGTCAGCCGGTAGAACGGCGTCACCGGCATCAGCTCGACATCCTCGGCAATGTCGTGGCCCGACAGCGCCCACAATTCCTTGAGGCAGTCGGGATCGGTGATGACCGTCGGACCCGCGTCGAAGGTGAAGCCGTCGCGTTCCCAGTAATAGGCACGCCCGCCGGGCTGGTCGCGCGCTTCGACCACGGTGGTCTGGATGCCGGCGGATTGCAGCCGGATCGCCAGCGCCAGCCCGCCGAAGCCCGCGCCGATGACGCAGGCCGTCCGGCCGGCGGCGACAGGCTCGCGCGGTTCGGCGGGATCGTTGATGGAAGCGGGGGTGGCGGTGTCGGGGGTCATGGCGATCTTTCATGGACGAGCGGCCTGCCATTGCCAAGCAGCGCCCGGATGGCAGCGAAGACAGATACGGGCGGTTTGCCCGAGAGGATGCGCAGCTTGTCGAGGCGGGTCGTGCGCCCGGCATAGAAACGTTCGACCAGAGGTTCGCGCAGGCGATAGAAGCGTTCGAATACGCGATAGCGTTCCTCGGGCCGCGTCGCATCGAATAGCATCCGGCCGAGGCTGCGGTAAAAGCGCATCGCGCGCCAGTGATCGCGCGCGCGCTTGTCGAACAATGCGGCAAGCTGCTCGCCGGGCAGCCGCGCCTCGCGCGCCAGCACCAGCGCATTGGCGACCGCGAAGGGCAGGGTATAGCTGGTCAGCGGATGGACGAAGCCGCCGCGTGCGCCCGCGCGCACCACGCCGGGCGGGCCGAGATCGCGGCGATGGGCGGCAAGATCGCCCCCGGTAATGACCGGCAGCACGCCGGTTTCGCCGCCGAGGATATCGCCGTGCCAGCCCGCGGCTTCGCAATAGCGGTCGATCCGGCCCGACAGCGCATTGCGGTCGAGCACGGGATCGTCGGCGTAATAGGTATCCTCGACGAACAGCTCTTCTGCCCCCAGCGGGAGGGTGTAGACGAAGCGGTAGGCGTCGTGCTGCCGGACGCGGGCATCCATCACGATCGGCCGGGTGACATCATGCGGCGTGGCGGTGCGCAGGTGGCGACCCATGAACACCTGCCAGCCGCCGCGCAGATGCGGCGAAGGCTCGAAGTCGCGGCAGTCGACCACCACCCGCGCGGGAATGTGCTCGCCATCCTCCAGCGTGACGCCATCGGGGGCAAGCCGGGTGACGCTGGCCTGCGTGCGGACCGCGTCCTGCGGCAGTTCGCGGCGCAGCGCAGCGTCGAAATCGTAGCTGGCAAGCGAGCGATAGGTTGATGACAGGCAGCGCTCATGGCCGGGGAAGCGGACCGTATAGCCCGCATCCCATTCGGTCTTGCGAAACGCAGCGAGCAGCGCGGTACCGTCGGCATCGAGATCGCTGGTGAACCAGCTCCAGCGGTGGTTGCCGCCAAGCGTGTCTGTCGCCTCGAACAGGGTGATGCGCATGTGCGGATGCGCGCGGTGGACCGCCAGCGCGGCCAGCCCGCCAGCCAGCCCGCCGCCGACGATAGCCAGATCGATCATGCGCCCGCTCATTGACGCAGGACTTAGGGGTGAAGCGCACATGCGGCAAACGGTTTGGTACAAGCGACGGGAACGTGGCATTGTGACGATAGTTGGACGACAAATAGATTTATCGAGGGATCCATCATGAAGTCACTGTTCGCCGCAACCGGTTCGCTTGCGCTCATCTGCGCAACACCTGCGCTGGCCCAGAACGTCGAGGCACTGCCCGAGGGCGGCGAAGATGTCGTTTACGACGACACCTGGATCTCGATCGGCGCCGGAGCCGTCTATTCGCCCAGCTACGACGGATCGGACGATTACGTCGTGTCGGCAATCCCGATCATCCAGGGCAAGATCGGCGGCGTCCGCATCAGTCCGCGTCCCGGCGGCGCAGCGCTCGATTTCGTCAATGACGATAGCGACGGCGCCAAGATTTCCGCAGGCGTGGCGGCCAAGCTGAACCGCAACCGGGCCTCGCAGATCGAGGACGAGGTCGTGCTGTCCTACGGCGAACTCGACACCGCCTTCGAAGTCGGCCCCACGATCGGCGTCAGCCTGCCGGGCGTGCTCAACCCCTACGACAGCCTCAGCTTCAACATCGATACGCTGTGGGATGTTGCCGGGGCGCATGACGGCATGACCGTCAATCCCAGCGTCACCTACTTCACCCCGGTCAGCCGCGGCGCGGCGATTTCGCTGTCGGTCAGCGGCACCTATGTCGATGACGATTATGCCGACTATTACTATTCGGTCCCGGCGGGCGGCGCGCTGCCTGCCTTCCAGGCCGATGGCGGCTGGAACAGCGTCGGCGTGAACCTGCTGACCGGCATCGATCTCGATGGCGACCTGACCAATGGCGGTCTCGCGCTCATCGCGCTGGGCGGCTATTCGCGCCAGCTGGGTGATTCCAAACGCACGCCGTTCACCGCGATCCGCGGCAGTGCCGATCAGTGGATGGGCGCACTCGGGATCGGCTATACTTTCTGATATGGCTTGATACGCGCGGGCCGTGCAGGCATCCCCTTGCGAAACCAAGGGGATAGAGAATGAGAACTGCCGCATTGCTCGCGCTCGCCGGAGCGCTGGTCGCCGCACCCGCCCTGGCCGATACCACCGTGATCCATGCAGGTGCGGTGATCGTCGATGCCGACAGCGCGCCGCGCGGGGCGTCCACCATTACCGTGACCGACGGGCGGATCGTCTCGATCACCGATGGTTTCGCCCCCGGTCCCGCAGATGCGCAGACGGTCGATCTCAAGACCAAGACGATCGCCCCCGGCTTGATCGACCTGCATGTCCATCTGACCGGCGATCCGGGCGGCGATTTCTGGAAGGGCGCGGTCGAACCCGATGAATGGGATGTCGTCGTCGGCGCCAAGAATGCGCGGCTGACCGCGCTTGCCGGGTTCACCACGGTACGCGAAGCGGGCAGCGGCCCCGCCAGCGCGTTTTCCTTGCGGCGCGGAACCGCAGAGGGCTTCATCGACGGACCGCGCATCATCGCCGCGGGCCCCTCGCTTGCGATCGTGGGCGGGCACGGCGATGTCAGCGGCTTTCGCCCCGAGGTCAACGAACTGCTCGACAGCGGGTTCACCTGCACCGGCGCAGTCGAATGCGCCGAGAAGGTCCGCCTCGCCAGCCAGAACGGCGCGGATATCATCAAGATCACCGCCACGGGCGGCGTGCTCAGCCAGCAGGGCCGCGGGCTCGAGGCGCATTTCACCGATCCCGAGATGAAGAGCATCGCCGATACCGCGCATTCGCTCGGTCTCAAGGTCATGGCGCATGCGCATGGCGCGCGCGGGATCGAGGCGGCCAGCCGCGCTGGCATCGATTCGATCGAACACGGCACCTACCTCGATGAAGCCGCCGCACGCGCGATGAAAGCGAATGGCACTGTGCTGGTGCCCACGCTGATGGCGTTCAAGGGGGTCACCGAACGGCTGGGCCAGGGCATCTACACGCCGGTGGTCGAAGCCAAGATCCGCGACGTTGCCGATACTGCGCGCGTATTCATGGGCAAGGCACTGCGCTGGGGCGTGCCGATCGCCTTTGGCACCGATGCGGGCGTGTTCGGTCATGGCCGCAATGCGGGCGAATTCGCGCTGATGGTCGAACAGGGAATGAGCCACCGCGATGCCTTTGCCGCCGCGACGACCAATGCCGCCAGGGTGCTGGGCATGGAAAGCCAGATCGGCCGGCTCGCGCCGGGCTATTCGGCCGACCTCATCGCAGTTGACGGCAACCCGCTGGACGATACCGCCACACTTGAAAATGTCGGCTGGGTGATGGTTCGCGGGCGGATCATCGACTGATCGAACGCGGCACCGCGCGCGGCACCGCTCCGCATGGCGCTGGTCGAACACTGTCACGCGTTCGTCGCACCGCGCGCTTGCGTGCGGGCGCGGAAGCGTGTTTTAACAAAGTAATACAGGTAGCAGGGGAATTACCATGAAACTCGTCCGCCACGCACTCGCTTCGGGTGCCGCTCTTTCGCTCGCGCTGGCCGCCAATCCGGCCTTCGCGCGCGATCACCATGCTGAGACCGAAACCGCCGCCGAAGCGACCGAGCACGACAAGCTGGTCGCTTTGTTCGCCGAATCCGATGCGCGCAGCCTCGAGCTCAATCCGCTGGGCCGGCTGTTCCGCGGCGACGATCGCAATGCCGACCGGCTGGGCGATTTTCTGACCGATTCGTCCTTCTATGCCAACCGCCTCGACACGCAGCTCAATCTTGCCAAGCTGGCGCTGATCGATCGCAGCAAGCTGAGCGACACTGACCAGCTCGCCTACGATGTGTTCAAATATAACCAGGAATCGGCGCTGCGCGGGCAGACCGATGAAATCCGCGCGCTGACCGAAGTGCGCCCGGTCAATCATTTCACCGGCTTCCACACCTTCTATCCCAATTTCGCGAGCGGCGATTCCGCGGCGCAGTTCAAGACGCTGGCCAATTACGAGGACAACCTCTCGCGCCACGACGACTATATCGAGATCTCCGAGCGCGCGATCGGCAAGTTCCGCGAAGGCATGGAAAGCGGCGTGGTCGAGACCAAGCTCACCATCGGCCTCGTGATCAAGCAGCTCGACACGCTGCTGGCGATCCCGATCGAGGAATCGCAGTACATGAAGCCGGTGAAGAACTTCCCCGAAGACTTCTCCGACGCGGACAAGGCCCGGCTGACCGAGGCCTATGCTGCCAAGACCGCCGAGCTCTACGCGGCCGATGCCGCAATGCGCGATTTCCTGCGCGACGAATATCTGGCGGTGGCGCGCGACAGCGTGGGCCTCAGCCAGATGAAGGGCGGGGACAAGCTCTATGCGCAGATGATCGAGAACACGACCACGCTGCCGCTTACCGCCGACTACCTCCACAATCTCGGGCTCAGCGAAGTCGCCCGGATCAAGCAGGGTCTGGAAGAGATCAAGCAGGAGGTCGGCTTTACCGGCACGCTCGGCGAGTTCTTCGACTACGTCCGCACCGACGAGCAGTTCAAGCCGGAAAGCCGCGAGGCACTGACGCAGAGCTATTACGACATCGGCAAGGAAGTCGATGCGAAGATCGGCGAGTATTTCTCGCTGGTTCCCAAGACCCCGCTCGAGATCAAGCCCTACGATCCCTCGATCGAGCAGTTCCAGGCGGGCGGCTCCTACCAGTCGGGCGCGCCCGACGGGTCGCGCCCCGGCACGTTCTATTTCAACGCCTATGACCTGCCGAGCCGCCTCACCACGGGCAATGTCACGCTCTACCTGCACGAAGGTGCGCCGGGGCATCACTTCCAGATCAGCCTCGCGCGCGAAAACGAGGCGCTGCCCGCATTCATGCGCTTTGGCGGCAACACCGCCTATGTCGAAGGCTGGGCGCTTTATTCGGAGACGCTGGGCTACGAAATGGGCTTCTTCGACGATCCGTGGAACCGCTATGGCACGCTGCAGGACGAGCAGCTGCGCGCGATGCGGCTGGTGGTCGATACTGGCCTCCACGCCAAGGGCTGGAGCCGCGAGCAGGCGATCGATTTCATGCTCGCCAATTCGGGCATGACCCGCACCGAAGTGGTCGCAGAGGTCGAGCGCTACATCGCCATCCCGACGCAGGCGCTCGCCTACAAGGTCGGCGCTCTCAAGATCCAGGAACTGCGCGAGAAGGCCGAAGAGCAGCTGGGCGAGAACTTCGACATTCGCGAATTCCACGCCGAAGTCCTCGATACGGGCAGCCTGCCGATGCCGGTGCTCGAAGCCAAGATCGACCGCTGGATCGCATCGAAGGCAAGCTGAACCACGGTCCGGGCGGGGGATTGGCTCCCGCCCGAACTGGCTCCCTTTTGCTGGGCGCGCTACCTCGGTCGCCAACTGACGCGATAGAGGGGTAAGCGGCGATGGACTGGCTGCGCCGGGCGGACTGGCTGACCCGCGAGCGGGTGCGCGGCTATGCGCTGCTGCTGGCGTTCGCCAGCCTCGCGCTGCTGGCCAATTCCTATCTCAAGGCGATGGGCCCCGCAGGGACCGATTTCCTTGCCTTCTGGGGTGCGGGCCAGCTGACCGCCGAAGGCGCGCCCGCGGCGGCCTACGACCTTGCCGCGCAGGAACGGGTACAGACCGGCACCGGCAGCGAAGGCTGGTTTGCCTTCGTCAATCCGCCGCCATTTCTCTTCATCGCCGCGCCGTTCGGCATGCTGCCGTTCGCGCTCGCCTGGATCGCGTGGGTGGCGGTCACCTGGGGCCTGTGGGCCTGGGCGAGCATCCGTGCCTTTCCGCGGCTGTGGCCGCTGGTGATCGCCTATCCGGGCGCGCTGCTCGCCGCAGGCCATGCGCAGACCGGTCTGCTGACCGGGGCGATGCTGGTGCTGGCGGCGCAGCACCTGGCGCGGCGGCCGATCCTCTCCGGCGCAGCCATCGGCGCGCTGGTGATCAAGCCTCACCTCGCGCTGCTCGCGCCGTTCTGGTTTGCCGCGGCGGGCAAATGGCGCGCCTTCTGCGCGGCTGGCGTCACCGCGCTGATGCTGGGCGCGGCCTCGTGGTTCGTCTTCGGCAGTGAGACCATTGCCGGCTACACCACCAGCTGGCGCGCAAGCGGCTTGCTGATGGAGGGGATCAATCCCGACTTCCTGCTGCGGATGACGACATTCTACTCGCAGGGCCGATTGCTGTGGGGCGATGGCGCGGGACTAGCGGCGGGCGCAGTGTCCGGCCTGCTTGGCGTGGCGGTCGCGCTTGGCGCATGGCGGCGCTTTGGCGGCGACGCGCGGGCCACGGGCGCGGCGGTCCTGGCTGCGACCGCGCTCGCATCGCCCTATCTGTTCAATTACGACCTGCCCTTCCTGATCTTCCCGACGCTGTGGCTGGTCGTGCAGGGTCTCGAGCGCGGCTTCCGTCCCTATGAGAAGCTGGGCCTCATACTGCTCTATCTTGCGCCCTACGCCACGCGCGCGCTGGCTTTCCCGCTCGGGGTCAATCTGATGCCGCTGGCTGCGCTGGCGCTGCTCGCGCTGGTCTGGAGCCGCGGCGGCAAGTCGGACCGGCCGGTCAGCTAGTCCACTCCTCACCTGCCCTTGGGGGTTTCGCCAAAGGAAAGGGGCCGGAGGTCATATCGACCCCCGGCCCCTGTTCTGTGCCGCTGGAGCGCCGCTTAGTACTCTTCAGGCTCTTCCGGTGTCTTGGCGGTGTGCGTCGGCCCGGCATCGCGCTGGCCGCGGGCCAGCTTGAACACCACGCCGCTGAGCAGCGCGAGCGCCAGCAGGTTGGGCAGGGCCATCGCCGCATTGGAGATGTCGCCGAGGCGCCAGACCAGCTCGCTCGGTTGCGCCGCGCCGATGAAGATCACCACGCACCACAGCACGCGCCAGGCCATGTGCAGCTTCCGTTCGCCTTCGCGCGTCGATCCCTTCACCCGGTCGTAGAGGAAGGTGATCGCCCGCTCGCCGTAATAGCTCCACGTCAGGAGCGTGGTGAAGACGAACAGGATCAAGGCGATCGAGGCGATCAGCGTGCCGATCGGGATCGCGGCGATCTCGATCGGGAACGCCGCCGCGAAGGCACCGCTCGTCATCTCGAAGCCGACCCGGTCCGATTGCCAGGCATGCGCCACCGCTTCGCCGCCCGCGGTGAAATCGCCGCGCACGGTCAGGATCACCAGCGCGGTCATGGTGCAGATCACCACCGTGTCGATGAAGGTGCCGAGCATGGCCATGCGGCCCTGCTGTTCGGGATCGTTGGTCTGCGCCACGGCATGGGCGATCGGGGTCGAGCCCTGGCCCGCCTCGTTCGAGAACAGGCCGCGCGCAACGCCCGCGCGGATCGCCATGATGATCGCTGCGCCGGTAAACCCGCCAACCGCGCTCTGCGGGTTGAAGGCACCGTTGAAGATCAGGCCGAAGGTCTCGCCCAGATCGCTGAAATTGAGGATCAGCGCGACCACCGCCATGACGATATAGGTCGCCGCCATGAAGGGGACCACGCTTTCGGCGACCTTGCCGATCGACTTGATGCCGCCGATGATGACGATGAAGACCAGTCCCGCCGTTACCAGACCGCCCAGCCATTCGGGCAGGCCGAACAATTCGTTCATCCCGTCGGCCATCGCATTGGCCTGGATCGAATTGCCGGTCACCAGCGCGCTGAACAGCGTGCCGAGGCAGAAGACCACCGCCAGCCAGGTGAACCGGGGGCCGAGACCCATCATGATGTAGCTCATCGGGCCGCCGCGATAGACGCCGTCGCTGGTCTTCTCGCGGTAGCGGATCGCCAGCGAACCTTCGGCGAAGGCCAACGCCATGCCGAACAGGGCAGTGACCCACATCCAGAAGATCGCGCCCGGTCCGCCCAGTGCGATCGCCGTGGCGACGCCCGCTAGATTACCGGTGCCGACCTGGCCCGACAGCGCGGTCGAGAGCGCGGCAAAAGGGGAAATTTCACCTGCGCCGGTGCCCTTGCGTCCGGCGAACAGGCCCTTGATCGCGCTACCCAGCCGGACGATGGGATAAAAGCGCAGCCCGACCATGAACCACAGGCCGACCCCCAGCAGGATGATCGCCAGCGGCGGGAAGGGGATTACCGCTTCGCCGTTCCACGTCCCGCCCCAGATGAAATCGGATATGTTGGTGACCGGCTGGATCAACCGCTCGCCCAGACTCGGCGCCTGGCCTGTTGCCATGTCGATAATTCCCCTCATGCGTCCCGGAATTGGAAAGCGCGCAAGCTAGTCGCGCTGCGGTCGCTTGCAAAGGGGGAGAATGGGGCGCGTCCCCGGCTTGCCTTTTGCGCCGCGCGGGACTAGATGCAGCGCCGTCTTCCGACATTGGGATCGATAAAAGCCCCTCCCGGTCTTGAACCGGGGCGGCGAAAGACCCTACCTGAAAGGGACGTGACGGAAGGCGGCACGATTTTTACGCGAGAGACGTGAGCATGGCAGACGAGAAGAAGACCAGTCCGGCGGAATTCCTCCGGCAGGTGCAGGCCGAAGGGCGCAAGGTCGTATGGCCGACGCGCGAGGAAACGGTGCGCACCGCTATCTTCGTGTTCATCATGATGGTCATTCTCTCGCTTTTCTTCCTCGGCGTCGATTCGCTGTTCAGTGCCGTGGTGCGCTGGCTGCTGACGCTCGCCTGATCCGCATTTCGACAGGGTAACGAGAACACATGGCACGCTGGTACATCATCCACGCCTATTCCGGCTTCGAGAACAAGGTCCGCGACGCGATCATCGCCGAGGCCGAACGCCTTGGCCTGTCCGAGGGCGTCGAGGAGGTCGAGGTTCCGACCGAGACCGTCACCGAGATCAAGCGCGGCAAGAAGGTGCAGATCGAACGCAAGTTCATGCCCGGCTACGTGCTGGCCAAGCTGAACATGACCGACGACGTCTATCACCTGGTCAAGAACACGCCCAAGGTGACCGGCTTCCTCGGCAACAACAACAAGCCGCAGCCGATCTCCGAAAAGGAAGCGGCGCGCTATTTCGGCGGAGTCGAGGAAGCGCGTTCGGCACCGAAGAAGGAAATCAGCGTCGATTACGAAATCGGCGACCAGGTCAAGGTGCTCGACGGCCCCTTCGCCAGCTTCAACGGCCTTGTCGAGGAACTCGATTTCGACAAGCAGAAGGTCAAGGTCTCGGTCTCGATCTTCGGTCGTGCGACGCCGGTCGAACTCGATTTCGAGCAGGTCGAACTGGTCAAGTAAGGCGTTCTTTGCCCGCTCAGCTGCGGGCAAATTTCCCCGCGATGAACTCCATGACGGGTTCCGGCTGGTCGAACAGCAGGAAGCTGCCCGCATCGGCGATGATGCGCGGTTCGGGTAACCCGAAGCGCTGCGCGGTCAGCCGTGCGAATTGCGGGGAAATGTTCGCGTCGTCTTCGCCCTGAAGCAGTTCGATCGGGACCGCCGCATCCTTCAGCAGTGGCGACCATTCGGCGGACCAGTTGAGCATGGTGTCGATCGGGCCCTTGGTTCCGGATTGCAGCATATAGGCAGCGGCGCGGCGCATCCCCCGCACGGTTTCGGGGGCCTGGAAGGCGCGCAACTCGCGCGGGCACCCCTCGTAGAAATCCTCGACAAAGCGATAGAACTCGCCAGTGCCCATGCTCGCCAGCATCGCGCGCATATGGACTTTCGCGAATGTCGGAGCGCTGCGGCTGATGCGGAAATGTATCCGCTGTCGTTTCGACAGGAATTCGTAGTCGGACGATCCGATCAGCGGCAGGAATGCCCCCACTCCGACAGCCGCGATCAACCGGTCGGGACAGCTGGCTGCCAGCCCCGCGAGCCATGGCATTCCGGCCTGCGCTGCCATGCCGACTACCCTCTCGATACCGAGGTGATCGAGAAATGCGGGAATGCGCCGCGCGAATTCACGCGGTGAGCCGCGCCCGTGTGCCTTGCCGGTGCTCGCCCCGTGAAACGGGCGCCAGGGTGCGATGATGCGCAGTTTCGCACGGCGCGCGGCAGCCTGCGCACCGCTGCTCAGGAACAGCCCTTCGAGGGGGTGGCAATAGAGCACGGGCTGGCCGTCGGGGTCGCCAAACTCCTCCCATGCGATGGTACTGCCATCGGCCTGGGTAAAGATATTCCCGCATTGGTAGCTTTCAGGCGCGTCTTCGTCGCCGGGCGTATCGAGCGAATGGACGAAGCCCGCGTAGAGCAGGAGCAAGTCCGCTTGCGAATTGATCGCCAGTTTTCGCTGCAATGCTTTCAGCTGGTTGCGCGCCGTGCCCACCGCTCGCCCCCGCTGTTCGGCGAACTCTCTCAGGCTGTCGCCCCTGACCAGGTGACCGGTCAGCGCGAGCTCGGTCTTGGTCAGGCCGAGCGCCTCGCGGAATATGTCGCCGACCTTGTCGGTCCATCGCAGCCGGACCGCGTGAAGCGCGATCCCGGCTGCGTCTTCCGACGCTATCGGCCAGGCGCGAAACCAGCGTCCGTTTTCGTCCTCGGGAGAGGTGAACAGCCGCAGGAAAAGGCGCGGGTTCTCCAGCTTCCCCGCGACAAGGGCCCGCAGACGGGTGCGATCGCGCTTTTCGCTGACGGGGTCGAGCAGCCATTCGGGAATGCCGTTGCCGATACGGACGGAACCGCTCGGGAACAGGCGCTGGTTGCAGGAGACGACGGTTAGATTGGCATCGAGTTCGAGGTCGCATTCCACGGCCTGTTCACGCCGCGTGGTGAGCCCGCTGTAGTCGGTGTCTTGCAGCGGATACATCTTGTCGAAAATCGCAAAGGCGTTCTCGAAATGCAGCTCGGTGGCTTCTTCGAACCCGGCGAGCTTGGCATCCGCTTCGACCATCTCCGACAGCAGCGGGACGAAGCCTTCGGGATTCGCGATCGCTGCATAGGCCTTGGCGACCACCTCGTTCAGCTGCGCGTTCCTGTCGTCGCTGCCCATCGCGATCCTCCCCCGGGCAGGGTCATAGAGGGCAATCGCGATGACACAAGGCCGCGGCGAAGCGGTTGGTGCAGCTTCGTCATGATGATGCGGGCGGGGCGGCGCTATGCCTCCCCACCCGCATCGCCGTCGATGCTCGTGCGCGGGTCGCGAGCGCATGGAGGATCGACGGGTTTAACCGGCCTGGATGCTCGAGATCGCCATGGGACGTGAGCAGAGCTGTTCCAGACCCGGCATGACTCAGCGCATGGTGGCGCTTCTGCGGTAGGCGAAGGCGACGACGCTCTTGCCCGACGCCTCGTTGTAATATTGGCAATAGAAATCGGTGCCCTTGTCGGTGTGCAGATTGGGCATGTTGAAGCCGAGCATATGCATGCCGCGCCGTTCCAGATCCGCATCCCAAGCCCCCGAACGGCTCGCATTGCTGCCCGAAGCGGTCGGGGTGTAACCCAGCGAATTGCCGGTGTGCAGCATGATGTCCTTGCCCGAGACATTGCTCCAGCTGGGCAATGCCGAGGGGTGGGCGTTCTGCCCGGTGGCCATGTCCACGCACTGCATTTTCCAGCTGCCCTTCATGGCAGCCCATTGTTTGGCAGGGACCTCCATGTACAGCACGTCGCCGCTGCCCATGCTTGGCATGAAACAGCCGTTGCTGGCGCTGACCGGCTCGCGGTCGATCACGCCGCTGCGCGACTCCTGCGACAGGCCTTTCTGGAAAGTATAATCGCCCCACTTGCCGATGAAGGCATTGTCGATCGGCAGCCCGGCACATTGGGTGAGCGAGGCGTATTTGGCAGGCACCGGACCGGCGCGGCCCGCGCCGCCGGTTGCGGTGGCGACGGTGCGGCTACTCGCAGCCGCGCCGAGCAGGCTGCGGCCATTGGTGCGCTGCGCATCATCGACCGTATCGACGACGTCATTGGCATCCTCGGCGGTCTTCTCGACCTTCTTGACGGCCTTCTTGAGCTTGTCGAACGGCCCGGCTTCGGCCGGAACCGCGGCCAGGCCGACCGCGGCAATGGTCAGCGAGGCTGCTGTTATCAAAAGATGTTTCATCGGGCACGATCCGCTGATTGACTGGTTCGTGCCGCCTAGCGGGGACCGGAGGGGGCGATAATGTCCCATATGGGCCAAACGGGCGCGATTAATGCGGTCCCGATGCCCACTGGGGCCCTGCCCGGGCAAACCGGGCAGGGCTGGCCTGTTTCAGAAGGTTTGGCTCAGCGAGAGTGAAGCGCGCCAATCCTCGGGCAATTGGATGCCGTTGAGGTCCTGGTAGAGCGGCACGCCGACTTCCATCCCGACCTGCGGACGATGACGCCCCCTTACGGGTAGCGCGATATTCGCCCCGAAGCCGGCCAGCACCGTGTCGCCGCCGTAATTGGCCGGGATGTCGGACGGGGTGCGATGGTTGTGCGGGCCGTTGTAATGGCCGAGGATCTGCCCCTCGTGCTCCCACGTCAGGCGGCTGGCCAGGCTGAAACCGCTATCCACCAGATAGCTGACCCAGCCGCTCGCCTGCGCCTTGTCGCCGAAGGCAAAGCCGCTTTCATTCGCATCATCGGTGCGCCAGCGATAGCTTGTCTGTGCGCCATAGCCGATCATTCCCGACTGCCCGGTTACGGTCACTACGGGCTCGATGTCCCATGTCCCGCTGCCCGACTGCATCATGTAGTGCGCGAAAGTGCCGTCGGCGTTCTTGCGGTCGACCTTGCCCGTCGGGGCCCAGACGCCCAGCGTCGCATGCGCCTTGAGCCCCGGCGCGTTGGCGAGGCGATAGCTCACCGAAACCAGCGTATCGCCGAAGCCCTGGGTCGAATGGGTCATGCTCTGGCCGAAGGCGAGCCCGTGGTGACCATGGTCCATATCGTCCATCGCCATGCCGCCCATCGGCATGCCGGTATTGGCCGGATCGATCCCGACCATGGTCATTTCGTGGCGCATCCAGTGCGGCATGACCATGAAGGTGAGCGTGTCGTTGGGGGCATACATCAGGTCGAGCATGACCATGTCCATGTTCATTTCGCTCGCCGCGACGGTGTAGCCTGCAGCAAGCACTTCGGCATTGGACACGGGATCGGTGCCCGACTGGTTGGCGCCCGAATAGCTGTTGCGGGTGTAGCGCAGCCCGATCATGAACTCGCCCCCGTCATGGGTATGCCCGTTCATCAGCCCGGCGGCGGGATAGACCGCCACCGGCGTGACGACGATCGGTTCTTCCGCTGCGGGCGGACCCTCTGGGGTCTGCTGCGCATAGGCGGGATAGGCGGCGAGCGGCGGCAGCGACGCCAGAACGGCGCGCGCAAAAGCGTGTTTCATTGTATATTCCTGTCGTGAAATGGGTGTGCCGAGATTGCGGCGCTCCCCAAGACGACGGGAAACGCCGGTCAGACGGCGACAGGAGGTCCGCGACCGGGCGGCAGCAGGAAGGCGGTGCGCTGCAGCAGCAGCGCCGCGAGGACGGCGACGGGTTGCTGCTCGACCGGCGGCGCAGCCACCAGCGCGAGGCCGGCGGATGCCAGCGGAGCATCGCCCGCGAACCCCGCGAACAGGCAGGTTTCGCTTTGATGCGCGGTGCTGTCACCGGGCGCGGGGTCGCGGCCGAGCGGGATGGTGACCACCATCGATGAATTGCACATCTTGGCCACGATCACGTCGCCGCCGCTGGCCGTATCGGGCATCCACCCGGCGGGGACCAGCGCGCGCAGGAACAGCGTTGCCGCCAGCAACAGCCAGATCGCGTTGGTTGAGCGCACGCCTTCCATCGGCCGCGCCTTTAAGCGCGCTGCGGCGGCGGTGCAATATCGGTTGCGCGGGTCAGCTGCACGCGGTCGACCGGTCCGCGCGCAGGCGCGACGCGATCGTGGTAGTGCGCAGGACCAGCGAAGTGGCTTTGCACTTCTTCAACTGGAAACGCACCTTGCGGTCCTTGAAATCGAGCGACACCCGGCGGAAGTTCTCCATCAGATCGGTGCCCAGCAGCAGCGCGGGCTTGTCCTCCAGCCCGAAGACCGCGAACGGCGGAATATCCGCAAAGGCGATCGGTACATTGCGCAGCATGATCGGGCCGAGCTTCATCTCCTTCACCAGCATGAAGTCGATCTCCATCTCCTTGCCGGTGACGCCATAGACCTTGATCTTGCTGAAATTGCCCGCGCGTTTCAGCGCCAGCCGGTTCCGCAGCGCCCGGTTCCCGATGGTGATCTCCGACCCGGTATCGACCACGGCCTCGACCGTCTGCCGGCCGACCTTGACTTCGGTCAGGATCAATTGGCCCCGCTGCAGGCGGCCGCGCACCACGATCACGCCGTCCATGACCGGTTCGGGGGTGAAGCCGTCGTCCACGCTGATATGGCGTTTCTCGAAGTCGAGCAGCAGGCGTTGTTCGACCAGCGCGTCGAGCCCGATCATTCCGTCTCCGCCGAGGTCGCGTTCGTCCAGTACCGGCAGTTCGAGATCGGTCGTCGTCGTGGGGCCGAGCACGATCTCGTCGACCCATACGCGGTCGACCAGCTTGCTCTCGGTCACACCGTGTAGCATCGCCGGGGAACCGGCGGGCATGGCGAGCCGCCCGGCCAGCCTTTCGCCCACCACCGAGCTGTCCGCCCCGCTGTCGACGACGAATTTGTGCGGGCCCGTGCCGTTGACCATGACATCGACGGTCATCCGGCTGCGCAGCTTGCGCGCGCCGATTTCCTCGCCGCCGATGGCCAGCGTCTCGTCGAACTCGGCAGACGGCAGTTCGGGCATGCGCACGGTTGCCGCTGACGGGTCCTGGGCGGAAGAGGCGGAAGCCATGCTCAGCAGCGCGGCAACAGCGATCGAGGTCAGAGCTTTGCTCATGATCCATAGCCATAGACGATTATGGCGCGCCGCGCGAACGCAGGTCGATCAGGGGCGCACCCCGTCCGACCGGCGCGCCGCGTGCTGCGCCGGGATTGCGGACTAGTCGTCGTCGAAATTCTCGTCGACGAGCCGCGCGGCGAGCGCGGCCGCTGCGGTATCGGCAGGGTCGGCCAGCACGGCGGACGCGGGCGCTTCGAGACGGTATTCGAGTTTGCCGTCGGCCAGCGTGCGCACCGCGGTCCCGCGCAGCACCCGCGGGACGATCCGCGTCAGCAGCGTGGTACCGAACCCGGCCTGTTCCGCAGACGGTTCTTCGGCTGTGCCGCCGCCGGGAAGGTCCTCGCGCCAGGTCAGCGTGAACAGCTGGCTTCCGTCGCGATCCTCGACCGTCCAGGCGATTGCCACCCGTGCACCGGGATCGCGCGCGAAGCTGTATTTCTGGGCATTGGTCGCCAGTTCGTGGATCGCGAGCGAAATCTGCTGCGCCGCTTCGCTGATGATCTGCGTGGGCGGACCCTGGATGTCGATCCGCTCGCCATAGGTCAGCAGGACGGGTTCGAGCTGCAGTTTGACGATCGTCGCAAGGTCGCCCGAATAGTTGTCGTCCCCGCGGATAACGGTCGAGGTGGCGCGGGCCAGCGAATGGATGCGGCCCAGCAGCGTATCGACGAATTCGTCGGTCCGCTCGTGCCCGCGTGCCGTCTGCCGGGTGAGCGAGGTGACGACCGAGAGCAGATTGGCGCTACGGTGCACTGCTTCGCGCGCCTGGACGGCGAGATTCGCATTGGCCACGCGCAATTCCTCGGTTCGCTCGCTGACGAGTTCTTCCAGCTTGGCCAGCGTCGCGTCATGGGCGGCGGCTTCCGCCTCGAGCTGCTGGTTGGCTTCGGCCAGCTGCGCGGGCGAGGGCAGCGCAGTCAGTGTCGGGATCAGCCGGAACAGGACCACTGCAGTGGCTGCCGACACGAGGCCGGTCGCCAGCTTCAGCATTCCGACCCAAGGATAGATCGGATACCACAGCGTGACGATACCCATCAGATGAGTGAGGCCGCACAGCAGGATGAAGCTCGCGAACAGCACCACGAGGCCGGAAAAGGGAATGTCCTTGCGCTTGCGCAGCACCGTCAGCAGCGCGAAGGGAATGGCGGTATAGGACAGGAAGATCAGCAGGTCGCTGCCGGCCCACAATGCCACCAGCCAGGGTTGCCACAGCAGGCACATGCCATGCGGCATATATTGCCAGATTTCGATGAAGTTCTGCATGTGTGCTCCACTAGCGGGAACTTGTGGTAGCATGGTGGGCGCGGCGCGATAGTTGGGCACCTCCCTTATACCCGCTCTTGAACGCCCCCGAGGCGGCGAATCGCTTGCATTTGGGGGCCAGATCGCTATGTGCGCGCCTTCCCAAGTCATCCTCGGGAAACCCGTGCGGGAGGTTCGCCAAGGCGGACCGCTGGACCGCTTACCATGAGCCGCGGTTCGAAAGTGCCGCGGCAACAGTGAGAAAGGAGGCCATTCATGGCCAAGAAGATCGACGGCTATATCAAGCTGCAGGTGCCTGCCGGCACCGCCAATCCCTCGCCGCCCATCGGCCCTGCGCTGGGTCAGCGCGGCGTGAACATCATGGAATTCTGCAAAGCCTTCAATGCCGCCACCGACGGCTTGGAAAAGGGCATGCCGATCCCGACCACGATCACGGTCTATGCCGACCGTTCGTTCAGCTTCACCACCAAGAGCCCGCCGGCCAGCTTCCTGATCAAGAAGGCCGCCAAGCTCAAGTCGGGCTCGAAGGAGCCGGGCAAGGTTTCTGCCGGATCGATCAAGCGTTCGGCGCTGACCGAAATCGCCGAGCAGAAGATGAAGGATCTGAACGCGAACGACATCGAACAGGCCACCAAGATCATCGAAGGCAGCGCGCGTTCGATGGGCCTCGACGTGGTGGAGGGCTAAGACCATGGCAAAGCAGACCAAGAAGCAGCAGACTGTCGCCAAGCTCGACAGCGAGAAGCTCTACAGCGTGGACGAGGCCATCGCCACGCTGCGCGAATACAAGGCGAAGTTCGACGAGACCGTCGAAGTCGCGATGAACCTCGGCGTCGACCCGCGCCACGCCGACCAGATGGTCCGCGGCATGGTGTCGCTTCCGAGCGGTACCGGCAAGGACGTCAAGGTTGCCGTCTTCGCCAAGGGCGACAATGCCGACAAGGCTCTTGCTGCCGGAGCCGACAAGGTCGGTGCCGAAGACCTCATGGAAGACATGCAGAACGGCAATCTCGATTATGACCGCGTGATCGCCACGCCGGACATGATGGGTGTCGTCGGCCGTCTCGGTAAGCTGCTGGGCCCCAAGGGCCTGATGCCGAACCCGAAGCTGGGCACCGTGACCCCGAACGTGGAACAGGCCGTGAAGGACGCCAAGGGCGGCCAGGTCGAATTCCGCGTCGAGAAGCAGGGCATCATCCACTCGGGCATCGGCAAGCTGTCGTTCAAGGACGAAGACCTGAAGGCGAACTTCAAGGCGATGACCGATGCGATCGTCAAGGCGAAGCCGTCGGGATCCAAGGGCAAGTATGTCCAGAAGATCACGCTGACGTCGTCGATGGGTCCCGGCCTCAAGGTCGACCTCGCCGAAGTCGAAGGCGCCTGACGCTTTTACGCCCGTAGCGATGGCAGCGGGAACGCTGCGCCTTCCTACGGCCGAATAGATTTCCGAAAGGGCCGGCGGGTGCAGACCTGCCGGCCCTTTTGCATGGGCGATCGGAAAGATCGCGGTGCTGGGGCGTTGATGGGGCAAGATACGCAGGAGATTTTCCATGGAAGCCATTCTTCCCGTCGCCACCGTCCTTGGCCCGATCCTACTTCTCGCAGCGCTCGTCTATGCGTGGCTGCGCAATCGCAAGACCTCCAGGTCGGTCGATCGCGCGGCCGAGCGCGGCGCGCGCGAACTGCGCGAAGAAGTGGCCGAACGTCCGCAGAAGGACATCGACCTCTAACGCAGGAATCGCCGCAGCGCGGTCTCCGCGCCGGTCTGCTGCGCGACCCGTTTGCCCGTCGCGACCGTCCGGTCGAACGCTTCCAGACCGGTGAGCAACGTCCGGTTGATCCAGCTCGGGCGCAGCATCAGGAAACTGGCGCAGCGGACGCTATCGGTCCGGAACAGCGCCTTGTGCGCGCCTTCGCCCTCGGTGAAATCGAAATAGCGAAAGCGGTTCTCGGCAAACAGAGTTTCGAGCGCCGCGAGCTGGAGCACGGTACCGGGTGACAGGCCGCCATGGTCGGGATCGTGGCCCAGATGCGCATAGACCAGCGTGTCGCGTTCGATCGGCAGATAAAGATAGGCGACCGGCTTTCCATCGAGGAACAGCAGGAAGGCGCGCACGCGATCCTGCCAAGCAAGTTCGCGCATTTCGGCGCGGGCGGCTTCGCTTTCGGGCAGGCCCGCATCGAGCAGCCGCGCCTGGTAGGTACGCTGCGACAGCGGCAGCGCCAGCCGGACGAACTCGTCCATTTCATCGGGCGAGTGATAGGTGCGCAGGTCGAGTTCGCCACCCGAAGCTTCTTCGAACTTGCGCCGCTTGCGCCGCAGCGTGTTCCGGGTCTTGCCCGAGAACCGCGCGAAGTATTGGTCATAGCCGCGCGCCATGTCGATATAGCTGCGCGCATATTCCTCGCGCCCGCCGATCAGGAAGCCCGGCAGCGCCTCGCGCAGCCGCGCTTCGCCTGCTTGCGGGGCGGACAGTACGCGCAAACCCTCGACATTGTTGAGCGACGGCACCGCCGGGGTCCGCTCGGAGAGGATATCCCTGAGCGAGAAGGCCAGCGTGGCGACATCGCGTTCGACCGTGAGCAGGCGGCGCGAACCAATGAAGAAGGGTATCCGGTAGGAGTGCATCGAACCGTCGCTCACGATGCCCCGTACAATGCGTTGGAGGCCAATTGTTCGGCGACCCGCGCCGCGCTGCGGATTTCGCTGTGCGGCATGCCTGCCGCGCCGGTGCCATCGCCGATCTGCGGCGGGCGGCTGGTGAAAGTGGCACCATGCGCGCCGGGGGTCGCGGCAACGGTCTCGCAGAACCTGGCGAACCGGCCGCGCACGATGGCATTGGCGCGGCGGCGGTCTCGGCTCATCAGCTCGAAACTGTGACTGACGATATTGAACATCGCCACGCCCTCGCGCACGCAGAAGCGCAGCGCGGCGGCCATTTCCCAATGCGACAGCGCAGTGATCTGCGCATGGCGCTGGCCGCGAAAACTGCGGATTGACCCGACCGGCGCCTCGATCGTTCCCTCGCGGCGCACCACCTCGCGGTCGGCGGAGGTAAGGCCGATGCGGCAGTCCGACCCGGCAATCCCCGGCACATGGCTGCTGTCGTAGCGAATGCCGACCCGGTGCAGAGCGCGCAGCGTTGCGTCGTCGGCACCGTAATTCCCCGCGCGAAAGGCGGTGGGGGCAGGCGCCCCTGCCTGCATCAGATATTCGCGTGCCAGTTCGAGCAGTTCGACCTGCTCGTCCTCGGTGAAATCGTGCAGATTGCGCCCGGTTCGGCCATTCAGCGGATTGGCGTCCCCGGCGATTTCCATCCATTCCGGATGAAGATGCAATTGCACGTCGTGACCCCGCGCCAGGATCGGCTCGACCACTTCGGCGATCGACTTGGTGCCCCAGACCAGCGCGGGCATCGGGTCGACGAAGAACACGCCCTTGATCCCATGCGCATCCATCACTTCCATCTGATGCTCGATACCTACCGCGCCATCGGCGGTGTGGCCGGCGATCGACCGGGCATATACCGCCTCGCGCGCATGCAGCCCCAGCCGGATGGCCAGCCCCGCCGAATACTCGGTATCGATGGTGATGTAGACCGCGGTCATCGGCGACACCCTAGCATGCACCCGGCAGCAGCGCGATGACCGTTCGATCCGGTCAGATGCCGCCGGGGGTGAAGTCGAACCCGGCGGTGGCAAGCCCGTCGCACAGGCTGTCGACGCAGCTCTTGAGGTTTTCCGCACTGGTCGAGCGGACGACGAAATTGGCGCCGACGCGGCCTTCGCGGAAAAACGGATAGCTGCCGATCTGGCAGTCCTGGTGGGACTTTTCGACCTGCCGCAGGATATCGGCGACCTCGCTTTCGGGTGTCCAGCAGCCGACGGTTTCGGACAGGAGCGGAGCGCCCCCTTCCAGCGTGCCGGTCAGCGCATCGAGCATGCCCGCGGTGATATGCGGCACCCCGGCCATCAGATGGATATTGCCCAGCTTGATCCCGGGTGCGCCCGACATGCGGTTGGGGATCAGCTCGCCCCCTTCAGGGACACGGGCCATCCGCAACCGCGCTTCGGTCAGTTCCTTGTCGATGCTGGCGTAATAGCGTTCCAGCATCGCCTTCGCCTCGGGATGGACGACTACGGGGACGCCCAGTGCCGCGGCCACTGCATCGACGGTGATGTCGTCATGCGTCGGGCCGATCCCGCCGGTGGTGAAGAGATAGTCGTAGCTCTCGCGCAGCGCATTCACCGCCTCGACGATCCGCTCGATGACATCGGGCACCACGCGGACCTCGGACAGGCGGATGCCCTGTACCTGCAGCCAGCTGGCGATCTGCGCGATGTTCTTGTCATGCGTGCGGCCGGAGAGGATCTCGTCGCCGATCACGACGAGGCCGGCAGTGTAGATGCGTTCGGTCATGACGGCTGGCGTAACGCGGTTGGCGGGCGAAAGCTACTCCGCTGCTTCGAGCTGCTCATCGGCGCCGCGGGCATTGGCCCCGTGACGGCGAAATTCGAGCACGCCGTCATCGACGGGGTCGTCCTTCATGCGCTTGCGATCGCTGACATATTCCTGGTTGAGCCGCCAGGGATAGGCCACCGCATTGCGCGGCATGATCGCCTTGCCGCGCTGGATATAGCCGGAGGAGAAATCGAAGATGTCGTCCTCCTCGATCGCGGCCTCGGCCTGCGCGGTCAGGATCGGCTCGGTCACGTCGACCCCGCGCTTCCTGCTGGTGTTCAAAACGCGGCAGACATAATCCGAATTGATGTCCGCACGCAGCGTCCAGCTGGCGTTGAGATAGCCGAACACCACTGCCAGGTTGGGCACGTTCGAGAACATGCAGCCCTTGTAATAGAAGTGCTTGGACAGATCGATCGGCTGGCCTTCCTTCGACAGCGCGATCTTGCCCGCCACCGCCAGCTTGAGACCGGTCGCGGTGACCACGATATCGGCGGGGATGAACTGGTCGTCGGTCAGCCGCACACCGCCCTTTTCGAAGGCCTTGATATGCCCGGTGACGATATCGGCCTTGCCGCTCTTCAGCGCTTTGAACAGATCGTCGTCGGGGACGAGGCAGAGCCGCTGGTCCCATGGATTGTAGGGCGGGGTGAAGGGCGCCAGATCGCAATCCTCGCCCAGCGACTTGCGGATGCGCTTGTGCAGCGCCTCGCCCATCTTCTGCGGCTTGGTGCGCGCGCGCTTGAAGCCGATGTCCTGCAGCGTGATATTCTTCCACCGGGTGATCCGGTAGGCGACCTTCTCGGGCAGGATCTTGCGCAGGAAATTGGCCATGGCGTCCTTGGCCGGGCGGCTGAACATCCAGGTCGGCGTGCGTTGCAGCATCGTCACCTTGGCCGCCTTGTCGCTCATCGACGGGACGATGGTGACGGCGGTCGCGCCCGAACCGATCACGACGACATTCTTGCCGGTATAATCGAGGTCCCGCGGCCAGAACTGCGGGTGGATCACCGTGCCTTCGAACTCGCCGAAATCGAAGCCCGGATCATAGGCCTCGTCGTAATCGTAATAGCCCGATCCGAGATAGAGCCAATTGGCGGTCAAATGCTTGCGCTCGCCTTCGCTGGTCTCCAGCGTGACATGCCAGCGCGCCTCGCTCTCGCGCCAGTCGGCGGCGATCACCTTGTGCCCGAAGCGGATGTGCTTGCGGATGTCGCGCTCGTCGACGATGTCGTCGAGATAATCGAGGATGGCGGGGCCATCGGCGATCGATTTTTCGTGCTTCCACGGTTCGAAATCGAAGCCCAGCGTATGCATGTCGCTGTCCGAGCGGATGCCGGGATAGCGGAACAGGTCCCAGGTCCCGCCCAGATTCTCGCGGCGTTCGACGATGACGAAGCCATGGTCCGGCGTCTTTTCCTTCATATGCGCCGCCATGCCGATGCCGGAAATCCCCGCACCTACGATCATCACGTCGAAATCGGTCGCCGTATTCTTCATTGTTCTCTCCCAAGAGACGAGAACGTAACCCAGACTGCGGCGTAGCGCCAGCCTCAGTTGCAGCACGCAACCTAACCGCGCCCACGCGCGGGGCCCGCAGCATGGCGCTTCGCTCTCGCTTTCGGCAAAAGCCTGCGGTAGGGCAGCCGCAAAGGGAGAGCCGTCAGAGCATGTCCAGTAGCGACAAGCCCGAGCCGCGGCGGGTTACATCGATCGACGTGGCCGAGCGGGCGGGAGTAAGCCAGTCAACCGTGAGCCGCGCGCTGGCGGGATCGGAGACGATTACCGAAGCGACCCGCAGCCGCGTCGAGCGCGCTGCCGCGGAACTCGGCTATCAGGTCAATGCCCGCGCCGCGGGGCTGCGCCGGGGCGAGACCGGAACCATCGCGATTGTCGTCATCGGCCGCGACGGGGAGGGACCGACCGCGATCAATCCGTTCTATTACAGCCTGCTGGGCAGCACCTGCGCCGCCGCCGCCGAGGCCGGCTATGAAGCGCTGGTTTCGTTCCAGGCCAAGCCCGAACAATTCTTCGGCCATTATGTCGCACGGCGCCATGCCGATGGCGTGGTGGTCATCGGCACCGCAACCAATGAAGCCGCGTGGGACTATTTCCGCACTTGCGCCGAAGAAGCGCCGCGCATGGCCTTCTGGGGCTCGCCCTTCGACGACAGCGTCTGGGTTCGCTCGGACAATCGCGCGGGCGGACAGCTGGCGGTCGAACGGCTGGTGCAGGGCGGGGCGAAGCACATCGTCTTCGTCGGCGATCCAACCTCTTCCCAGCGCCAGTTCCGCGAGCGGTACGAGGGGTATCGCAGCGCCATGGAAGCCGCCGGCCTGACACCGGGCGAGGCGGTGGTGAGCGCGGGCGAGGACCGCGTGTCACAGGGCCGCAATGCCACTGCGCAGATGGTCGATAGCGGCGCGCGTTTCGACGGGCTGTTTTTCGCCTGCGATGCCATGGCGCTGGGCGCGCTCGAAGAACTCGCCGCGCGCGGGATTTCGGTCCCCGACGATGTTGCCGTGATCGGCTTCGACGGGCTGGGATCGGGTGCCTTCAGCGCGCCGCCGCTGACCACTGTCGAACCCGATTTTGCGCTGGCCGGCAGATTGCTGGTCGAAACCGCGCTTGCCTCCGAAGCGGAGCGTCCCGAGCGGCGCGTCGCGGTCCATCTTGTCGAGCGCGCGAGCGTGCGCTGACCTTGCCTGTTCGTTTGAAAGAGATAGCCATGAAAACCAGTATTGCCTCCGTCCTTGCCGTTCTCTTCGCCAGCCAGGCGGCCTATGCGCAGGATCCCGAGCCGAGCCCCAATCCGGTCGAGGAGCAGGAGGTCGACGCCTCGGCAGAAAGTGGTCCCGCCGAAGGCAGCGGCATGACGGTCGACGCTGCCCCGGCGACTGCCAATCCGGGCGCCGACGACGGCGAAGCCGAGAAATGGGATGTCACCGCGCCGCGCGGAGCAACGATCCGGCAAGTGCCGATCCGCACCGACGAAGGCACGTGGATGGATGTCGATGTCTCGCCCGACGGCCGGATGCTCGCCTTCTCACTGCTGGGCGATGTCTACACCATGCCGATCACGGGCGGCGCGCCCACGCGGATCGCCGAAGGACTGGCATGGGAAGTGCAGCCGCGTTTCTCGCCCGACGGGCAGCGGATCGCCTTCACCAGCGACCGCGGCGGCGGCGACAATATCTGGATCATGAATGCCGACGGGTCGGACAAGCGCCAACTGACCAAGGAAGATTTCCGCCTGCTCAACCAGGCAAGCTGGTCGCCCGATGGCAATTACATCGTCGCCAAGAAGCATTTCACTACCCAGCGGTCGCTCGGTACCGGCGAGATCTGGCTCTACCATGTATCGGGCGGCGGCGGCGTCAAGCTGGTCGCGCGCGCCAGCGACACGCTGCAGAAGGAGCTGGGCGAACCGGTCTATTCGCCCGATGGCGGCGCAGTCTATTATTCGCGCAACGTCACCTCGGGTCCGATCTTCGAATATGCGCAGGATTCGACGCAGGGCACCTTCGCCATCGAACGCTATGACCTGGCGACGGGTGAAGTCACCACGGCGGTCAGCGGCTTTGGCGGTGCGGTCCGCCCGCAGCCATCGCCCGACGGCAAGAGCCTGGCGTTCATCCGCCGCGACAAGGACCAGACCGAGCTGTGGATCAAGGACCTCGCCAGCGGCGAGCAGCGCATGATCTACGGCGATCTCGACATGGACATGCAGGAAACCTGGGCAGTCCACGGGTTCTACCCGCTGATCGACTGGACGCCCGATGGCAATGCGCTGGTCCTCTGGGCCGGGGGCAAGCTGCGCCTCGTGGCGGCCGATGGCAGCGGCGACAGCGTGATTCCTTTCAGCGTCAACGATACGCGCGGCGTGGCCGATGCGCCGCATCCGGTCATCCCGGTCGCGCCCGACAGCTTCACCGCCAAAATTCCGCGCTTCGCCAGCGTTTCGCCCGATGGCCGCACCGTGGTGTTCGAAAGCCTCGGCAAGCTCTATGCAAAGCCGGTTGCAGGGGGCACTGCGCGGCGGCTGACTTCGGCTAGCGATGCAGCGCTCGAGCTCTGGCCGTCCTGGTCGCGCGACGGACGCCGGATCACCTATATCCGCTGGACCGATGACGGGCTTGGCCAGGTGATGAGCGCCAATGCCAACGGTTCGGGCGCGCGTGCGGTCACCCGCATGCCCGGGCATTACGCCCAGCCCCGGTTTTCGCCCGATGGCTCGACCATCGTCTTCGAAAAGCGCTCGGGCGGGTATCTGACCGCACCCGAATATTCGGAGAACGAGGGCATCTACCGTGTCAGCGCGAGTGGCGGGGCGGCGCAGCTGGTTGCCCGCGATACCTCGAACCCGCAGTTCGGCGCGTCGAGCGACCGCGTGTTCATGCTCGGGCGCAAGGACGGCAAGCTCCAGCTGCTCAGCGCCGATCTCGATGGCGAGGCGCGGCAGGTCCATGCCGAAGGCGAGCTGGCGACCGAATACCACGTCAGCCCGCGCGGCGATTTCGTCGCTTTCCGCGAGAATTACGAAGTCTTCGCCACGCCGCTGATGCCCGGCGGGCAGGCGGTAACCGTGGGCGAAAAGGCGAGTTCGCTGCCGGTCGTGCGCGCGTCTAAGGGCGGGGCGGATTACATCGGCTGGACGCAGGATGGCGACATGCTGACCTGGACGATGGGGCCGGTGCTCTATCGTGCCAGCGTGGCATCGATGTTCGCCAACGCGCCCAAGGACAAGGACGCGCCCAAGTTCGTCCCGCCGACCAGCGGTACCTCGCTCGAACGTACCATCGCGGCCGACAAGCCGCGCGGCACGGTCGCCATCACCGGCGCGAAAATCCTCACCATGGCGGGCGAGGGCGCAGGCGAAATCGCCAATGGCACCATCGTCATCACGGGTAACCGGATCGCGGCGATCGGCCCCGCGTCGAGCGTCACGGTCCCGCAGGGCGCGACGGTGATCGATGCCGGCGGCAAGACGATCATGCCCGGCCTGGTCGATGCGCATGCGCATGGCCCGCAAGGCGTCGGCGATCTGGTCCCGCAGCAGAACTGGTCGCTGGTGCAGAACCTCGCGATGGGCACGACGACGCTGCATGATCCCTCCTCGAGCGCGAGCATGATCTTCTCGGCTTCGGAGCGGCAGCAGGCGGGGCAATTGCTCGCCCCGCGCATCTTCTCGACTGCGGAGATCGTTTACGGCGCCAAGGCGCCCAGCGTCTATGCACGGATCGACAGCTATGACGACGCCTTGGCGCATATCCAGCGGATCAAGGCGCAGGGCGGGATTTCGATCAAGAACTACAACCAGCCCCGGCGCGACCAACGCCAGCAGGTGGTCGCCGCCGCACGCGCGGAAAACATGCTCGTGGTGGCCGAGGGCGGCTCGCTGTTCGGCATGGACATGAACCTGATCGCCGATGGCAATTCGACCATCGAGCACAATGTCCCGGGCGAGGTCTTCTACGAGGACGTGTTGCAGTTCTGGCAGGGATCGCAGTCGAACTACACACCGACACTGGTGGTGACCTATGGCGGTCTCGCCGGCGATCCCTATTGGCGGCAGGCGACCGACGTGTTCGACAACCCGCTGATGGTCCACACCCCGCCGCGCCAGCTGATTGCGCAGACCGCACGCCGCGTGACCGCCCCCGATTGGGCTTTCGTCGACGATGAAGCCGCGCGCGAGGCGAAAAAGCTCGCCGAGCGCGGGGTCAAGGTCAGCATCGGCGCGCATGGCCAGCAGGCCGGGGTCGCCGCGCATTGGGAACTGTGGAGCTTTGCCCGCGGCGGAATGACCGCGGTCGAGGCGCTGCGTGCCGGGACGATCGAATCCGCCCGTTCGCTGGGCATGGACCGCGATATCGGCAGCCTCGAAGTGGGCAAGCTCGCCGACCTGCTCGTCCTGTCCGCCGACCCGAGCGAGAACATCCGCAATTCGGATAAGATCGATCGCGTCATGCTGGGTGGGCGGCTGTACGATGCCCGCACCATGAACGAGGTCGAGACCGGTTCTGCCCGGCGCCTGCCCTATTGGTGGGAGTGAGCCCAAAAAAATGGCGGCGCGGGAAACGATCCCGCGCCGCCTGTTTCGGCGCCTGTCCAGCCGCGGTCAGGCTGCGCGAATATGGTTCAGGAAAGCATCGACGCGGCTCTTGAGCGCGCCTGCCTGGCCTTCGAGTTCGGAAGCTGAATTGAGCACCTGGCTGGCAGCGGCGCCCGCCGCGAGGCTGGTCTCGCGGACCTGACCGATATTGGCCGAAACCTCCTCGGTCGAGCGTGCCGCCACATCGATGCTGCGCGCCAGATCCTGGCCGGCGACCGATTGCTGGTCGACCGCACTGGCGATCGAGATGGCGGTCGATTCCAGTTCCTTCACCTGCCCGGCGATCGAACGCAGCGCGCCGACGCTGGCACCGGTGGAATCCTGCATCGCGCGGATCTGCTCGGCGACTTCCTGCGTCGCGCGGCTGGTCTGCGCAGCCAGTTCCTTCACTTCGCTGGCGACAACGGCAAAGCCGCGCCCCGCTTCGCCGCCCCGTGCGGCCTCGATCGAGGCATTGAGCGCGAGCAGATTGGTCCGCTGGGCGATCGACTGGATCAGTTCGACGATCTGGCCGACCTGCTCGGCCGAGCTGGCCAGTGCGGAAATGGTGACATCGGCGCCATTGGCGGCATCGGTCGCCTTGCGTGCGAGTTCGGCGGAATGCGAGGCCTGACGACTGATCTCGCCGATCGACATGGCGAATTCGTCCGATGCGGCAGCCGCTGCGGTAACCCCGCCGCTGGCCTGCTCCATCGATGCGGTGACCTGGTTGGACTGGTCGGCCGCCTGGTCGGCAATCGCGGCCATCCCCGAAGCGGTCGAATTGAGCTGGCTGGCCGCCGTGGCCACGCCGCTGACGACATCGCTCACGCCGCCCTCGAAATCGTTGGCCATGCGGATCAGTTCGGCCTTGCGCTCGGCAGAGGCCTTCTTGCGCCCGGCAAAGAGCTCGTCGAGCTTGTGCCCCGAGCGCAGGAACACCGAGAGCGAGCGCGCAAGGTCGCCGATCTCGTCCTGCCGGTGCGTGTCGGGCACTTCGATGTCGCGTTCGCCCTGCGCGAGGCGCGCCATGCCGTCCTTGAGCGTGATGAAGGGCTCGACGATGTGCCGCAGCACGAAGTGCATGCTGGCGAACCCGACGAGCAGCGATATTCCGGCGACGACCAGCGTCAGCACCTGCGCGGTCGGGGCGAAAGATGGAAAGAAGAAGCCCAGTTGGGCGAAGGTGGTGATCGCGGCCAACCCGCCGAGCGAGAAGACCGAAGCGATCCTGACCTTGGCTGCGAGCGTTCGCCGCATGAACCAGCCACTCACGCCGGTCAGCTCTTCACCATCCATGGCATCGGCGATTTCGACTTCCGCGATTTCGCTGGCCAAGTCGTCCGCTATAATCGAACTATGCGCGTTCATCCCCAAGCATCCCCCTCTTAAGGCTGCATCAACCCTAAGGGGGAATGCTTGAGATCGCGTTAAGCTGCCCGGATGAGCTGGAGGAACTGCGCGACCTGCGATTTGAGTGTGCCGGCCTGCGCTTCCAATTCGGTCGAGGAATTGAGCACCTGGCTCGCCGCCGCACCGGTCGCGAGGCTGGTTTCGCGGACCTGCCCGATATTGGTCGACACCTCATCGGTCGAGCGCGCAGCCAGATCGATGCTGCGCGCCAGATCCTGCCCGGCGACCGATTGCTGGTCGACCGCGCTGGCGATCGATGTGGCGGTGGTCTCGAGTTCCTTGATCTGGCCTGCGATCGACCGCAGCGCGCCGACGCTGGCACCGGTCGAATCCTGCATCGCGCGGATCTGGTCGGCGATCTCTTCGGTCGCCCGGCTGGTCTGCGCGGCCAGTTCCTTCACTTCGCTGGCGACGACGGCAAACCCGCGTCCGGCTTCGCCGCCACGCGCGGCCTCGATCGAGGCATTGAGCGCGAGCAAATTGGTGCGCTGCGCGATCGACTGGATGAGCTCGACGATCTGGCCGACCTGTTCGGCCGAGCTGGCCAGCGCGGAAATCGTTTCATCGGCTCCGCTCGCGGCATCGGTGGCCTTGCGCGCAAGGTTGGCCGAATGCGAAGCTTGGCGGCTGATCTCGTTGATCGACATGGCGAATTCGTCCGAGGCTGCCGCGGCTGCGGTAACCCCGTTGGAAGCCTGCTCCATCGAAACCGTGACGTTCGACGTCTTGGTCGAAGCTTGCTCGGCGGCGGTGGCCATCGATCCGGCGGTGACCCGAAGCTGCGCCGAGGCCGAGGCCACGCCGTTGACGACTTCGCCGACAGTGGTTTCGAAGCGTTCGGCGAAGCGGACCATATCCTGCCCACGCTCGCGGCGTTCGGCCTCGCGTTCCTGCGACAGCTTTTCCAGCTGCCAGGCGCGCTGGAGGAAAACCTCCAGTGCGCGGGCCAGATCGCCGATCTCGTCATAGCGGCCGGTCGCGGGGATATGCATGTCCTTCTCGCCATTGGCGAGGCGCGTGGCGACATGGGTCATGCGGTGCAGCGTGGTCGACACATCACGGCCGAGGTAACGCGCGCTCAGCATCGCGATCGCAATGCCGATCGCGGCGACCATGAAGAAGGCGGCGAACATCCACATCACCATTCCCTGTGACTCGGCGTCCGACTCTTCGCCGATCCGCTCGATTTCCTCACGCGAGGTGATGGCGAGATCGACGAAATCCTGTCCTTCGAAATACACGCTGTCGGAGAATTCCTGCCACTGCTCCTGCGTGCCGCGCGAACTTTGCGCAGCATCGATGCGCAGGCGCATCCGGGCGAGCATTGCGTCGAGCTGGTCGATCTGCGGCAGCACCGAGGGGGCGACATCGGTCACCTGGCCCTCGAGCGCGCTCAGTGCCCGGTCGGTGTCGTTGAATGCATCCTGCGCGGCGACCAGATCGCTACGCTCGCCCGAGACGGCATAGCGCTGCACGAACAGCCGGCCTTCATTGGTATCTGCCACCATCCGTTCGGCTGACACGGCCGCGGCAGTGATCGCCATGCGTTCGGTGCGCGCTTCCAGCGCGAAATACCCGCCGAGACAGGTGGCGGTCAGGCACAGCAGCACCACGGCGATATTGGCGTGCGAAATGCTCTGCAGCTTCTCGCCGACCGAGCGGTTGGACAGCCAGCCTTTCCAGCCGCTCGCGACTTCCTCGTCCGGCGCGCTGCCGGCCGGGTGCGGATAGGCCGGGCTTTCGGGTACAGTACCGGGCGAAGAAATTTCGTGTTCGGCAACCATGCCGTTGACCATGTCATCAAGCGCGCTCATGCGACCTTGGTTCCCTTGTTCTTGGATTTGCGGGCGAGCGCGATCGGCTTGCCCAGATGCTGCCCGATTTCCTCGGGCGGCATGGCTTTGAAATAGAGCCAGCCCTGGATCTGGTCGCACCCTGCGGCGCGGACCATCGCGGCCTGTTCTTCGGTTTCGACGCCTTCAGCGGTGACTGCCATTTTCATGGCGCGTGCCACCGTGATGCTGGAAAGCATCATCGCGCGGCTGCCGTCGTCCTCGCTCGCCTGGACCACCAGGCTGCGGTCGAGCTTGAGCTTTTCGAAGCGGAACTGGCGCAGGAAACCGATCGATGCATAACCGGTGCCGAAATCGTCGAGCGAGATCTTGACCCCGAAGCTGCGGATGACCGCCAGGCTGCGCTCCGCGACCACCGGGTCGAGCACGAGGCAGGTCTCGGTAATCTCTAGTTCGAGGCGGTGGGCATCGAAGCCGGTTTCCTCGAGGATATGCCCCAGCTGGATCGGAAATTCGGGATTGCGCAATTGCGCCGCGGAAATGTTGACCGACAAGGTGATGTCGTCCCACGCGAGCGCATCGCAGCAGGCCTGGCGCATGACCCACAAGCCGATCGCATTGATCAGCCCGCTCTGTTCGGCGACTGGGATGAACACGTTGGGCCCCAGTTCCTTGCCGTCGGGACGCGCCCAGCGCAGCAGGCATTCGACCGCCACGATCTCGCGCGTATTGCTGTCGACCAGCGGCTGGTAGTGTACGCGGAACTCGTCATTGGCGAGCGCGTGGCGCAGCTCGTCATCCATTTCCTTAAGCTGTTCGCGGCTGCGGTCGAAGCTGGTGTTGAACCAGGTGCAACGCATCTTGCCGCCCTGTTTGGCGGCATACATCGCAATGTCCGCACGGCGGAGCAATTCGGAGGAGGGCACGTCGTCCTGCATGGTCCGGCGAGCGAGACCGATACTGGCCCCCAGTGTCAGCCGGCGGTCCTCGACATGGATGGGCTTGGTCAGCCGGTCGATGATCCGGCGGCACAATCCTTCGAGCAGCGTTCCGGCGACCGGTCCGCCGATCATCATTGCATATTCGTCGCCGCCAAGGCGATAGATTGTCGCCTCGCCATCGCTGACCTGTAGGAAGATTTCGGCGCATTCGCGGATCGCGGCGTCCCCGACGAAATGCCCGTAATGGTCGTTGATCTGCTTGAAGCCATCGAGATCGATCATCGCCAGCGCGACTTCATGGCCCTGCCGGTATTCCTGCTGGATATCGAAATGCAGCGCGCGGCGATTGGGCAGCAGGGTGAGGCTGTCGCTGCGTGAGAGCTGATCGACGCGGCGCAGGTAGCGCACTCCGAGATAGGCGCAGATGGCGGTTGCGACGCTGGACGCCAGTGCGCCGAAGCCGAGAATGACCGACGGCGAGCTGAAGTCGAGGTGACGATTGGCCAGCGCGACCAGCCAGGTCAGGATGAAAATGCCCACGAGCGCAGCCATCGGACCGAAGATGATCGTCCGCGTGCCGCCGCATTCGTCAGACTGGTACGAGCCCACCGTCATCCCTCAACACGCGCCTCTTATTACGATCCTTGCAGTGACTTAGAGTTCATTCGCTAAATAAGGGTAAATCAGCGGTTTACCTTGGCGAAGCTTCGCCGGGTGAAGTCAGAACCCGGCGGCCCGCTGGCGCGGTGCGGCGGCCAAGGACGTGTCCTCGTGAATTGGCGCATAAAGCGACGATCCGAATTCGGCTGGCTTGAACCTTTCGGTCTGCCCGACCACCGTTTCACCCGCGCCGAGCATCAGCCAGCCATCGGCCGCAATTCCACTGGCGAGCCGGTCGAAAGCGGTCGCACGGGTCTGCGGATCGAAATAGAGCAGGACATTGCGGCACATCACCAGGTCGAACCGACCCGGCGAGGGCGGAAAGTCGAGGATGTTGTGCTGCTGGAAGCGGGTCATCGCGCGGATCCTGTCGGTCGCCTGCCAGTGGCCCTTGTCCTCGACGAAGAAGTTCAGCATCTGCGCGACACTGATCCCGCGCTGGATTTCGAACTGGGTATAAAGCCCGTCGCGCGCGGTATCGATCGCCTTGCTCGACACATCGGTCCCGAGGATCTCGATCGTCCAGTCGGCCCAGCGGGCAGGCTGTTCGGCGAAGATCATCGCCAGGCTCAGCGCTTCCTGTCCGGTCGAGCAGCCGGCCGACCAGATCGTCAGCCGCTTGCGTGCTTCGCGCTTGCGCGCAAGGTCGGGCAGGACCTGGTTGGCGAGCACCGAGAAATAGGCATTGTCGCGAAAGAAATAGGTCTCATTGTTGAGCAGGGCCTCGACCACCCTGGTCGCCAACTGCTGCTCGCTGGGGCGTTCCAGCATGCAGGCAAGCTGGTCGACATTCTCGATCTCGAATTCGCGGAACAGGCCGGACAGCGCACTCGAGACACGCCAGCGGCGCCCTTCCGTCAATTGCTGTCCTGTACGCTGTGCAAGAAGTTCACCGATGATGCGATGCGAAGCGTCGTCTACCGCCATGCGTCGGCTCCCGCGCTCGCGAGCAACTCGTCGGCGAGTTCGGCCGGGGGCAGAACGGCAGCCGCCTGTCCCAGTTCGGTCACGGCGCGGGGCATGCCCCAGACAGCACAGGTTTCGGCGTTTTGGGCGAAGATCGTTCCGCCCGCCGATACGATCGACTGGGCGCCATCGCTACCGTCGCGGCCCATGCCCGACAGCAGGACGCCGGCGACATGCCCGTCATAGGCTTCGGCCAGCGTGTCGAACATCGGATCGACCGAGGGCATGCAGCCGCTCTTCACCGGATGATAGGCGAGCCCGAGGGTGTGAAAGCCGCCCGATTTGCGCACCACCATATGGCCGTGGCCGGGCGCGATATAGATCTTGCCGCGTTCGATCCGCACGCCTTCGTCGGCGAGGATCGCAGGCCGTTTGGCAGCCATTTCCATCTGCTGGGCGAACACGGGGATGAAGCTGGGCGGAAGATGCTGCGTCACCAGGATCGGCAGGTCGAAATTCTTCGGTACCTGGGCGAGGAACAGGTTGAGCGCATGAATCCCGCCGGTCGAGGCGCCGATGGCGACGATCTGGGGCGGCTTGCCGAATCCCTTGATAGCGGGGGAGGCGGAGTTCGCGTCGGGCGCAATGCCCTTGAGCGCGCGGATCTTGCCCAGCAGGGTCGACTTGTAATCGTCGTTGAAACCGCCCGGACGCGGCTTGAGCATCGTGTCGGCGGCACCCAGGGAAAGTGCCTTGACGGTCGCTTCCGCGCCGTCGGCGGTGAGCGAGGAGATGACAAGCACCTTGGTCTCGGGTGCGACTTCCATGATCTTGGGCAGCGCCTCGAGCCCGCCCATGCCGGGCATCTCAAGGTCGAGCAGCATGACGTCGGCAGTGACCGAAGCCAGCTCGCTAAGCCCACTTTCCGCCGTGTTGGAGGTCGCGACGATTTCCATGTCGGTTTCAAGCCCGATCATGCGCGTGAACACCGTGCGCACGGTCAGCGAATCGTCGACGATCATCACCCGCACCGGATCGGCGCAAGTGGGGTTGGAGGGGTCGGAAGCTACGGGTTCGGAACGGAGAAGCGCGCCCATGTCACGCCTCCTCAGGCCATGCCGACAAGCTGGAGCTTGATCTGCAATGTTTCGTGGTCGAACGGCTTCATCACATATTCGTCGGCGCCCGCGCTGATCGCTTCGCGAATATGCGCGACATCGTTCTCGGTCGTGCAGAACACGACCTTGGGCTTGTCGCCGCCATCACGCTGGCGCAGCTGGGTGATGAATTCGATGCCGGTCATCACCGGCATGTTCCAATCGAGCAGGACCACATCGGGCATCCCCTCGGCACATTTGTCGAGGCCTTCCTGGCCGTTCTCGGCCTCCTCGACATGGAAGCCCAGCGTCTCGAGGATATGCCTCGAAACCTTCCGGATGACGCGCGAATCGTCGACGATAAGGCAAGATTTCATTCTAATACCCTCTGGTGTTTCCCAGCAATTCGTAGAGTCAGTAGGTAACTATTAGCTTAAGCCGCCTGCGCGATCGGTCCTGAAACCAGCGCTTCGACATCGATCAGCAGGGTCGGGCCGCCATCGGTTTCGACCATGCCGCGCGCGGCGGCCTGCCAGCCTTCGCCAAAGCCGCCGGGAACCCCGACCGGATCGCTCCGTGCCTCGCCCACATCATAGGCTTCATCGACCAGTAGCGCGTAGAGATGCCCTTCGACATCGACCACGGCGGCGCGCTGTCCCGAGGTATCCTGCCGGCCGGTAAAGCCGAGCGCGACCGGACAATCGATTACGGTGAGCGCCTGGCTGCGCAAGGCGGTCAGGCCGCGGATGAAGGACGGTACGCCCGGGATGGGCGTGATGTCGTCGATCTCGATCACCGACTGGACGCGAATCGCGGGGATCGCCGCACGGCGCCCGGCGATCAGACACATGAGCAGGAGTTCGTTCATGCTGTCTTCCCCATGCGAGCTTGCTTGAGCGCGTCGAGCAGTGCGTCGCGGTCGTAGCGATAAATGGTGTCGTCCGCGGTCTCGGGTAATTCGGGTTCGGGACGCAGGCGGATCACGCGGCGCGCCGGCCCGCTTGCCATGGGCGCGTTTTCGGCGAGTTCGATCGCGACGTCGGCTTCCTCGGTTTCGTCGGTGGAAACGCGGTAACCGGCAGCTTCGACCAGCGGTTCGAGAATGGTCCGGGCCCAATCGCTATCGGCGGGCAGACGGCAGGACATCGGTTGCTCGGTGCGACGCGGCGCGTGGTGCTTGGCGAACAGCGCATGGCCGTCGATCACCGGGACCGGCTGGTCGCCGATCAGCGTGACGCCCTCGACCGAAGTATCGCCATGCGAGGGGATGATGTCGCCATCCATATCGGCAGCGTCGAGCACCTCGCGCACCGCATAGACCACTTCGCATTCGCCATCCGACAGGCGCAGCAGGCGGCACTTGTCTTCGGGCAGGTCGCCATATTCCTGGCCGACGAGCGAGAAGATCGCCCCGTCGATGACTGCCTGGGCGCGGGCGCCCTCGATATCGATCGCTTCGCGCGCAATCGTATCGATGCGGCGGACCAGTTCGAGACGGACCGCGCGGCGGCGCCCGTCGAGGCCGGTGAAGAGCATGACCGGATGGGTCTTGCGGCGTTCGACCTGTTCTTCTTCGTCCACCCGGGTCGAGCTGCGCATTTCATTCACCAGCTGGCGCTGCTCGGCGATGCTCGGCAGGTCGAGCAGCATCATCGGGCGGCCATCGTCGAGCAGCGTGGTCCCGGCGTAGAGCCGGGTCTCCATGATTGCGGGTGCGATCGGTTTCACCACGACGTCTTCGTGGTCATAGACCCGGTCGACCGCGAGCGCGAAGACATCCTCGCTGGCAAGGCGGATGAGCACGAGCGTCTTGTCCTGCCAGTCGGTGTCCTGGTTGGTTTCGGTGCCGAGAATCTCGCCGAGCGAGAGGCAGGGCACACGTTTGCCGCGGAAGGTCATCAGCTGGCGTTCGCCCGCTTCGGCAAAGTCGACATGGTCGCTCGAACCGAAGACGATTTCTTCGACATAGCTGCGCGGGATCGCGTAGCGCTGGCCCACTGCTTCCCACGGTCAGCGCGGCGATGATGCTCAGCGTGAGCGGCAGCTTGAGATAGAAGCTGGTGCCTTCGCCCGGCTTGGTGGCGACGTCGATCGAGCCGCCGACGCGTTCGATATTGGCGCGCACCACGTCCATCCCCACGCCGCGGCCCGATACCGAGCTGACCTGGTCGGCGGTCGAGAGGCCGGGTTCGAAGATCAGGTAATGCCGCCGCCGTTCGGACATCTTGTCGACTTCGGACTGGCTGTAGATGCCTGCCGCGACGGCCTTGGCCGCGAGCCGATCGGTGTTGATCCCGCGTCCGTCGTCGGTGATGGTCAGGGTGATCTGGTTGCCCGCCTGACGCGCGGCAAACTTGAGCAGCCCGATTTCGCGCTTGTTCGATTTGAGGCGTTCGCCCGGGCCTTCGAGCCCGTGATCGATGGCATTGCGGATGATATGGGTGAGCGGGTCGCGGACCATCTCGACCATTTCGCGATCGAGTTCGACTTCGCCGCCTTCGAAATCGACCATGACCTGCTTGCCGAGCTCGTTCGACAGGTCGCGCACGAGCCGCGGCAGCGAGGTGAACAGATGTTCGAGCCGCTGCATACGCATGCGGGTGATCGAGGTGCGGACATCGGCAAGGATCGCGCTGAGGCGATCGAATGGGCCATCGATGGTCGGCTGTTCGCCCGCTTCGCGCAGGCGGCGCGCAAGGTCGTTGCGCGCAAGGACCATGTCCGACACGCCCTTCATTACTTCGTCGAGCAATTCGGTGGGCAGGCGGATGGAGCGCTGGACACCCGCATTGGGCGCGGCTTTCGGCGCGGCGTCTTCCTCGCTTGCTGCGGCCGGTGTTTCGGTAGGGGGCTGCGACGATGCGCCGCCGGTGACTTCGATGGTTGCGCCTGCCTGCAATGCGGCGATCAGCTGGTCGTCACCGCCTTCGGGATATTCCTCGCCCGCTTCGATCGAATCGGTCATCTCGCTGATGCGGTCGATGATTGCGAGGACGGCGGATACCAGCGCGCGGTCGGGTTCGCGGCGTCCGGAACGGCATTCGGCCAGCGTGTCTTCGGCCGCGTGGCTGAGCTTTTCCAGCCGCGGAAAATCGAAGAAGCCGCAATTGCCCTTCACCGTGTGGACGAAGCGGAAAATGGTATCGAGCCGCGCCTTGTCCGAAGGATCGGCTTCCCAGGCGACGATCTCGCCGCCGCTCGCTTCCAGCATTTCGCGGGTTTCGGCCACGAAATCCGCCAGCAGGTCATCCATCATTGTAAGCCCCTCGTACGATGCGAACGGCTATGGACGAGGATGGTTAACTATTGGTTTGGGCGGCGGCGCCCTTTTCGGACGGTGCGCGCAGCACGCGCCAGACGATGAACGCGGCCAGCGCCCCGCCGGCGAGATTGGCGACCAGTTCGGCAGCATAAATCGCGGGCGAGCCCCAATATGCGCGCAGCAGCCAGCCGAACGGCAGCATCACCAGGAACACGCGCGCGGCGCTCTGCGCGAGGGCGAAGCCCGCCTTGTCGACGGCATTGAGCGCGCCATTGGCCACGATCAGCAGGCCGAAACCGGCATAGCCCCACACCGAAATCGCGAGATAGCGGGAGAATTCCTCGATCACTGCGGGATCGTCGGTGAAGATGTCGGCAAACCAGTCGCCGGTAAAGAACAGGACCAGCGCGATTGCGAGGCCATAGCCGATGCAGAACAGCCCCGACCACCACATCGCCCAGCGTGCCCGATCGGGGCGGCGCGCGCCCCAGTTCTGTCCAACGATCGCGCCGATCGATCCCGACAGGGCAAGCAAGGGCACGACCGCGAAACTCTGCAGCCGTCCGGCCGCACCGAAACCTGCCACCGCGGCCTCGCCCTGGTTGGCAAGCAGCGCGGTGAGGACCGACAGGCCGATCGGATTGATCGCGTTCGAAAAGGCGGCGGGCGCGGCGACCGAGAGGATCGCCTTGCTCGAAGCGCCGACATCGCAATCGCGGATCGCGGCGGGGTGGATGTGCAGTTTCGCGCCGCGGATCAGCCACAGCGCGACGAGGATGGCGATGAAGAACCCGGCAATCGTAGCATAGGCGGCCCCGGCGATACCGAAACCGGCAATGCCGAATGCGCCGGTGATCAGGATCGGATCGAGCATCCAATTGGCCACCGAATAGGTCAGCGAGACATAGCTGGTCTTGCGCGCCTCGCCCTGTCCGCGCAGCACGCCGTTGAGCCCCATCTGCAGCAGCATGATCGGCAGCCCCAGCGCATAAGGGCGCATGTACTGGCCGATCAGCGGGAGCAGGTTTTCCGACGCCTGCATCAGCCGGAACAGCGGATCGAGCAGCAGATAAAGCCCCAGCCCGAGGACGAGCCCGGCGCCCAGCGCGAAGACCGCGCCGAAATTCGCCCGCCGCTCCGCGCGCGGCACATCGCCTTCGCCCAGCGCGCGGGCGATAACCGAATTGATCCCCACCATGACGCCGACGCCAAGGCTCGAAAGCGCGATGGTGATGGGGAAGATGAAGCTGACCGCCGCCAGTTCCTGCGCGCCCAGCTGGCCGATGAAATAGGCATCGATCAGCCCGACCGACATGATCGCCGCGACGCCGAAGATCATCGGCATCGTCTGGCTGACGAGATGGCCGCGAATGCTCCCGCGGGTGAGTTTGGCCATCTCGCTCATCGCGGGCGGCGTTAGCGGGGCGGGGCTGGCTTGCATAGCGCCAAGTCCTGCCGTCTTGCGGACTCGCGCCCGGCCGTGCGATACAGGTCCTCAAACAAAACCCCTTACGGAGAGAGCTTGCCATGGCGACGCAAATGAAGACCCGCGATTTCGAATGCAGCGATGCCGAATGGCAGGCGCGGCAGGATCTTGCGGCATGCTATCGCATCTTCGACCATCTCGGCTGGGGCGAAAGCATTTACAATCATATCTCGGTGGCGGTGCCGGGTGAGGAAAACGTCTTCCTGATCAACCCTTTCGGGCTGCTCTACGACGAGGTTACCGCGTCGAACCTGGTCAAGATCGATGTCGAGGGCAACAATGTCGGCCCGTCGCAATATATGGTCAACAAGGCGGGCTTCACGCAGCATGCCTATTTCCATGAAAAGCTGGGCACCCGCGCCAATGCGATCTGCCACGTCCACACGACTGCCACGATGGCAGTGTGCAGCCATAAGGACGGGCTGGTGCCGACCAATTTCTACGCCTGCAATTTCCAGGGGCAGATCGGCTATCACGATTTCGAAGGCGTTACCGTCCGCAGTGAAGAAGGCGAACGGCTGGTCCAGAACCTTGGCGATCATTCGATCCTGATGCTGCGCAATCACGGCCCGGTGGTGATGGACAAGACCATCCAGGGAATGTTCGTGAAGATGTGGGCGCTCCAGCGGGCGTGCGAAATCCAGGTCGCGACGCTCAGCCAGGGCGAAGCCAATGTGATCTCGCAGGAGGTGGTCGACGTGCACCAGCGCGACCTGTCGGTGATGCAATCGCAGGGCGGCGCGGGCGTGTTTGATTTCGAAGCGTGGAAGCGCCGCGTGTCGAAGATCGACGACAGCTGGAAATCCTGAACCCGGCCACAGGCGCAGGACGTAAGGCACGGCGCGCATGACCGGAATGACCGTCAACGGGAAGCCGCTCCGCTTCCTGATGGATCCCGACACCCCGCTGCTGTGGGCGCTGCGCGATGCGGCCAACCTTACCGGCACCAAGTTCGGCTGCGGCGAGGGTGATTGCGGCGCGTGCATGGTCCATGTCGATGGCGAGGCCCTGCGCAGCTGTTTGATCACCATTGCCGAAGCCGAAGGGCGCTTCATCACCACGATCGAGGGGCTGAGCCGGGACCGCTCGCACCCGGTGCAGCAGGCGATGGTGGCCGAACAGGCGATCCAGTGCGGCTATTGCACGCCAGGCATCGTCATGGCGGCGAGCGCGCTGCTCGCCAAGAACCCGGCGCCGTCCGAAGCCGAAATTAAAGCGGCGATCCCCAATCTGTGCCGCTGCGGGGTTTATCCGCGGCTGGTCCGTTCGATCCAGCGTGCGGCGCGGGTGACGCGGCGGACCGAGACGATCAGCGCCGCACCCGCGCCCGGAATCAGCGCCGGGGACGCCGCGCAGGAAGTCCCCGCAATCAGCGCCCCAGAACCGCGCGAATAGCCGGGCGCGCAGCCGCGCACCCGGCCATCGGATCAATATTCGCCGTTGGCCTCGGCCACTTCAGCCGCCGTTGCGGCGCCTTCGGCAGTGGCCTGGGTGATAAGCTGCCGCGCCTCGGCGATGGCATCGGCTTCGCTCAGCGCGCCATCCTTGATCTCGTTGGCGATGGTCAGCAGGCGGCCCGAGATGACCGTGCCGGTCTGCGCTTCCTCGGCAATCGCGATCCCGCCATTGGCCTCGGCCACCGCGTCCCATTGCGTGCGCACGGCTGCCCAGTAATCCGCGGTCGCCGCCCAGTATTCGTCGGCGGCGGCGACATTGTAATCGTCAAACCGGTCATAGGTGTTGAGGACATATTCCTGCACCACCGGCGCCAGACCATCCTCACCCGCACTGTCGGGCATCATCTTGGTGTTGTCCTGCCAGTGGATCCAGCCGGTCGGGGTCAGCTGGTGGCGGTTGATCGACGCATAACGATCATAGACCGGGTCGCGCACCGCATCGCGGCGGGCAAGCGGGCGCCACGTCCAGTTCGAACGCCAGCGGCGGATGCCCTGGCTGTCCTGCCATTCGCCCCACCCGGCATAACGCGGGCTATCATCGACCTGATAGACCGTCTGCGACCAGCGGCCGTTGCGCAGCCGTTCGGGCATTTCCATCCATTCCCAGCTGTTGGGGCCGGTATAGGCGAGGATTTTCTCGGGCTCGTATTCCCAGTCCTGGCGCCAGTGCTTTATAACGAATTCCTCGCCCTCGGACCCGACCACCAGCAGGTGCTGGAGGATGATCTTGGTGCCGGTATCCTCGATCACGCGGACCGATTCGTGCCCGCCCGAAATCTTGCGGTCGAGCGGTTCGTAGCCTGCCATCCACGGGGTCGATTCCTGCATGTCGAAGCGGACCTTGTAGTCGCCTGCCATGTTCAGGATGGTGGCGCGGTCGCGCTCGAATTGCGCGGTTTCGACCGCTTCGCCGCGGTCCGCAATCGGGCCGTCGGCCAATGCGGGCGCGGCGACGAGTGCGGTGGCGAGAAGGGCGGTGCGGAAGAAAGTTCGTACGTTGGTCATGGTGTCCTCCCTCAGAACTGGAAGCTGAGCGAAACGCTCGCATTGCGGCCGGGCCGGGTATAGGCGTCGGTCGTGGTGGATGTGGCCGAGAGACCCCTGACGTCCTGCCAGTAGGCGTATTTCTCGTCGAAGATGTTGAAGATGCCCGCGCGCAGTTTGAACGCGTCGGTTACGGCGAAGAAAGCCGTGGCATCGAGGATGGTGAAGGCATCGGGGCGATAGCCGCCGTCGGTCTCGTCGAGCGGTTTGCGTGCGTGATGCGTTGCGATCAGCTCGCCGCCGAAGCGGCCTTGCGGCTCGCGATAGCCGATGCCGACCACCAGATTGAGCGGGTCGATCGTGTCGAGCGGGCGGGGTGCCGCGCCCGGGGACAGGATGTCGCCATCGGCATAGGCGATCGCGAAGCGGCTGTAGAAGCCGTTCTCCATGCGGAAATTCGCCTTGGCCTCGACGCCCTCGATCTCGACCGCATCGTAATTGACGAACTGGTACTGCGCCGGGTCCATCGGGGTGAACGACCCGCCCACGACCTGCTGGCTGATGAAATCGTCATAGTCGGCAGTGAAGGCGGCAATTTGCAGCGACACTGCCTCGGTCGAGAACTTGATCCCGGCTTCCCAGCTCTCGCTGGTTTCGGCGCCCAGATCGGGATTGGGCAGCGAGGTGTAGCCGTAGGCCAGGTTCTCGAAGAAGTTGTTCACCTGGTACGGTGTCGGCGCGCGGAAGCCCTGGGCGTAATTGCCGTAGAGCAGGACGTCGTCCGCCAGCTTCACCGTCACGCCCAGCTTGGGCGACAGGCGATCATCGCTCTGCGCGGAGCCAGCGAAATCGGGCAGCAGCGGATCGTCGGTCGGATCGAGATCGTAGAAATCGTACCGCAGCGCGGGAAACAGCGTCACCGCCCCGTCGAGGAAGGTGAATTCGGTGGCGAGGAACACGCCGCCCAGCATGAAGTCGGTGGCAGGGAAGGCGCGCGTGGGGAACACCTCGCCGAACGGCGGTTCGGTCCCGTCGCGCAGGCCCTCCTGCCGCGTCCAGCTGACATCGCCGCCAAAGGCGAGCGTGGTGCGGAAGGCATCGCCGCCGAACACGCTACGGGCTTCGGCGGAGAAACCATAGACTTCGTTTTCGAAGGTGTTCAGCCGCTCGCGATCGGGGCGCGGTGTGGCGCTGACGGGCGAGCGGTCCTCATCGGTGAACTGCACGTCTTCGCCCGTCTGGTAATAGGCTGCGGCATGCGCGTAGTCGATCGCGCCTTCGCCGACATAGGTCCAGTCGATCGACAAGCGGCCGCGTTCGGTAGTGTCGAGTGCGGTCAGATCGTCGACGATCCAGCTGGGGAAGGGGCCGAAGAGGAAGGCCGGACCCTGCCCGGAGAGGACATCGGTGGCGACTTCGGTCTCGAGATATTCGCCCGACAGGCGCACCCGGTGCGCGCCGGTATCCCACACCAGCTTGCCGAGAAATGCGTTGGAAGTCCCGTCCTGCGGGTTCGGTAGCGTGCGCCCGCTACCCAGGCCGTCCACTTCGCCCGCGTTTTCCAGCTCGTGGAAATCGCGGCGGGTGTAGGACAGCATGGCCGAAAGATCGCCGAACAGGCCTGCGATCGCCGCGGTTTCGGTGAATTCCTCGTCGGCGCTCGAATAGGAGGCGCGGACAAATCCGCCGAACCGCTGGCCCGCTTCGACGAGATCGACCGGGTCGCTGGTGGTGAAGCTGATCGCGCCGGCCAGCCCGTCGCTGCCGTATAGTGCGGAAGCCGGACCGCGCAGGATCTCGACCGATTTGACCAGCGAAACATCGGTGTAGCCGCCGCGCCCCGCATCCTGCGCGCCAAAGGAAAAGCCCTGCGGGCTGCGGATGCCGTCGACCTGGATGAGCACGCGATTGCCGCCGATGCCGCGGATGATGAAGTCTTCGTTGCGCGCGCGGCCAGTCGCACCCAGCGCGGCACCGAAGCGGGCGGGCGCGCGGCGCACCGATACACCGGGTTCGTAGCGCACGAGGTCCTTGATGTCGGTGGCCAGTTCATCGGCGATCTGCTCGTCATCGATCACGGTGATCGTGGCCGGTGCGTCCTCGATCTGGAGCGGGGTGCGCGTGGCCGTCACCACGATCTGGTCGTCTCCCGGCAAATCCTCCTCGGCAGCGATAGCCAGCGCCGGAAGGCTCGCTGCGGCAAGCGCGGCGAGTGCCGAGCCCAGCTTGAATGTGGCCAGCCGCTGGCGTGCAGCCATGCCGGAGGCGCGCCCAGTGCGTTCGAATGTCGATCCCATGATTTTCCCTGTTGATGCTGTTTTGCGTCCGCTGCGCTGATATTGCGAGTCAGTCGCATTTGCAAGAAGTCTCTGGGATTTTCGACACTGCCCTCTTTTCGTCGGGGTTTGGCTGGCGTAGCGAGCCGGAAAAGGAGATCGGACCGATGAAAGCGACTATCTGGCACAATCCGAAATGCGGCACTTCGCGCAAGACGCTGGCCATCCTCGAGAACCTGTCGCGGGTCGAGGTCGAGGTGATCGAATATCTGAAGGATCCGCCGAGCGCGGAAAAGCTGGCGCAGCTCTACAAGGATGCGGGCACCACCCCGAACGCGGGCCTCCGCCTGCGCGGAACCGATGCGGCGGAGCGCGGCATGCCCGAGGCTTCGGCGGAGGATGTGCTGGCGGCAATGGCGGCCGACCCGATCCTGATCGAGCGTCCGCTGGTCGAAACCGACAAGGGCGTCCGTCTGTGCCGGCCGCAGGACACCGTGCTCGAAATTCTCTAGCGGCGGTCCTGCGTCAGCGCAGCGTCGGCTTGCAGCGCGCGAGAGCCATAGACGAACACGATCGCGCATAGCGCCACGATCAGCCCGAAGCCAAGCCAGTCGGAATGGCTGTAGAGCCAGACGCCAAGCGCGGGCGCATAGATGAAGCTCGCGCCCGCAACCGAGGCGGTGACCCCGCCTGCCTGGCCCTGCTCGGCGCGGGTCACCGCCAGCGATGTGCCTGACGTATTCCCGGGTCGGAACAGGCCGAAGCCAAGCGAGGCGATCGAATATCCCAGGGCGATGGTATGAATGGTCTGGCCCAGACCGAGGACCACCGTACCCGCCGCGGCGATGGCGATGCCCCATAGCGAAGCCGCGCGGGGCCCGAGGTCGAGCCGCGGGATGAGCCCCCATTGCGCCAGCAGCGTGGCAATCGCGCCCGCCATGAGCACCAGCCCGACAGGTCCGGCCCCCGCTGCGGGATCGCCGCGCAGCCCAAGGCGGTCGAGCACGAGAAAGCCCGCAATCCCCAGGATCATGGCCTGCGCATGCCCGCCCAGCAGGCCGGAGATGACCCAGGGACGCAGGCGCGGTTCGAACCAGCGCAGCTTACCCGGCGCAGGCTCGTCGCCCTCGTCCTCGTCCTTCGAAACCTCGGCAGTCGGGCCGCCCGAATAGGGCGCATCATAGGCGCTGCCGCGCGCGGCGAATTGCGGCTCGTCATCGGGCAGTCGCAGGCGCAGCGCGATCAGCGTAACCAGCCCGATCAGCGCGAAGACCAGGAACGGCCCGGCAAGGCCCAACACGGGCATCACCATCAGCGGCGCAAGTGCGGGGCCGATCACCGTGCCGAGCCCGAAGCTCGACGCAATCAGCGACAAGGCTTGCGTGCGTTCCGAACGCGGTGTGCGGCTGGCGACATAGGCCTGGACCGCGGGCGGCGCGGCGCTGCCGAACCCGCCATAGAGGCTGCGCGCCGCGGCAAACAGCATCAACGCCCAGAATGCCGGGAGGATACCCGCCAGCCCCAGCCACAGCATGAGCCCGCACAGCAGGAAGCTGGCGATGAAGCCGAGCATGCCCAGCGCCATCATCGCCTTGCGCCCGCGTTGGTCCGATTTCTGCGCCCAGATCGGCGCGCAGATCACCCACAAGAGCGCCGACCAGCTATAGGCGAGGCTGATCCACACATCGTTCACGCCCAGCGAAGTGCCGATCGAGGGCATTACCGACTGCATCGCGGTATTGCCCGCCGCGGTGGTCAGCATGACCGCGAACAGCAGCGCCATCCGCCCGCGCGGAATGGTGCGCGCAGGGGGCGCCGGCGGCGGCGGTGCCAGCGGGGCGGTGGGTTCGACATCGGCCATCGCCAAGGCGGTAGGCGCGCGCTCGGCTCCTTGCAATGGTGCAGCGGGACTGGCAAACCGGCGCCTTAGTGAAACAATCACAGGGTACGCGATTTTGACCGGACATCAGGGCGTTGGCACCATTTCGCGGCCCCGGCTGCGTACACGCGCGGCGCGTTTCTTCGGCCAGTGGGGGGTGTTCTTCCGTGGCTTTGTCGAAGAACCGCGGATGGTTGGCTCGATCATCCCGTCTTCGCGCTTCACCATCCGCAAGATGCTCGCCCCGGTCGACTGGGACCAGTGCGAGGTGTTCGTCGAATACGGCCCCGGGGTCGGCACTTTCTGCCAGCCGGTGCTCGACCGCTTGCGGCGCGACGGTACGCTGATCGTGATCGACACCAACCCGCTCTATGTCGATTATCTGCGCAAGCATTTCCGCGACAGCCGCTTCCATGCGGTCCACGGATCGGCCGCCGATGTGGTCGAGATCGTCAAGGCACATGGCCATGACGGCGCCGATTACGTGCTGTCGGGTCTGCCCTTTTCGACCCTGCCTGATGGGGTCGGCCCCGCGATCGCGCAGGCGACCTATGACGTGATCCGCCCGGGCGGGGCCTTCCTTGTCTACCAGTTCTCGGCCAAGGCGCGCGACTTCATGGCGCGCCATTTCCGCCGCATCGATCGCGGGTTCGAACTGCTCAACGTGCTTCCCTGCCAGCTCTTCTGGGGCTGGAAGGATCGCGAAAGCTAGTCTTCGGCGTCGGGCTGCGGGGCGGTAGCCAAGCGGCTGAACTGCGTGTGCACCGCTGCCATCACACACACCATCAGCACGAACATCACCGCGTTGAGCAGCCCCGATACGATCGCCTCGCCCAGCAGCGCGCCTTGTTCCCCGGCAAGCGCGAACACGAGGCCGAGGACCAGCGAGACGACCGCCGATACCACGATGAAGGCGACCGTCAGCAGCAGGTAGAACAGGAACAGGCGCATGCTGTTGCCGCGGGTCAGCGACCACGAGCGTTGTAGCGCCTTGACCGGGTTGAGCTGCCCCTCGATCGCAATGACCGGGGCGGCAAGCGACAGCTTGGTCACGATATAGCAGGTGATGACGAAAGCGATGATCCCGCCAAGCACCGCAAGCGCGCTCAAGCCGGTGAGCGCGCCGACGGTCAGAAGCAGCGTCGCGACGATCACGATCAGCGCGGTCTGCAGCAATTGCGCCGCGATATAGCTGGGGACCGAGCGCGCGCCGGTCGCCAGCGCTTCGCCCACGGTTGGGTTGGCGCGTCGCCGGACCAGTGCCAGCATCCCCAGCAGTCCGACGCCCTGGATCAGCGCGAGCAGCAGGAACACCCACCAATATTCGAGATACAGCTCGGTCACCGCCGCCATCACGACTTCGAAGTCACCGCCTGCCTGCGCGCTTTGCATAGCGCCCATTTCGGGCACGGCGATCATGAACCCGGCATAGGGCAGGAAGAAGAAGACGCCGGCCAGCACCGCCAGCAGGCCAAAATTGCGTGACAGCAGCCCCATGGTGTCTTTCCACGCGGTGTCGAGATCGAATTTCATGCAGCGGCTCTCCCGTTTGCCTCTTGATAAGCGCTTCGCCAGTCGCCACGCAATCGTGCATGTCGTCTGCACCCCCCGAAACCGTCGAATGGCGCGCCGAGCCGGGCCGCATCGGCTATCGCGATGCGCTCGACGCGATGACCGCGCGCAATCGTGCGATCGCCGAGGGCGAGGCGCGCGAGATGGTGTGGCTGCTCGAACACCCGCCGGTCTATACCGCGGGGACCAGCGCCGATGGGGCCGAATTGCTCGACCCGCGCTTCGAAGTGGTCGAGGCCGGGCGCGGCGGGCGCTATACTTATCACGGGCCGGGCCAGCGGGTCGGCTATGCCATGATCGACTTGCGCGAACGCGGACGCGACGTGCGCGGTTTTGTCCATGCGCTTGAAGGCTGGGTGATCGCCACGCTGGCCGATATCGGCGTGACCAGCTGGCGCAGTGCGGGCCGGGTCGGCATCTGGACGAAGGATGTCGACGGGCGCGAAGCCAAGATCGGCGCCATCGGCGTGCGGGTGCGGCGCTGGGTGACCATGCACGGCTTCTCGGTCAATCTCGCGCCCGATCTGTCGCACTTTACCGGCATCGTCCCCTGCGGGATCGAGGAGTTTGGCGTGACCAGCCTCGAACGGCTGGGAATCGATCTTGCGCCCGCGGCCTTCGATGAGGCATTGCGGGCGCGCTTCGGGGATTTCCTCGCGGCGCTCGAAGGAAAGGCCAACGCGCTGCCATGATGATACGTTCGGCTCTCTTGCTTGTCGCTGCCACCGCGACCCTGTCCGGCTGCGGGGACGACGCGCCCCCGGCGGAGACCGAGGTCGAGGCCGAACGCAATGCCAAGGGTGAAGTTATCGGCGGAACGATCAGCGATGCGATGATCCCGCTCGACCGGCTGCGCTCGCAGTCGCCGCCGGTACGCGAAGCGCCGAGCCAGCCGTCCGCTGCGGGCCCAGCCAGCGATGCGCCGGCCGAACCCGAGGAAGCCAGCGAACCTGCGCCTGCTCCGGCGGCCGCGCAAGAAGCGGGCGACGACCCCGCCGGGGACTAGTCAGTCCTCGCCGAGCAGCCGCCTGGCGCGCTCCAGATCTGCCTGGTCGACGCGGCGCTCGCCAACCGACAGCGAGATCGCCCCGGGATTGGTCGCAAAGGCCGAAACGATCTTGTGCGCGTCGGAAATTTCGCTCTCGAGCGGGGCGAAGGCGGCGTTGATGCCCTCGACCTGCCCCGGATGAATGGCAAACATCCCGGTAAAGCCGTCCGCCCGCGCCGCATCGGCGATACGGGCCCCCGCTTCACTGTCGCGAATATCACGGAACGGGTGTTCGATGGCACTGATCCCGCGGGCATGGGCGATCAGCAGGATTTGCGCGCGGACCTGCGCCAGCGCGTCTCCCCACCGCCCGCCGGGCCCGCGTAGGCGGCGCGCGCCGATGGCATGGGCCAGCCCGACTGCGTCCCAGGTCAGAGCCGACACGCGCGGGTGCAGCTCGTCGGCGAGCCGACGGATCGTCAACGCGCCGGCAGGGGTCGAACCCAGTTCGGGCATGATCCGCGTGATGTTTGCCGCCAGCCCGAGCCGGTCCTCGAATTCGTACAGTACCGAAGCCAATTGCCGGATATCGTCCGCGCCGCGGCAGTGCGACAGCACGATCCCGTGCGGCGAGCCATCCATCGCGGCATCCAGATCATCGCGCCAGTGCGGGGTGCCGAGCGCGGGGATGCGCACCCAGCGTTGGAACTTGCGCTGCGCCACCAGCTGTTCGCGATGCAGCCGCAGCCAGGTCGTCGCGGCGATCCGTGCGGTGGCCTGCTGGGCAGCACGAAGGGGCCGGGCGAGGTCGATGACCACCGCCTCGGCCCCCGTGCCCGCTGCCGAGCCGATCGCCTTCTCGTTATCTGCCGGGATGAGTATCCACGACCGCATTCAGCCTCCGAAGTGTCGCCGCACGGCGACTCACTCGGCCGCAGCTTGCTCCTGCTTAGTTAGCATCGGGTAATCGATGTATCCGGCAGGTCCCTGACCATACCAGCTATGCGGCACATTCACATTCGGCGCAATCTCCGCGCCCGTCCGGAAGCGTGCCGGCAGGTCGGGATTGGAAATGAAGTCGCGGCCCCAGCTGATCGCGTCGGCCCGGTCGGCCTCGAGATCGGCCACGGCACCCTCGGGCGTGTAATCGCTGTTGAGCACCAGCGCGCCGGTATAGAGCTCGCGGATCAGCGGGCTCTGCTTGGGAACGTCGGTGCTGCCGAAGGTGCCGTCGGGGCCCGGTTCGCGCAGCTCGAGGAAAGCCACGCCAAGTTCCTCGATCACCCGGGCGGCGGCGCCGAAGGTGGCTGCCGGGTCGCTATCGTCGCAGCCCTGCGTCTCGCCATTGGGCGACAGGCGGACGCCGACGCGGTCCGCACCCCAGACATCGACCAGCGCGGTCAGCACTTCGCGCAGGAAGCGGCTGCGGTTTTCGGGGCTACCGCCATAATCGTCATCGCGCAGATTGGTGCTGTCGCGCAGGAACTGGTCGACCAGATAGCCATTCGCCGCGTGCAGCTGGACTCCATCGAAGCCGGCCTTCTTCGCGTTCTCGGCGGCATGGCGATAGTCCTCGACCACGCGCGCAATTTCATCGACCGACAGGGCCCTCGCGGCTTGGTGATCCTTGCGCCCTTCGAAGGTATGCGCATGACCCGGCGCGGTGGTCGCGCTGGCGGACACCGGCGGATTGCCGCCGAGGAAATCGGGGTGCACCAGACGGCCCATGTGCCATAGCTGGAGAACGATCAGCCCGCCTTCTGCATGGACGGCGTCGGTGATCGGCTTCCAGCCTTCGACCTGTTCGTCGCTCCAGAGCCCCGGTGCGGCGGGCCAGCCGAGGCCTTCGACGCTGATCCCGGTGGCTTCGGAAATGATCAGGCCGGCACTCGCCCGCTGGCGATAGTACGTTTCCATCATCTCGTTGGGGACCGAGCCGGGCTGGGTCGAGCGGCCGCGGGTCAGCGGCGCCATGAAGATACGGTTCTTCGCTTCGAGGGCACCCATGGTGAGCGGCTGGAACAGGCTTTCGTGCATGCGGGCAAATCCTTTTTGCTAGCGCGTGTTGGCCATTGAGCTAGGGGCGGGTCATGGGCAGTGCAACCGCCACACCGGACAAGAATGGCTTTCAGGCAAGTGCATGGCACTTCGCCGCGCTGGTCGCGGGAAACATCGCGCTGGCGCTGGGTCCATGGCTCGTCCGGCTGTCCGACACCGGCCCCGTCTCCGCCGGTTTCTGGCGGCTTCTGCTGCCGCTCCCGGTGCTGGCGCTGCTCGCCTGGCGCGGCCGTTCGCCGGGACCGATCGACGGGCGGCTGGTGCTGCTGTGCCTGCTCGCCGGCGCGTTTTTCGCTGTCGATCTCGCCAGCTGGCATGTCGGGATCGAGCGGACCCGGCTCGCGAATGCCACGCTGTTCGGCAATTCGGGCAGTGTGATCCTGATGGCCTGGGGGATCATCGCGGCGCGGCGTGCGCCGTCGGGGCAGGAAGGGGTAGGCGTGCTCGCAGCGCTGGTCGGCGCGGGCATATTGCTGGGCCGCAGCCTCGAGATTTCCGCGACCACCTTCGTGGGCGACCTGTTCTGCCTCGCAGCGGGCATCTTCTATGCCTTCTACCTGCTTCCCGCCCAGCGGGCACGCGCCGCGCTG